>JAYTLK010000160.1:0-13671 GCA_043729515.1 Herminiimonas sp.
ACCGAGGCAGGCAAAACCCGCACCAGTTCGCAGGCGCTGGCTTCGAGCTTGAGCAACAGATTGAAGCCTGCCGGATAGACTACACCGTAGTCATCCCGCTCGGGCAAGAAGACCGCTGCACGCAGCGAGTATTCCGCCTTCGATGCGTCGGCATACGTGCTGGCACGGCTGGTACGGGTGGTGGGCCAGAAAAAAAGGTTTCCCGGCGTGCTGGGATCTTCCGGATCAGGGAAAAACTGGAGGGCGATGTCGTCCGTCTCGGTGCCAGCGCCGGTCAGCAACTTGAGCAGGGGTGCAGCCAGCGCACTCAAGGCCGTCGCCGCGAGTGTCGCGGTTGCCGCAATGTCGGCGTTCGACAAATCTTCCACCACGTAGCCGGACAACGGCTTGAGCAACACAATCGGATTGATGTCCAGGGGAGTCGTCATGGCGGGTTCCGTGCGAATGTAGCTGCACCGGGAGGCGCGAGCGGAACGCGGATAGTAACCCGTTTTTCATCAGCCGGCGCTGCCCGCCGGGCCGCGTGGCGGCGATGCCGCAAGTGGTGATCAGGAAGGGATCGGCCCCTGTCCGCTGGGCGCCATGATCTTGCGACGCTCCTGCGGGCGCAGCAACACGCGCAAGGCAATGTCGACCGGCACACCCTTGTAATCGAGGAAGACGGCAGCGTACCGCGTCCCGGCCTGGCCTTGAAGTGCGATCCCTTGTTCGATCAAGGCGGCCGTCACGAAGTCGCGGCGCATGAAACCCGCGGCCTGATTACCGGTCGCACTGCTGTCTGCCTGGCCTGAAGTCCCGCTCATGATATTCCCGATTCGATTGCACTGTTGTCGCGATCAGTTTAGCAATTTACGCGCCATCACACCACGTTCGTTATGAATCAACGACTTGGACCAGTGTTTTCGAGAAGAAACGGAACAGGTGTAAGAAATTCCGACAGGCAATAATAGCGACCTTCATGCCGTGCGCCGTCACCTTCCGCGCCGGTTGTTCTGTCAGCCTGTGTGAACCAAAAATGGAACTTCATCAACTTCCTGGCGTCGCAGCAGGACACTTATTCAAAGGAAACCAGCATGTCCAGTCAAAAGAAAAACAGCGCCGGTGCAGCCGGGCAGGCAGAGGTCAAGGCTACCGAGGATTCCACCACGCTGCCTTCGTCACCTGGAAAAAATTCTTCTGCCGTGACGCCGAAAGATGTCGGCGATGGCGAGGGCAGCAAACGCAATGTCGTCGAACGCGCCATCACCTCTGCTGATCCGGAATTGCGCCAGCAAGAACAGCTCGACGACGCCATCGAACTGACTTTTCCAGCCAGTGATCCCGTCGCCGTCACCGGCGGCATCACTCGGATCGAACGGCCGGCGAAAAAGCCACGCTCCGTGTAGCTTGGCCGGCGGCATTGCGACGCGCGTGAAACGAAGCAGACATGAAAAAACCCGCCGGTGCGGGTCATGGAACTTCCTGTGCTGCAACGCAAATTTCATCTTGAAACTGGTCGGGGCGAGAGGATTCGAACCTCCGACCCCGTGCACCCCATGCACGTACGCTACCAGGCTGCGCTACGCCCCGACTGAGCGCGAAGTATAGCAGAGGGTGCCGATGTTCGGCCAGAGCGGGAGACCGTCATTGCCCGTGCAATCCATTACCATGCAGGCTTCTTCGCTTTTGCTTCCATTCCAATCATGACTTTGAAAATCAGTGACCGTTTCGACGGTGGCGCCATCGAATTCGTCGGCGCCGACAACCCGCAACAAATCGATCTGCGACTACGCCGGGATTCGCATGCGGAGTTCATGCAGTGGTTTTATTTTCGTCTGCAGGGCGCCCGCGGCATGCAGTGCCAACTGCGTCTGTTGAACGCCGGCGAGGCGTCCTATCCGGATGGCTGGAAGGACTATCAGGCCGTGGCCAGCCATGACCGTCAAGCGTGGTTCCGGGTGCCTACCCGTTACGACGGCAAAGTACTGACCATCGACCACGCTCCCGAGCACGACAGTGTTTATTACGCCTATTTCGAACCGTATTGCTGGGAGCGGCATCTCGATCTGCTGGGCCGTGCCGCGCTCCATCCGGAGGTGCGCATTCTCGATCTGGCCACCACTCGCGATGGACGCGACCTCAATGCGATCCAGATCGGCAACCCCGCAGCGGCGAAGAAAGCCTGGATCATCGCCCGCCAGCATCCCGGTGAAACGATGGCGGAGTGGTTTGCCGAAGGCATGGTCGAAGCATTGCTGGACCAGGCGAATCCCTTGGCGCGCCGGTTGCGCGCGGAGGTGTTGCTGACGATCGTGCCAAACATGAATCCCGACGGCGCCGCACGTGGCAACCTGCGCACCAGCGCGACCGGCGCCAACCTGAACCGGGAGTGGGTGACGCCTAGCCGCGAACACAGTCCGGAAGTGCTGGCTGTGCGCCAACGGATGCATGCCGGCGGCTGTAACCTGTTTCTGGACGTCCACGGTGACGAAGGACTGCCATACGTGTTCGTGGCCGGCAGCGAGATGCTGGAAGGTTTCAGTACCGCGCAGTCACAAGCGCAGGATGCATTCGTGGCGGACCTGAAAGCTGCCAGCCCGGATTTCCAGACGCAATTCGGCTATGCAGCCGGCAAGTATCGCCAGGAAGTGTTGCGGTTGGCATCGAAATACGTTGCGCATCATTTCAAGTGCGTCTCGTTGACACTGGAGATGCCGTTCAAGGACAACGCGGCATTGCCGGATCCGACAGTGGGCTGGAATGGTGCGCGCAGCGCCGCCCTGGGCGCGGCGATGCTGCAACCGATGCTGCGCGCCCTGGTCATGTAGTCGCTACATGCTTGCGGCAGAATGCTGCACCGATGCAATGGCACGTTCGAACAGCGGCGCCGTTTCGACGAACATCAAGCGGCCGCTGTTGTACATGCGGCGGAACATGCGCATGCTGATCAGCACCGGCGCCGGTTGTCCTTCGATCGACAGCACCAGGGTCGATTTTTTCTGATCGATCCAGGTCAACTGCGCCTTGCCGGCAACGTCGCCAAGTTTTAGCGTCACTGCCACTCCGGTGCGCAAGTGCGCGAGCATGGCCGTACCCACCGGATCATCGTCCTCGAGATCCTTGTCAATCATCATGCTGCCGTCGACACCAGGTGTGAGCGCATCAATGGCGGCACTTTCCGGCAGGGCTGTGGCGGAAGACTGTCCGGCAAGACGCAGGTCGCTCGCGCCGGTCAGGCCGGACGAGTGCGCCGTTGCGCCGTCCGCATCCCGGATCGCCTGGTCGAGAAATACCTGCTGCTGGATCACGTCGGCCGACTCCACCGCCGAGAGTGGCAATTCTTCTTCGGCGCCGGCAATGAAATGGGCAAAATGCTGCCGCATCGACTGCAGGGTCGGCGCCGGCGTAGCGTCTGGAACCCCGCGCAACACGCTGCGGTGGGCCTGGACCAGCCAGTCAAGCACGTCCTGCTGGCGGGCTGAATCCCATTCGAGGGCCATGAGGCCGTTGCGAATGGTGCGCACGATGTTGGGCAGCAAGCCGAGCAATTCGCTGCGACTGTCGGCGGCAGTACGCGGCACGATGCTCCACAAAAGTTCGGGCACGAGTTGGCGAAAACGGATTGCCTGCGGATCCTGCGTGCGTTCGGCCCGCTCGATCACATAGGTCCACGAGTGCATCAGGAAATTTCGCAGGAAGGCGTCGATGGTCAGGCCGAACAAGGCTTCATCGAGCTGCGCCGTCAGATGCGTATAGCGCAGGGTGCGGCTTTGCGCATCTTCGATGACCTGCACCGCACGCTCTATTCCAACGTTGCCGACCCGGAATTCATTGGCGATGAAACTGTCGAACTCATCGAGCATGACCGAAAAAGGCGTCGATGAACCGGTGTCGCTTGACAGCAGCGACTCGACGATCCGGCATATCTCAGTGCTGATGCGCGCGCCGCTCGGATCGAGTTGGCGCAGGCCGATCGAAATCGAACCGATGCGATTGACCAGCATGCGCGCCGGATGACCCTGCTGCGTCAGCAGTGTCGACTCCCGCAGCGCGATCTTCAACACCAGAAATTGCAGCCGACCCAGTTGCGCGCGTACTTCCGCTGGAATCTGATTGTCGCGCAGGATGAATTCGAACAGCATTGCGACCACGTCGATCGTCATCTGTTCACTGACGTCGCCGGTGGCGCCGACCAGTGTGGCGCGCTGCTCAAGAATCAGATTGCGGACCGGCTCGGACGGGTCCTGCGCCGCGACATTGGCGGGTAGTTCGAGCAGGCCTTGCACCGATTGGGCCAGCGGCGCTGACACGTCGCGATCGACCGCGCCGACGATGCGCATCCCGTCGCGTCGGGTGGCGCCAGCATCGTCCGTCATGCGCAGCGACTGGTCTCCAGATAGAAACCGGCGCAGGACGTCCCCCAGCCCGTTGCGCGTGAGCCAGCTGCCGCCATGTTGTTCGGCCGTCTGGGTCGGGGGCTGGAGCTGCGCCTCGGCATGCGCTGCGCGCGCTGCGGCGACGGCAGCCCGCTCCATGTCGGAGAGCGTGCCCGCATCTGCGGGACGCGAGGGTATGCCGCCGGTGCCGTCGGCATACTGGCGCACCCGTCGCATCATTTCCTGCATGCGCGCAGCCGATGCCGACTCGACGGCTTCGGCGCGTAATTCACTTGGCGGGAATTGGGTTGCAATGGGCATCCCGGCGGGTTGTACCGTGTTGCCAAAGCGGCCCAGCTCGCCTGCGCCGGGCGCCGAGACGATTGCCGCTGCAGCACCGGCGGCGTCGGCCGACACCGGGCCGACACGCCCACCGGTGAATGCCGGGCCGGCGCCTGCGGTACGCTGGATCTTGAGCTGCAGTTGGGCGGCGATACCGTTGTCAGCCAAAAAGGCATTGATGCCGTTGTAGATTACCGCCACCGATTCTTCCATCTGCTCGGCGATCTGCACGCTGGCAATCGGCACCAGCTCTGCGCGCACGCCGAGCGCTTCAACCGAGCTCGCGATGCAGCGGGTGAACAGCCAGGGCCGGAACGGATTCTCGCGCTCCTTGATCGAATTTTGTTCGAACAGCAGCGCGATGCGAATGTTCAGGTCGCGCAACGGCTGATCGGCAGCATTGCGGAATTTGTTGGTGATTTCGTCAACGCGTAACTGATCTTCGAATTGCGAGGCATCCACCAGCGACAGGTTGTTGCTGCTGAACTCTTTCGAAAACGATGGCCGGAACGTGCTGTAAGTGGTCTGAAAGCTGCGGTTGAGGAGCTGCTCCATGTTGCGCTGCAGGTGCAGGCGCAACTCGGGATGGCGATCCTGCAGGATGCGATGCACTTCGAGCAAGGTTCTTTGCTCGGCCGGCGAAAAACTGAAATCCGCCTTGCGGAAGACAGCGACTTTCGCCTGGGCGATGGCATGGTCGGCCGCCTGCATGAATCCCTGGATGAATTCTGCCCGGGTCGCGGCCAGCAGTGCATTGCGATCCATGAAAACCCTCCTGTTATTGACTCACTGTCACCGAGACGGATTGCGATTCAATTTTCTGGCCGGTGCACAGGCAACCGTGTCGCCAAGCAGTCCGAAGCACTGCATCGCCTGGCGCCGCAAGTCAATGAAAATGCGTGCTGGTCTGGGCGGCGTCTTCCGGCATTTCGGCATGCACCAGATCGGCATCAAGGTCGGGATAGAGCGGGGCGCCGCAGTCGTCGCAGAATTCGGTCGGAAAGCGTTCCTCGTGCTGATGGATGCGCGTCACGCCGGATTCCCGCAAAAGCGACAGGATTTCATCGACCGGTGTCAGGCTGCTGGCCGCCACACCTGGCGCCTTGGCACCTGAAGCGTCGAGCATGCCACGGGCTGCGGGTTCGGCATCCTCCGCGCCGTACAACGGCCAAACGATGCCATAGAGGACCTCGGTATCGTCGGCCAGCAGAAAACCGACCCGGTATTCATCGATCCGCTCTTCGGAACCATCGTCACCGAAGCCGCCGATGACCGCCTGAAGTGCATTGGCATCGATGCCCAGGGTATTGGTCAGGTAATGCACCGCCGCATGGATCGATGCCGGCCGGATGTTGCGATCGGCTTCCCGGCAGGCCATGTAATACGCTTGTGGCAGCAGCAAGTCGACGCCGCAGCCCGGCAGCAGACGCGTGATGTTCGGTGTCGCCTGCATCTGCCATTGCTCGAGCGCTTGCGAGCGGTCACGCAAGTCGAGCGACGCCTGCCAGCGAAACAAGGGCGTACCGGCCGGCACGACGGCGGCGGCGAGCAGATACCGGGTATCGGCCAGGAAAGGCGCTGTCTCCGGCGTATTGCTGACCACCTTCACCGCCTCGTTCTTCAGCGCCGCCTGCGCCATGCGTAGGGTGAGCGCGTAAGTGTCCGATGGCGTGCGCGGCAGCTGGTCGATCGCATACAGCATCGGCGCCATGGCCAGCCGCGCGTCGGCCGCCAGCACATGCGCATGCAAGTGGGCGCACAGGGTCTGCACGGCATCGACCGCAATCGGTCCGGAGGGAATCGAGAACCGGGTCCAGGCCAGGATCGGCAAGGCCACCAGCAAGGCGTCGTATTGCACGCCGTCATGGTTCAGTTCGACCGACTCGCTGGCCGCCTCGACGGCTTCCATCAAGGCGTCGTAGCCATCCGGCTCGATTGAAAAAAGATGGTCGAGCGCGTGATCGATGCCGGCCTGGTGATGGCTCTTCAGCAGCTTGTGGGTCTGGGCATCAAGCGCGTTTTCCCAGGCGCGTGCCTCGAGCCGGCTACCTGACTGGATCACGCCCTGCGCCAGCATGACGAGGCGCTGGCTTTCGCCGGACAGTTTCTGGGAGGAGTTCTTGGAAGGACGACGCATGTGGTGCAAACCGTAGTAAATCGAACGGGTTGTATTGTAGTGGATATGGCAGCGTTCAACGGCAATGCCTGCACGGTGCAACACGGAATTTCATGCTGCGCTGCGACTGCGCAAGCAGGGGCACACCATGTGCAACATCCGTGTTGCACATGGTCGCCGTGCCAGTTAAGCCAATTGGATCGGGGATTTGCCTGCAGCGGCGGCCAGTCGCCGCCGCTGCAGGCGGTTACTGCGTCACGTCCGTCAGGCAGCGAGCAACTGGCGCAGCACGAACGGCAGGATGCCGCCATGCTTGTAATAATCGACCTCGATCGGTGTATCGATGCGCAGCAGCACCGTGACTTCGTCGGTACGGCCGTTTTCACGATGAATCACGAGCGTGACTTCCTGCTGCGGGCGGATTTCCCCTTCCATGCCCTTGAGATCGAAGCGCTCATGACCGGTGATGCCAAGGCTCTGTACGCTCTGGTCGCCCAGAAACTGCAGCGGCAAGACACCCATGCCGACCAGATTGGACCGATGGATGCGCTCGAATGAGCGCGCGATCACGGCTTTCACGCCCAGGAGCTGCGTGCCCTTGGCCGCCCAGTCGCGCGACGATCCGGTGCCGTATTCCTCGCCACCGAACACCATCGTCGGCACACCATCGGCGACATAGCGCATCGCTGCGTCATAGATCGACATTTCTTCGCCGCTCGGCTGATGCAGCGTGATGCCACCTTCGACGCGCGAGCCATCGGATTTCGGCGGAATCATCAGGTTCTTGATGCGCACGTTGGCGAAGGTGCCGCGCATCATGATCTCGTGATTGCCACGCCGCGAGCCGTAGGAATTGAAGTCCGCCTTCAGCACGCCATTGGCGGTGAGCCACTTGCCGGCCGGGCTGGTTTCCTTGATCGAACCGGCAGGCGAGATATGGTCGGTGGTGATCGAGTCGCCGAAGACGCCGAGCGCACGGGCGCCAGTGATGCCGGTGGCGGCTGCTTTCGGCTCCATGGTGAAGTCGGCGAAGAATGGCGGTTCGGCGATGTAGGTCGATTTCGGCCAGTCGTAGACGTCGCCCTTTGCCACGCCCTTGATGCCTTCCCACAGCTTGCCCGGCGCGCCTTTGACATCGGCATAGTTTTCCTTGAACGTTTTCGCATTCATGGCGAACTTCATGAGCTTGGCGACTTCCTGGCTGGTCGGCCAGATGTCACCGAGGAAGATCTCTTTTTTCTTGCCATCGGCTCCCTTGCCGACGCCAACCGGCTGCGTCATGAGATCGACGTTCATGTTGCCGGCAATTGCATAAGCCACCACCAGCGGTGGCGACGCCAGAAAATTCGATTTGATGTTCGGATGGATCCGCGCTTCAAAATTCCGATTCCCCGACAGCACGGCGGAGGCGACGATGTCGTTCCGGACGATGGTGTCGTTCATGGCCGGCGTCAGATCGCCGGCATTGCCGATGCAGGTGGTGCAGCCATAGGCCGCAACGCCGAACCCGAGTTTTTCCAGATAAGGCAGCAGACCGGCGGCTTCCAGATATTTCGTCACCACCCGTGAGCCTGGCGCCAGCGAGGTCTTGATGTGGGGCGAGACTTTCAGGCCGGCTTCCACTGCCTTCTTGGCAAGCAGACCGGCAGTCAGCAGCACGCTCGGGTTGGAGGTATTGGTGCAGGAGGTGATGGCAGCGATCAGCACGTCGCCGTTCTTCACTTTCACGCCATCGGCATTCACATAGGTGGCGTCGAGGTCGGCGGCGTTCTTGTTGAAGCCATTTTCGGCCGTCGACTTGGAGAACAGATCGGCGAAATTTGCTTTCACATTGCCGATCTCGATGCGATCCTGCGGCCGTTTCGGGCCGGCCAGCGATGGTGCAACCGCGCCCAGGTCGAGCGCGACGACGTTCGTGTAGTCGATGTCGCCGGATTTCGGAATGCCGTACAGATTCTGTGCGCGGAAATAAGCTTCGAAGGCAGTGATCTCGGCCTTGCTGCGGCCGGTGCCGCGGAAGTAGTCGATGGTGGCGTCGTCGACCGGGAAGAAACCCATCGTCGCGCCATATTCCGGCGCCATGTTGGCGATCGTCGCGCGGTCGGTCAGGGACAGGCTGGCCGTGCCTTCGCCGAAGAATTCGACGAACTTGCCGACCACTTTTTCCCGGCGCAGCATTTCGGTAATCGTCAGCACCAGGTCAGTCGCGGTCACGCCTTCGCGCAGCTGGCCGGTCAGGTTTACGCCAACCACGTCGGGGGTGAGGAAATACACCGGCTGGCCCAACATGCCGGCTTCGGCCTCGATGCCACCCACGCCCCAGCCGACCACGC
The DNA here is from genome assembly GCA_043729515.1 of Herminiimonas sp. Lineage (GTDB taxonomy): Bacteria > Pseudomonadota > Gammaproteobacteria > Burkholderiales > Burkholderiaceae_D > JANXSS01. The sequence goes on from JAYTLK010000160.1 coordinate 9,147, forward strand.
CGATGCCGTTGATCATGGTGGTATGGGAATCGGTGCCGACCAGCGTGTCGGGATAGAAGACGTTATCGCCAGCATCTTTTTTCTGGTGCACGCCACGTGCCAGATATTCGAGATTGACCTGATGCACGATCCCAAAACCCGGCGGCACCACGCCGAACGTGTCGAAGGCCTGCATGCCCCATTTCATGAACTGATAGCGCTCGTTGTTGCGCTGGAATTCCAGCTTCATGTTCAGATCAAGCGCCTTCTTTTCGCGGTAGTGATCGATCTGGACAGAGTGATCGACCACCAGATCGACCGGCACCAGTGGCTCGATGTTCTTCGCCTTCACGCCCATCTTCGCGGCCACGTTGCGCATCGCCGCCAGGTCGGCCAGGAGCGGCACGCCGGTGAAATCCTGCAGCACGACGCGTGCCACGACAAATGGAATTTCATCGGTGCGCGGAGCAACCGGGGACCAGTTGGCCAGCCGCCGCACATGGTCCTCGGTGACCTTCTTGCCATCGCAATTACGCAGCACCGATTCGAGCACGATCCGAATCGAGATTGGCAGCCGCGACAGGGGGATGCCAAGTTTTTTCTCCAGTGCCGGCAGCGAGTAGAGCTTGCCCTTCTTGCTGCCGGAAATGGTGAACTCTTTGAGTGTGTTGAGCGTATTGCGGGCCATGACCTCTCCTGGGATGTAAATCGTTTTGTTGAATCGGTTGTCGCTTGTCTGGCGTTTTCGCTGCAGCAATGCTCAGGTGAACATGCTGAACCATTTTGCTTCACTACGCTTGCCTAGCACCCTCGCGCATTGACTTGCCGAGTTACTTCGCCGGCATCACCACCTCGGCGCGTGGTGCTTCGACCGCTGCCGGCACATCGGCCGGAGGGGTTGGCACCACTGGTATCGCGGCAGGCGGTGTCCGTTGTTCTGCATCCTTGCATTCATTGGCCAGTTGTTGCCCGCGCTTCGCGTCGAGCAGCATGCCCTTGGCGGGAATGCCGATCCATACCAGGCCATAGCGGCTGTTTTCGAAGCGATTGGCGCCGGTGCTGGTGGAGACGCGCGTCATGCGATGCACCCGCTGCTGCCAGCGCAGCGCCATGTGCTCGTTGTCGGAGATGTTGCGATATAGCGTGAGCTTGTTGCCGAGTTCGCATTCCAGCTCTGTCGAGGTGTCATCACCGGCCTTGAATTCCTTGCCATCTTCGTCGACCAGCGCGGCGGCTTTCTCTCCAGGCTTGGCTGCCTTGTGCTTGACCGCTGCTTTTTTCACCGGCTTTTTTGCCGCCGATGCGCTTGGCGCCGCATCGGCGGCAAATGCAGCCGCGCTCATCGCCATGACGGCGCCGCTGGCCAGGCATCCCGTCAGCAGCAGGTTCATCAATGTCTTCATGTTGTCTCCAGTCAAAACGGCATCGTTGCCGCCAGGTAATTGATCGGGTGTTTCAGATGAAGCCGGCAGCCGGTTCGGGAATTGGCAGGCCACCGGACTTCGCGCGCTGCAGGACTGTCCAGTAATACCGATAGCTGGCGCGGTCGTGCAGTTTGCCATGATGCTCGATCGGGCCCCAGTGGTGCGCCTGCGCCTCGGCCAGGATGGCTGCCGCTTCATTGATTTCGGAAATGCGTGGTGCAAATGATTTCAAGATCGGCTTGATCTGATCCGGATGGATGCTCCACATCCGCGTGAAGCCGAATTCGGTGGCAGCGCGGGTGGCATCATTGGCAACCACCGCGGACTCCTTCATTTCGGTCGTGACATTGTGGGACGCCACCTTGCCATGTGCGTGGCAGGCGGCAGCGATCTCGGTTTTTGCGCGCACGACCAGCGGATGGCAGAACTGGCCCGGCGAGCGCATGGCTGCAGCTGGAATGGCGCCGTAATGCGATGACACGAAATCCATGATGCCGAATGAAAGCGATTCGACCCGGGGCAGGGCGGCGATCGCAAACACGTCAGCCAACGCACCCTGGGTTTCAATCAGCACATGCACCGGCAGATCGATGCGGCCGGCAGCCGCAGCCTCGCGCTCGATCAATGCAATGGCATCAACGACCGCGGCCAGGTTCTCCGCTTTCGGCAATGTGATGAAGGCCAGCTTGCCGGCCGCTTTTTCGCAGACGATGCGCACATCCTGCGCGAAGGCCGGATGTTGCGCATCGTGCACGCGCACACCGACGCGATCAAACCGATTTTCGGAGCTGATGAGTAGCGCGGCGATCAGGCGCGCATGCGCTTCCTCGCTTCCGGCCGCGGCGCCGTCCTCGCAATCGAACGTGATGTCGAACACCGGCCCCATGGTCTGCTGCAGGACCAGCGACTTGCGCATCCGCTTCTCCGACCCGGCGTAATGGTCGCAGACCGGCAGCCTGTGTGGCGGTCGTTCACCTCGAAACAGGACGTCGGAAGGTTGCATGACCTGGTCAGTTGCGCCAGCGATCAGCCAAGCAGATGCTGGACGCCGTCTTTTTCCTCCGTCAATTCCTTCAACGTCAGGTTGATGCGCTCCTGCGAGAAAGCGTCGATCTCGAAGCCCTGGACGATCTCGTATTCGCCGTCTTTCGTCGTCACCGGAAAGCCGAACATGGTGTCCTTCGGAATGCCGTACGAGCCGTCCGATGGAATGCCCATGGTGGTGATCTTGCCATTCGTGCCGAGCAGCCAGTCATGCACATGGTCGATGGCGGCATTGGCTGCCGATGCGGCCGATGACAGACCACGCGCCTCGATGATCGCCGCGCCGCGCTTGCCCACCGTTGGCAGGAAAGAGTCGCGATTCCAGGCGTCGTCGTTGATCATGTCCTTGACCGATTTGCCATCGATGGTGGCGTAGCGATAGTCGGCATACATGGTCGGAGAATGGTTGCCCCAGACGAACAGTTTCTCGATTGCCGATACCGGCTTGCCGGTCTTGGCGGCGATCTGCGACAGCGCACGGTTGTGATCCAGACGCAGCATGGCGGTAAAGTTCTTGGCCGGCAAGCTTGGCGCCGATTTCATGGCGATGTAGGCATTCGTGTTGGCTGGATTGCCGACAACCAGCACCTTGACGTGGCGGGAGGCGACCGCGTCGAGCGCCTTGCCCTGTACCGTGAAGATCTGCGCGTTTGCTTCGAGCAGATCCTTGCGTTCCATCCCCGGCCCGCGCGGACGGGCGCCCACCAGCAGGGCAACGTCAATGTCCTTGAAGGCCGTCATCGGGTCGCCATGGGCGCTCATGCCATCCAACAGCGGAAAGGCGCAATCATCAATTTCCATCATGACGCCCTTGAGCGCCTTCTGGGCCTTTTCGTCCGGGATTTCCAGTAATTGCAGGATCACCGGCTGGTCTTTGCCGAGCATGTCGCCATTGGCAATGCGAAACAGCAAGGAATAACCGATCTGACCAGCGGCGCCAGTGACGGCGACACGCATTGGGGCTTTTGCCATGGTGAATCTCCAGAAAAGGAAGGAAAACGAAAATGCAATGCGCCATGATACCGTTGAATGCGCGCCCAAAGCAGGTCCAGAACGGGTCGAAACCGCATCGAAACCGTCTGGGCGAATGCCCGCGAGTGTAGGCGCGGGTAACGCTGATGTCAATTGCCATCCTCTATCTTATATAAGACATATCACCCGTACTTTTTGCTGGACGGCAAGCGTACTTTCATGGTGAAATCACGATCCATGAGCTCCTCCATTGCCGCTTTGAACAACCTGTCGGTCAGCGCCGTGTCAGGTGGCGCCATGTCGGCTTCGTCTGCTCAGTCCGTCGCCTCCGCGGGGCAGGGTGCAGGTGGACTCGGTCCCGGCACGGTGTCGCCTTCAGCTACCTTCAGCCCGTTGTACCAACAGATCAAGTCGCTGATCACCCAGAGCCTGCAGAGCGGTGAATGGAAGCCGGGGGAGCTGATTCCGAGCGAGGTCGAGCTGGCGACCCGGTTCAAGGTCAGCCAGGGCACGGTGCGCAAGGCGATCGATGAATTGTCTGCTGAAAACCTGGTCGTGCGCAGGCAGGGCAAAGGCACCTTCGTGGCCACGCACCAGGAGGCGCGGGCGCAATTTCGTTTCCTGCGCCTGCAGTCCGATTCCGAAGAGACGCATTATCCTGACAACCGGATCATCGATGTCCGCCGCCTGCGCGCACCGGCAGAGGTCGCGCGCTTGTTGGATATCAAATCCGGTGACTCGGTAATCTTCATCAAACGTCTCCAGAGTTTCGACGGCGCAGCCACGATCGTCGATGAGCTCTGGTTGCCCGGGTCACTGTTCAAGGGCTTGACGGCCGAGCGCCTGATCGAATACAAGGGGCCGATGTATGCCCTGTTCGAGACCGAATTCGGCACTCGCATGATTCGCGCTTCGGAGCAGGTGCGGGCCGTGGGCGCCGATGGCGATGCTGCTGCCTTGCTCGCCGTGGCGCTTGGCGCACCGCTGCTCAGCGTGGAGCGAATTTCATTCAGTTACGGCGACCGTCCGGTCGAGGTACGGCGCAGCCTGTACCTGACTGCGACGCACCATTACCAAAACGATTTGGGTTGACCGGGCCGGCAGAT
>JAYTLK010000161.1:0-20763 GCA_043729515.1 Herminiimonas sp.
GCTTGTCGCTTGTCGCTTGTCGCTTGTCGCTTGTCGCTTGTCGCTTGTCGCTTGTCGCTTGTCGCTTGTCGCTTGTCGCTTGTCGCTTGTCGCTAGCGCTGCTTTCCGCCGCCAGAGGTTTTCGCGGCAGCATGTGCCGGCGCGCGGGATGCTGACTTTGCCGGCGTGCCGGCGGCAGGCACGGCTTCCTTGACAGTCTTTAAAGAAACGGATTTGCCGGCGGCCGCGGACATTCCCGCGCCTTGTTTTGCCACGCTTTTTGCCGCGGTTTTTGCAGCAGGTTTTCCAGTCGCTTTTCCAGTCGCTTTTCCAGTCACTTTTACCGATGCCTTGGCAGGTGGTACGGCCGGGACTGCAACAGCCGTTTTGGCTGACGCTTTCGGTTGCGCCCCGACCGGTGTTTTCATCGGCGCTTTTTTCCCCGATTTCAAGGCCGTCTTCTTGGCGGCTTTCTTCACGCCGGCGCGTCCGGCATTGCGCCCGCTTTTTGTCTCGCCTGCATTGCTGCCGGCTGCGGGGAATTTTCCTTGCGGCGCACCTGCACCGGTGGCATCGGCGACGAGCGCGGTAGTGACAGCCTGCTTGAATTGGTCCTGCAGCAGATTCCACCAGGCCGCCGGATTGCCCAGCGGCGAACTGAATGCCGCCAGGTTGGCCGCAGTCTGCGCGGCAGCGGCATCGCCGGCCGCGCCGGATGCGGTGGCGGATGCGGTGGCGGTGGCATCGGTCGCAGCGCCATTTGCCGCGTCACGCGCCGTGTCCGTGGCCGCGTTGCTACCTTCGCTGCCATCGCCGCCCTCGGTGTCACGGTCGGCTTCGTTGCGGGCATCATCGCCCCGAGAACTCGTCGTCGACCTGCCACCGTTGCCGACGCTTCGGTTGTCGGTCGACCAACCTGCCCCGGCGAACGGTTCTCTGCCACCGTCCGGAGACGACGACGTGGCCGAGGCCATCGTCGGTGCCGGTGCCGGTGTCGGTGTCGGTGTCGGTGTCGGTGTCGGTGTCGGTGTCGCTTCCGCTGCCGATCGGCCGGTCGACGCCGCTGCGGACGACGGCGAACCAAGACCGAATGGAAAACCGAACAAGCCCGTTGGCGCCGGCTCTGCAGGCGCTTCAGTTGCCCTGGTCACGCTGCTCGCCGCTGTAGCGGCTGCCGGCGGCATCTTGACCCCCTCGCGGGCGGCGGCAACCGTGGCATTGATCGTCTCGCCCATCGTGCGCAGGGCCGAGATGGTGGCGCTCTGCACTTCGAGTGCCTGTATGGTTCCGCGCAACATGTTCATGTTCAGCGTAAGCCAGGATTCAACGGCTTTCAAGTCGGATACCTGCTTGTCGATGTCTTCCACTGACAATGTCGGCATGACCATGCCGGGAAGACCGATCCCGGGAGCGCTTGCGCCACCCCACATGTTGCGCATGAATTCCATGGTGTCGGCAATGGCGCCGAAACCTGGCAGGTTGGGCAACGCGGATTGGCTCATGTCGGTCTCCTGGAATGTTTCGCCAGAGCGTAGCAGATTCCGCCAACCCGAGCCCCGGTGCAGCGCAAGCAGGCGCCGCAGGACGAGGTCTGGATCGGCATGCACGACGGCACGCAAGCCGATGCCGCTACAATCATGCTGATGCCCATTCTGCCCCCCTCACCTGCGACCCGCCCGGTCCGTGACGCGCGCGTGCACGGCATGCCAGGCCTGCGCTGGCCGGCATTGCTGCTCGTATCGCTGCTGTTGCACGCACTGCTGCTGGCCGTGGCGGGTGGCGGACTGTCGCCGACGCTATCCGAACGCAAGGCAAGCGTGATGTCGGTGGCGCTGCAGGGCGTGCCTGCGGCGCCCGCCGCCGATCTTCCAGCCGATCCGGCGGCCGTGCCGGCCAGCCCGGTCGCGCCTGCCGTCCACCCGCGGCGGCGCAACCGGCCAAAACGACCAATGCCGCTCCCGGCAGCAGTGTCATCCGAAACGCCTGCCGATCCTGCTTCGGTCAATGTGACCGATCCAGCCCCGGTCAATGCGACCGATCCGGCCCCGGTCAGTGCGCCTGACCCGGCAGCGGGCATCGCGGAAAGCAGCAAGGCATCCGATCCGCAGGTGGCCATCGGCACCGACATGCCGGCTGTTGTTCCTGCCGCTCTGGAGCCGACCACGGCGTCGACTGCGCCACCCCAGGCCGCCACTGCCCCGCCCGGGCACCACTACCGCGTCGCTCCACCGCCCTCGGTCACGATCGATTACGAAGTACGCTACGTTACGCGCGGTAGCACGACTCGCGGCGGCAGCGTGATCAGCTGGCGCAACGATGCCGGCAACTATTCCATCCGCGGTGAAGTCACGAAATTCGGCATCGCCCTGTCGTCATTTCGCAGCGAGGGCGCCATCGACGTCGATGGCATCGCGCCGGTGCTGTATGCAGAAAAAAACGCCCGCCGCTCGGAAACCAATACCCACTTCTCACGCGATCAACGCAAGGCGATCAGCTTCTCGGCCTCGACCGATACCTTCCCGCTGGCCGCCGGCGCGCAGGACCGCGGCAGCATCCTCTGGCAATTGAGCAGCATTGCCCGCGGTGACCCGGCACAACTGGCGCCCGGCGGCGTGCTCGACGTGTTCGTGGCCGGCGTGCGGGATGCGGAACACTGGCTGATCGACGTCGTTGGCGAAGAATCGATCGCGCTCGAACACGGCCAGATGCAGGCCTGGCATCTGGTGCGTGCGCCACGCGCCGGCACCTACGACAAGCGCATCGACATCTGGCTGGCGCCCGCGCAGCAGTGGTATCCGGTAAAGTTGCGCTATACCGAAACCAGCGGCGACACGCTCGACCTGTCGCTCAATGAATTGCATTGACGCACGATGCGGCGGCATGCAGCCGGAACCCATTCAAGGATACCGATGAATCTTGTCCAGACCCGATCGACCAGGCCAATGCCGCTGCATGGCCGACATGTTTTTTTATCTGTCTTGTTCTGCGCAGGCATGAGCATTACCGGAACAACGGCAGCACAAGTAACGCCAGCATCACCAGCAACGCCAGCAACGCCAGCAACGCCAGCAACACCAGCAACCCCGCCGGCACAATCGACCCCACCAGCACAACCTGCAGCAGACAATCACGCTGCCGCGCCGGCCCGCAAGGTCAGCCTGCCACCCTCCGCCGACCTGCAATACCGCATCAAGGCGCAGCAGAGCGGCCTCACCATCGACGGCACTGGCCTCGTGAAATGGCAGCAGGCCGACGGCAAGTTCAGCGCCAGCAGCGAATCGCGCGCCAGCCTGTTCGGCAAGGTGCTGGAGGCCAGCAGCAGCGGCGCCGTGGATCAGAACGGCCTGATGCCGGCAGTATTCAACGACAAGCGTTTTCGCAAGGAGGCGACCACTACCACCTTCGATCGCCAGAGCAATACGATTCGCTTTTCGGCGTCTGCCGTGACCTATCCGATCAAGGGCGGCGAGCAGGATCGCAACAGCGTGATCTGGCAATTGATCGGCACGGCGCGCGGCGCCGAGGGCAAGTTCAAGGCCGGCAGCGAATGGCGCTTTTTCGTGGTGGGGCAGCGTGATGCGGAACAGTGGGTGTTCAAGGTCGGCAAGTCTGAAACCCTGCGCACGCCGCAGGGCGAAGTGCGCGCGGTACACATCGTGCGAGCCCCGCCACCGGACGCCAGAGCGCAGCAACTGGACATCTGGCTGGCGCCGTCGATGGAATGGTATCCGGTGCGCCTGCGCTTCACCGATCCTGACGGCGAGTACATCGAGCAGACACTCGAATCGATCGGGCACGGCTGATGGCGCCTGCACCGGCGAACGCCATGCCGCCGATGGCCGAACAAGGCGCGCTGGTGTTGTTTTCCGGCGGCCAGGATTCGACCACCTGCCTGGCCTGGGCGCTGGCACGCTACGCCCGGGTGGAAACCATCGGCTTCGATTATGGTCAGCGGCATGCGATCGAACTGACCGTGCGCCCGACCCTGCGCGACAAGATCGTCATCATCGATCCTGCCTGGGCAACGCGGCTGGGTGAGGATCATCTGATCGATCTCTCGCTGCTGGGTGCACTGTCCGACACGGCATTGACGCGCGAGGTCGACATCGCGCTGCGTGACGACGGCCTGCCGAATACCTTCGTCCCCGGACGCAACCTGCTGTTCATGATGGTGGCAGCAACGGTGGCCTACCGGCGTGGCCTGACGGTGCTGGTGGGCGGCATGTGCGAAACCGATTTTTCAGGCTATCCGGACTGCCGCGACGACAGCATGAAGGCGATGCAGATCGCGCTCAATCTCGGCATGGCCACGCGCACCACGATCGAGACGCCCCTGATGTGGCGCGACAAGGCAGCCACATGGTCGCTGGCGCAAGAGTTGGGTGGCGCGGCATTGGTGGAACTGATCCGCAGCGACACCCACACCTGCTATCTGGGCGAGCGTGGCGCGCTGCACGAGTGGGGATATGGTTGCGGCACCTGTCCGGCCTGCGCATTGCGGGCGCGTGGTTACGCCCGGTTCGTGGCGTGAGTCATTCAACGGATTGCCGTTTTTGCCGATAACGGGTAACGCACGCCACCCCATGGAATGAATCGCGCGACGCCATCTCCACAAATAAAGACCTTCCATGATGAATATTGTCATCCCTGCATTCACCCTTGCGGCCACCTGCTTGCTCTGCGCCTGCAGCGGCGGAAGTGCCGACGGGCCTGCTCCCACATCGCCGCCTCCGGTCACGCAGGCGCCTCCGCCTGCCGCTGCCGCAGTGCCGTCGACGATGCCCGTGCGCACGGTCCGATGGACGCCCCGCTCCACGGATACCTGGCAATGGCAGTTGCATGGCCCGATCAACACGGCCTACCCTGTGGATGTGTACGACATCGATCTGATGGAGGCACCCCAGGCAACGATCGACGCCTTGAAAATTCAAGGCAAGCGGATCGTTTGTTATTTTTCTGCTGGCAGCAGTGAAGATTTCCGCCCGGATTTCTCACGATTCCTTCCACAGGACATGGGAAACGCCTTGAACGGCTGGCCCGGAGAGCGTTGGTTGGACACCCGCTCTGCCAATGTCCGCAGCATCATGCAAGCCAGGCTCGATCTCGCAGCCGCCAAGGGTTGCGATGGTGTGGAACCGGACAATGTCGATGGATTTTCAAACGATCCAGGGTTGCCGTTGACCGCTGCAACGCAGCTCGATTACCTGCAATTCCTCGCTGCACAGGCCCACCAGCGTGGGCTGGCCATCGGTCTGAAAAACGACGTTTCTCAAATCGCGCTGGTATCGCATCTGTTCGATTTCGCCGTCAACGAACAATGCTTCGAATTCGACGAATGTGCCGGCTATGCCGCGTTCGTCAGTCAGGGCAAACCCGTATTCAACGCGGAATACGCGCAACGCTATCGGAACAATGCGGGTGGCGCCCGTGACGCCTTGTGTACCCAAGCCCACGCCGCATCGATCCACACGCTCGTGTTGCCGCTGGCGCTGGATGATGCGTCACGATTTTCATGCGACTGATCGGCGCGATCGTGCCGAGGAAAATGCGCGCCTGCGAATGACAACGTCGGGCGCGGCATTTTCGTAACTAATTCGCTCCATCGCGGCTTCCTTGTGCAACTGCCGCAGGCTGCAAGATCATGCGGCCTGCTGTCGTGTCAGGCTGACGGAAGTTGGTCTTTCCGGATCGTAGAATGCCGCAATCAGGTCGGCTTCGTGCTGCCTGGCCGTCACCAGATGCCGCGCCTTCACATGTCCATAACCCCGGATCTCTTCTGGAATCGATGCGACCGCCGTGGCGGCATGCAGGTTCGTGCGAGTCAACGTCGGTAACAGTCGCGATACGGTTTCGCGATATTCGCCGATCAACGCCCGCTCCTCGCGCCGCTCCGCCGTGTAGCCGAACGGATCGAACGCGGTGCCACGCAAGCCGCGCAACTTCGCGAGAACGCCGAAGGCCTTCATCATCCACGGGCCGAACTCCTGCTTCACCAGGTGGCCGTGCGCATCGGTCTTTGCCAGCAATGGTGGCGCCAGATGAAAATGGATCCGGTAATCGCCTTCGAACATGCGCGCGATCTGCGTGGCGAAATCGCCGTTCGTATAAAGCCGGGCGACTTCGTATTCATCCTTGTATGCCATCAGCTTGAACAGGTATTTCGCCACCGCTTCGGTCAGTCGCAGCGCGGTACCCGGTGCGGCAATCGTGGTTTCCGCAGTGCGTACCTGCTCGACGAATTCCCGATAGGTCCGCGCATAACCGGCATTCTGATATCGGGTCAGGAAATCTACGCGCCGCGCGAGGATGTCATCGAGGCTCGGCATGCGCTTGAATTCGATTACCTGCGCCGGCGTATCGGCGAGCGCGCCGACGCCGGCGGTCTTTTCGACGGCTGCCAGATCATGCGCGGCGCTGCGGCCCCAGCCGAACGCCTGCTGATTGAATTCGATCGACACGCCGTTAAGCACGATGGCGCGGCTCAGGGACGCCAGCGACAGCGGTACCCGGCCCTTCTGCCAGCAATAGCCGAGCATGAACATGTTGGTGGCGATGGTGTCGCCCAACAGCGCCGTGGCGATGCGGCCGGCATCGATCAGGTCGACCCGGTCGCGCCCGCAGGCGACACGGATCGCCTCGGCGGCCTCGGCGCTCGGATCCTGCCAGTTCGGATTTTTCACGAAGGCGGCAGTCGGCGTCGGCGTTGCATTGATCGCGCCATGCGTGCGGCCCTCGCCCAGGCGCGAGAGGACATCGCGGTTGCTGGTGACGATGACGTCGCAGCCAATTACCAGGTCCGCCGCGCCGGTACCGACCCGGGTCGAATGAATCTGTTGCGGATGGTCTGCCAGGCGCACGTGGGACACCACCGGGCCGCCCTTTTGCGCCAGGCCGCTCATGTCGAGCACCGAGCAGCCCTTGCCTTCGATGTGCGCCGCCATCGCCAGAATCTGGCCGACGGTGACCACGCCGGTGCCGCCGATGCCGGTCACGAGAATGCCGTAGCCGTCACCGGTCTCCGGCAACACCGGATGCGGCAACTGCGCCGCTGGCAATGCCGCCGATGACGCCGCCGTTGCGCCTGCTGCCGGGGCCGCATTGCCGCCGCTTGCTCCTGCCGAAGACACGGCAGACGACACCGCCGCCGCCATCTTCTTCGGCTTCTTCAGCTTGCCGCCCTCGACCGTCACGAAGCTCGGACAAAACCCCGTCACGCACGAAAAATCCTTGTTGCAGGTCGATTGATTGATCTGGCGCTTGCGACCGAATTCAGTTTCCAGCGGCTCCACCGAGAGGCAGTTCGATTGCACGCTGCAGTCGCCGCAGCCTTCGCATACCGCCGCGTTGATCACGGCGCGCTTGGCCGGATCCGGATATTCATTGCGCTTCCGACGCCGGCGTTTTTCCGAGGCACAGGTCTGGTCGTAGATCATGGCCGACACGCCTGTGCATTCGCGCAGTTCGCGCTGCACCGCATCGAGTTCGCTGCGGTGGCGCACCGTCACGCCCGGCGCCCAGTCATAGCCGGCCGGATACTTGTCCGGCTCGTCGGTCACCACGATGATCGGGGTCACGCCTTCGGCAGCGATCTGGCGCGAAATCATGGCCGGATCGATCGGGCCATCCACGGTCTGGCCGCCGGTCATGGCGACTGCATCGTTGTAGAGAATCTTGTAGGTCATGTTGACCCTGGAGGCCACCGCCGCCCGGATCGCCAGCAGGCCCGAGTGATAGTAGGTGCCGTCGCCCAGGTTGGCGAAGACATGCTTCTCGGAGGTAAACGGCGCATGACCGATCCAGGTCGTGCCCTCGGCGCCCATGTGGGTGAAGGTCGAGGTCTCGCGATCCATCCAGGTCACCATGTAATGGCAGCCGATGCCGGCCAGCGCGCGGCTGCCTTCCGGCACCTTGGTCGAGGTATTGTGCGGACAACCCGAACAGAAATGCGGCACCCGCTCCTTTTGCGGATCGGGCCGGGCGGCCACTTTCAGCACCGCTTCCTTGGCCTCCAGATAAGCCACACGCTCGCGCACCCGCTGCTCGATCGGATGGCCGGCGAAATAGCGGCTGATGCGGGTGGCGATCGCGCGTGCGATCTGGGCTGGATTCAATTCATAGGTGGCCGGCAGCAGCCAGTCGCCATGGCCGACGCCATCACGGTTGCTCCATTCGCCGGTGTCGTCGAACTTGCCGACCACCCGCGGGCGCACGTCGTCGCGCCAGTTGTAGAGTTCTTCCTTGATCTGGTATTCCAGGATCTGACGCTTCTCCTCCACCACCAGGATCTCTTCCAGGCCCTGCGCGAAGGTGCGGACCCCTTCGGCCTCGAGCGGCCAGGTCATGCCGATCTTGTAGAGCCGGATGCCGACTTCGGCTGCGACCGCTTCGTCGATGCCAAGGTCCGCCAGCGCCTGGCGCGTGTCGAGATAGGACTTGCCGGCAGTGACGATGCCGATCTTCGCCTTCGGGCTGTCCCAGATGATCCGGTTGAGCTTGTTGGCACGCGCATAGGCCAGTGCCGCATACCACTTGAAGTTGTTCATGCGGGCTTCCTGATCCAGCACCGCATCCGGCCAGCGAATGTTCAGGCCACCTTCGGGCAGCGCGAAATCAGTCGGCAACGTGATCTGCACCCGGTCCGGATCGAGGTCGACCGACGCGCCCGATTCGACGATGTCGGTCACGCATTTCATCGCCACCCACAAACCGGTGTAGCGGCTCATCGCCCAGCCATGCAAACCGTAATCGAGATACTCCTGCACCGACGACGGGTACAGCACTGGAATGCCACAGGCTTTGAGGATATGTTCGCTCTGATGCGCAGTGGTCGAGGATTTGGCAGCATGGTCGTCGCCGGCCAGCACCAGCACGCCGCCCAGCGGCGCCGTGCCGGCCATGTTGGCATGCTTGAAGACGTCGCCGCAGCGGTCCACGCCCGGCCCCTTGCCGTACCACATGCCGAACACGCCGTCGTACTGCGCACCCGGAAACAGATTGACCTGCTGCGTGCCCCAGATGCTGGTGGCGGCAAGGTCTTCGTTCACGCCCGGATGAAACTTCACGTGGTGCGCATCGAGATGTTTTTTTGCCTTGGCCGCGGTCTGGTCGACGCTGCCCATCGGCGAGCCGCGATAGCCGGTGATGAAGCCGGCGGTGTTCAGGCCGGCGCGCACGTCACGCTCGCGCTGCAGCATCGGCAGCCGAATCATCGCTTGCGTGCCGGTGATGAAGGCGCGGCCGCGCTGCAGCGTGTATTTGTCGTCGAGGGTGATGGCAGCGTTCGGCTCGGCGGCGAGATCCACGATGCCTTGCGGTGGCTCCGGCTGCTCGGACGGCAGCGTGTGGTCGGGGCGGTGTGGTGCGTTCATGCTGTCTCCATGCCAAAAATTATGTCTTTGGGGGCGATGGTATCGCCGTCGGACATCCCGCTTCGTGGGCGTGACATCCTGCTTTCATTGCATCATAACGTAACGTGCTGCGCGCACTGCGCATGCAGCGTGGACTGCGTCCCGACATGCTCAGCCACGTATTGCCATCTGCTCACGGGGTGCCGACAGCGGAATGCCGATCCAGCGCGATGTCATGCTCGCCGGGCAGCAATGCATCGGCTGGCAACGGCGGCAGGTTTTGCAGACGGGCATAGATGGGCGCGAAATCCGGTTTCGTCTTGTCGAACAATTCGGCAAAGCTGTCGATGACGAAGTAGGTCTCCTGGTACGAGTCGATCTTGTAGAGCATGCGCATGACACGTTCGACATCGAAGCCGATCCGGCGCGAATCCGGACTGGTCAGGCAATGCGTGATCTCTCCACCCGAGGACAGCAAACCGGCGCCATAAGCGCGCAACCCCGCCGGTGTCCGGACCAGCCCGAACTCGATCGTGTACCAGTACAGGCGCGCCAGAAAAGGCAGGCCGTCGAGCGTCATCGCCTTTAACCCGCCCTTGCCGTATTCCTGCAGATGGCCTGCAAACACGGGGTCGAACAGCAACGGCACATGGCCGAAGAAATCATGGAATACATCCGGCTCGACGATGTAGTCGAATTCCGCCGGTTCGCGCAACCAGACCGTCACGGGAAAGCGGCGTGCGGCCAGATGTTCGAAGAAGGTCCGGTCCGGCACCAGACCGGGCACGGCGACCAGCGTCCAGCCGGTGGCCTGCAGCAGCGCCTGCGAGGCCTTTGCGAAATCGGGAATGCCGTCGGCCGCCCGCATGCGGGCGAGATTGTCGATGAATTCCTGGCAGGCCCGTCCCGGCAGCAAGGCCGCCTGGCGTGCATACAGGCGCCGCCACAGCGCATGCTGCTGCGGCGTGTAATCGTCCCATTGTTGCGCGACGATGTACTGCGCATCGGCCCGGCTGTAGTCCCCTCGCAGGGCGCCGCCATCGGATTTTTCCGCCAGCGCCTGCAGGAAGGCTTCCTGGTCTTCCTGCAGGCGCCGGACGCGCTCAGGCGCATGCTCGGGGCCCGACCCCTGTTCCCATGACGCCTGCAGATTTTTATCCTGCTGCGATTTCATACCTTTGCATCCTCATCTTTCAACACACCACGGCGCACCTGATCGAGTTCGATCGATTCGAACAGCGCACGAAAATTGCCTTCGCCAAAACCCTGGTCGCCCTTGCGCTGGATGATCTCGAAGAAGATCGGCCCGATCAACGTCTGCGTGAAGATCTGCAGCAGCAATTCCCGTGACGTGTCGGTGGTGGCGCCGTCGACCAGGATGCGCAACTGCCGCAAGCGCGCCAGGTCTTCACCATGACCGGGCAGGCGGCGCTCGACCAGGTCGTAATAGGTCTCGATCGTATCCTGGAATGCCACCCGGTCGGCTTTCATGCGCGCGATGGCGGCGTAGATGTCGTCGGTGCCGAGGGCGATGTGCTGGATGCCTTCGCCGTGATACAGGTCGAGGTATTCGGCGATCTGCGACTTGTCGTCCGACGATTCGTTGATCGGAATCCGGATCTTGCCGCAGGGTGAAGTCATGGCTTTCGATTTCAATCCGGTCAGCTTGCCTTCGATGTCGAAATAACGCATCTCGCGGAAGTTGAACAGATTTTCGTAGAACTGCGCCCATTCCTTCATGCGGCCGCGGTGCACGTTGTGGGTCAGATGATCGATGTAGGTCAGGCCGCTTCCAACAGTATCCGGCGGATTGGCGACCGCGCCCGGAATGGCGACGAAATCCACGTCGTAGATACTGATGTCGCCGATGGCGCCGGCAGCAATGCCGCGCGCTGCATCCTTGCCGCGCCAGCGGTCCACGAAATAGATCAGCGAATCACCGATGCCCTTGATGGCGGGGATGTTCAGTTCCATCGGGCCGTTGCGGTTGTCGAAACCCCAGGCGCCGAGTTCGAGCGCGCGGCGGTAGGCGTAGGCCGCATCATCGACCCGGAAGGCAATGGCGCAGATCGATGGTCCATGCTGGCGGGCGAAGCGCTGGGCGAAGGAATCCTGTTCCGCGTTGATGATGAAGTTGATCTCGCCCTGGCGATACAGCGTCACGTCCTTGTGACGATGGCGTGCGATCGCGGTGAACCCCATCTGCTCGAACAGCGCGCCCAGCACTTTCGGCTCCGGCGCGGCATATTCGATGAATTCGAAGCCGTCGGTGGCCATCGGGTTGTCCCAGGGCGTGAATTCCATGCTTTTCTCCGGCAAGTGGGTGACCTGGGCGACTGCGCAAGCCGATTTTGTTGCTTCCAGTATAGGTGGCGATGCCTGGCATAAAATTGCCATGTATTCTACAAATCAGGTGAAGTGCGCAATAAAATGGCGCAGTTCAATTGGAAAGAAATCAAACATGCCTGCATTCGCGCTCGACAAGACCGATCGCAAGATCCTGGCCATCCTCCAGGCCGACGGCCGTCTCTCCAACCAGGAGGTGGCGGAACGTGTTTCCCTATCACCTTCGCCCTGCCTTCGGCGCATCAAGCGCCTGGAAGAAATTGGCGTGATCCGCCAATACGTGGCGCTGCTGGACCCGGAAAAGATCGGTCTCGGCTTGCTGGCCTACGTCAACGTTCGCTTGGAAAAGCACAGCGATGCGCCACTGGCGGCGGCCGTGCTGGCCCATCCGCATGCGGCCTCGCCGCGGGCCGATTTCGCAGTATCGGTAGCGCACTGGCCGGAGGTGGTGGCCTGCTATGCAATGACGGGGGAGATGGATTACCTGCTGCGGGTGCATGTGGAGGACATGCAGCATTTTTCCCGCTTCATGATGGAGACGCTGCTGCGCCACCCGGCGGTACTGGACGTGAAATCGAGTTTCGCGCTGCAGCGGGTCAAGGACACGACTGCCTTGCCCCTGGTGTGATCAGTCCGACGACTTCGGCGCATCCTTGAAATGCGGCAGATGGGCCGGTAGCCTGGCCAGCCATCGGGCGGCGGCGCGGGAATTGGCGCGGATCGCATAGTCGATCGAGGCGACCTGTTCGTCCATCGCTTCTTGCAGCATGCTGCCGGGGTTCGCCGGCGACAGCTTCAGATAAGCATCGGCTTCGCCGTAGCTGCGATGGATCTGCATGCCGGCCTTGCGGGCGATGTGGATCATGGTTTGATTGGATGCCAGACAGTGCATGTAGAGCGTGTCCACATCCTCGTTGCGGCAGTGGATCGCCGCCCGCTCGAACAACTTCGAGCCGACGCCCGTGCCACGCGCAGAGGCAGTGACCGATACACCGAATTCGGCCACGCATTGCTTTTCGGTGGTGTCCGGTGCCAGATCTTTCGTGTCGCAGGGCACAAAAGCCAGGTGACCCACGCCGATCAGCGCCAGCTCCGCATCGAACACACCGAATATCGCATCCCGGCTGAAATCGAGCCGCTGCACATACCGGGTCACCAGAGCGTCCGGCAAGACGGTACCAAAGCGAAGCAAGCGGTCGCTGTCGTCCAGTGCAAGGAAATGCATCAGCAGACGCCGCCGATTGCGTTCAGACAGTTCCTTGACGCGTACAACCGGCGCCGGGCGACCAGGCGCCGGATCCGACGCACCCTCGCCTGAAACCGTCTTCAACAGCCATTCGGTGGTGTTCATGACAATCCTTTTTCTCGCAACGGCACCGCATATGGTGCACCGCACAAAGCCATTGTAGGCCAACAGCGCTGGAGTTTCCAGCGACGTCACATTATTTTGCGATTGAAGCGGAATGATGCGAAGTGGGCATGCATTATTAATTCACTAACTTTCTGCGCGCGCAGGTCATGCTGCGGCAGCTTTCACACGGCGGCGATTGCGGCGATCCGGGCTTGCCTGACCGCCTGGTTGATCCGCATCGGCTCCTGCGGCCAGGTCTGGCGCACCTGATGCGCGATGGCGCCAGCGTCCACGGCACTGGCTGCGTCGCGGGCATGGCCCCAATGCCGGAGCGCGGCCTCGAGGACGGCATCGCACCCATTGCCCAGATAACCGACCGACTCGAGCAAGGCATCGAAGCGCTCCGGCTTCCTGAACGCATCGCAGCGCTCCAGCAATGCCAGCGCAAGGGTTGCATCGGTCGGGGTAGTGCACAACATCGCCTGTTCGCGCCCTGCCGCAATGGCCAGGTCGCGGCAATCAAGCGGAATCTTCAACCGCTGGCAGATGGCGGCGATGGCGGTCGTGTCGCTGCAACCAGCCTGCACGACGACGCCTGGGCGTTGGTCATCCCGCGCTTCTCCCACAACCGGCGTTGCCACCGTCTGCAAGAGCACGGCGGTGCGCACCGGAAGGCTGGCGCCGGCGTGGGCGGCACGGTCGAGCTGCGCCAGGACCCTGATGCCGACGCCGCCGTCCTGCGCGTCATTCCACAGGTCAGCCAGGGCCGGCATCAGTCGCGCCAGGCAGCCGCACTCGCGCAGGACCGTGATCATGCGCGCGGGCCGGGCCTCCATCAGGCCGCGTGACAATTCCTGCCAGACGCGCTCCGGCACCAGCGCATCGACTTCGCCCCGCGCGACCATTTCCTGCATCAGGCGGGCTGTTTCCGGCGCCACTGAAAAATCGGTGAAGCGCGCGGCGAAGCGGGCCAGGCGGAGGATGCGCACCGGGTCTTCCGCAAATGCCGGCGAGACATGGCGCAACAGCCGCGCCTGCAGATCGGCTCGGCCGCCGAACGGATCGACGATGACGCCGTCATCGGCCTGCGCCATCGCGTTGATGGTGAGGTCACGCCGGGCCAGATCCTGCTCCAGCGTGACATCCGGCGCGGCATGGATCACGAAGCCTCGGTAGCCGGGTGCGGTCTTGCGCTCGGTACGGGCCAGGGCATGCTCTTCATGCGTGCGCGGATGCAGGAACACCGGAAAATCGCGACCGACCGCCGTGAAGCCGAATGCCGCCATGTCGTCGGCGGCAGCGCCCACCACCACGAAATCACGGTCCTGCACCGGAATGCCGAGCAGACGATCGCGCACTGCGCCGCCGACCAGATAGCGGCGGGCAGAGGGCGGCAGGATCACTGGCTCATCGCCGGTGCGGCTCGACGGCGCAGCGGCTGCAGTTCCTGGTGCTGGTGCTGGTGCTGGTGCTGGTGCAGGTGCAGGTGCAGGTACGACAACGGTCGCCGTTGCCGTCGTAGGCGGCTTGCCTGCAGGATCCTGCATGCCTGCCTCAGTCGGGATAGGTGTCGTAGCGCGGCGCGGCGTCGGTCTCGGCCAGCGCGCCGGCGATCCACTGCGCCACCGCCGGATGGGCAGCCACCCGATCGGCGTAAGCCTGCAGCGCTGGCGCCAGCGACACGCCGTAGGTACGAAAGCGCATCACGACCGGTGCATAGAAAGCGTCGGCAATCGAAAAGTCGCCGAACAGAAAATCATGCGCGCCGCTGTGCGTCAGGCACTCTTCCCAGATTTCGCAGATGCGACCGATGTCGGCCTGGGCGCCGGGCGTGCGGCCCTTGCCCCGGAAATCTGCCTTGATGTTCATCCACATTGCCTGGCGCAGATCGCCGAAACCCGAATGCATTTCGGCGCACACGGAACGCGCCAGGGCGCGCTTGACGACATCAAGCGGCCACATGTTCTTTTCCCGGAACTGCTCGGCCAGGTATTCGCAGATCGCCAGCGAGTCCCAGACCGCAGTCTCTCCGGCCAGCAAGACCGGCACCCGGCCCGACGAGGAATATTTTGCGATCAGCGTGGCAGTGTCGGGACGGTTCAGCGTCACGTTGACTTCCTTGAACGGGATGTTGAAGGCCGTCATTGCCACCCACGGCCGCATCGACCAGGTCGAATAGTTCTTGTTGCCAATGACCAGGGTCAAGCCGGCCTTTTCAGCGCGCTCCAGGGTTTCGGACAGGGTCGGATCGAGTTCGGTGGTTTGCATGACGGTAGCCGCTCAGGAAAAAGAAGGGACGGGAAATCGCAGTGCGACGCAAGGACCGCGTCTGGGCCAGTTTCCTGCAACACAATGACCGGCGCCGGTCGCTCGAGCGGCAGCGCGTGGCCGGTGACTCAGGGACGGCGACCGAGATAACCCGGCGCCACCGATTCCAGGGCAGTGGGTACCAGATCAAGTTCGGGCGCCATCGCTGCGTTGAGGACGTTATCCTGCCGCATCGAATCAAGATTGTCACGGCTCATCAGCGGCCCGCCGGGCATCCATTCGAGCGCCAGCGCCTGCAGGCGGGCCAATGCCGGCGGCAAACCGATCACCGGCCTTGCATGGCCTGACAATTCACCGGCCATGCGCACCAGTTCGCGCAACGTGTAGATGCGTGGCCCGCCAAGTTCATAGAGACGGCCGAAAGTCGACGGGTTCTCCAGCGCATGGACGAAGGCAGTCGCGACGTCGCCCACGAACACCGGCTGAAAGCGGGCATCGGCGCCGCCCAGGGGCATGATCGGGAACACCGATTGCAGGCCGGCAAACAGATTCAAAAATTTGTCGTCGGGGCCGAAGACAACCGAGGGCCGGAAAATGGTCGTGTCCAGGGCGGGATCGAGCGCAACCGCTTCGCCATCGGCCTTCGAACGCAGATACATCGAGCTGCCATTGGAGGAGGCGCCGAGCGCACTCATGTGCAGATAACGGCGCACGCCGGCCTGGCGGCAGGCAGCGACAATCTTTTTAGGCAACTCGACATGGGCCGCGGCGAACGCCGGACCGTAAGCCGAGCCAGCCTTGCCGCGGCCGGAATGCAGCACGCCGACCAGATTGATGACCGCATCCGCACGGGCGACCAATTGAGCCAGCACCGCGGCGTCATGCACGTTCGCTTCGATTACTTCGACCGTCGGCAACACCGAGAACCGGCGGGCGCGCGTCGCACGGCGCGTCGGCAGGATCACGCGCCGGCCGGTGGCGCTGAGCCTGGCAGCCAGGTGGCCGCCGATGAAACCGGTGCCACCGATGATCAGCACCGTGGGGTATTGCATCGCGGCGACATTCAGATCGATCATGCAGGTATCCAGTCAGGGCAACTCGGAGGCGACAAATCCTTTCGGCGCCACCGTGCCCAGGCGGGCCTTCAGCGATTGCGGTTGATTGTCGAACAGAGCAGCATAATACGTTGCATTCGACAAAACGTTCTTGACGTAGCCGCGCGTCTCCGGAAACGGAATGGTTTCGGCGAAGATCGCGCCTTCCACCGGCCGCACCAGCGTGGCCCGCCAGGCGCGTGGCCGGCCCGGGCCGGCATTGTAGGCAGCCGTGGCCAGCGCTTGCGAGCCGTCGAGGTCGGAGAGCACCATGCGCAGATAATTGGCGCCGAGCCGGATGTTGGTCGGAATGTCGTTGACCTGGTCGGCGGTGAACCCTGCCATGCCGATCTTGCGCGCCACGAAGCTCGCAGTCGACGGCATCAGTTGCATCAGGCCGGAGGCACCCACGTGCGAGCGCGCATTCAGGATGAAGCGCGACTCCTGCCGGATCAGGCCATACACCCAGGCGACATCGAGCCCGAGCGGCGCAGCATTGGTACGCATGATGTCGGCATGGGGGGAGGGGAAACGCTGGGTGAAATCCAGCGCGACCTGCGTGCGGTCGGAGGTGTTGACCATGCGGTCGAGCAGGTTGTTGCGGCGGGCGAATTCTGCCGCCGCCAGGTGCTGGCGCTCGTTCATGCGTCGCAACTCCCAGTTCCATTCACGGTAGCCTTCGAAACGCATGTCGAATTCGAAAAATTTCATGGCGCGCCGGAATCCGGCATTGGCCGCCATCGGCGCCAGCTCCTCGGCGGTGACGAACGGCGGCGCCGGCGGCACGACGATCTTCTGTCCGCGCTCCTCGAGCGCCAATTGGCCATAGAAATTGCGCAGGGCGCTGATCGACTGGAACACCAGTTGCGCATCCTGATTGCGTCCCTCGGCCTGCAGGGCGCGGCCATACCAGTAGGTCCAGGTGCTGTCGGTGCGCAGGATCGGCGGCATGGCATTGACGGCTGCCTTGACGCCCGGCCAGTCACCGGCGCGCAGCAACGAACGCACCCGCCATTGATGGCCGTCCAGCGACAGTGGCGCGCCCTGCGCCTGCTGCCAGTATTGCGGCGCTTCCGGCGCCAGCTTGATGGCTGCCTGCAGCGCGATCTGGCTCCAGCCGAGGGCGCGCTCGGATGCGTTGAGTTGGGCACTGGCGTTTTGCAAGGCATTGACCGCACCCGGCAGATTGCCGCGCGCACCGCGCCCGAGAGCGATCAGGAAGGCTTCATGCGCACCACGCCCGTTGCCAGCGCCGCGCGCCAGCACCGCATCGGGCCGGTCGATGGCTTGCAGCAGCAATGTCTCCGGCACCTCGGCCAGCAGCACGATCCGGCGCGCCACTGCCGTATTGCCGGCTTCTGCCGCCAGGCGCATCTGCGCCCAGACATCGTCGGTGCTGAACTGGTTGTTTTGCAACAGCGTCACGATCAGCGCCGGGCAGGCTTCGCCGTAATTCTGGGCTGCCGTCAGCAAGCCGCGCGCTTCGTCGGCTACCGGCTGGCCCTTGATCGCACGCGACAACAAGGCGTAGCACTTGACCTGCAGGTCGTCGTTCAGGACGAACAGCGGATGGTGTTGATCGAACAGGACCCAGTTGCGGGTGCGGCCAAGTTCGAGCAGCCAGTCGTTGCGCATGCGATCGGCAATCGCACTGCCCTCATACCGGGTCAGGAATGCCCGGACTTCTTCGGGCGCAGCGTCGCGCAGGCGCACCTTGAGGCGATAATAATCGACGTAGGACGGGATCGTATAATTGGACAGCCGGTCCGCCAGCATGCCGGTGGCCCGCAGGTCGTCGCGGCGCGCTGCATCGCGCAATGCCAGGAATGCGTCGTCGCCGCCGCCGATCAGGTAGAACGAGCGCGGCGACGGTGGCGCTGCCGGCTGTAGTGGCTGTACAGCCGGCAGCTCTGCCGACTGCTGGGCCAACAGCAGCAGCGATTGCGGCGCCATTTGCCGGCCCGATTGCAGGGCTGCCTGCGATGCTGCAGGCAGAGAGCTTGCAGCAACCATCAGCAGCGCCACCGCGCGCATCGAAGACAAGGTACCCATTGCGTAATTCACCTTCCGGATCCGAATGACCATCGCGCCGAGAATAGCATGTGAACCTGCTGCAACTGTGTCGGAAACCACGCAGACGCCGGCGCAGCTTCGCACAGTGTTGCGCCGATGTCTGCTCGATGCCAGAACGGCAATCGGGCCGGATGCACGGCTGGCGCGGGACGCGGCGATTGCAGCGCATCTGGGCGCCTGGCTGACGCAATTTTTGGCGGGATCGTCAAGCAGCGAGGCGACGACGAGGCTCCCTGCACTCTGCCTCGGTGTGTATTGGCCGATCCGTGGCGAACCCGACCTGCGTCCGCTGTATGCCCGCCTGGCAGCGACCGGATTCATCCTGGCGCTGCCGGTGATGACCGCACCCGACGCGCCGCTGCAATTTGCCCGCTGGATGCCGGATGCGCCGCTCGTGCTGGACCGCTGGGGCATCGCCACGCCGCAGACGATCCTGCCGGTCGATCCATCGGTGCTGCTGATTCCCTGCGTCGGCGTGAATGCAACCGGTCACCGGCTGGGCTATGGCGGCGGCTTCTACGACCGGACGCTTGCCAGCCGACAGCCGCGCCCGCTGGCGATCGGCATCGCCACCGACGGCGCGCGCTGCAACTTCAACGCCGCCGCGCACGACATGCCGATGGATGTCGTGATCACCGAGACGCGGCCGGCGTGAGCTGACGCCAGACGGCGGTGGTGGCTGCGGCTTGATTGAGGGTATAGAAATGCAGGCCCGGCGCACCGCCTTCCAGCAGCCGGTTGCACAGATCGGTCACGACATCGATGCCAAAGGACTTGATCGAGGCGGCGTCGTCGCCGAAACCGGCGAGCTTCAAGCGGATCCAGCGCGGGATTTCGGCGCCGCACATGTCGGAGAAGCGCAGCAGCTGCGTGTAGTTCGTGATCGGCATGATGCCCGCCACGATCGGCACGGCCACACCCAATTTGCGGGCATCGTCGACAAAGCGGAAATACGCATCCGGATTATAGAAATACTGGGTGATGGCGGCATTCGCACCGGCCTTCACCTTGGCGGCGAAACGCTGCAGATCGTCCTGCGGCGACTTCGCCTGAGGATGCATCTCGGGATAGGCGGCGACTTCGACATGGAACCAGTCGCCGGTCTCGGCGCGGATGAATTCGACCAGTTCGCTGGCGTAGCGGAATTCACCGGAAGAGAAATCCACCGCGCCGTAGCCGCTCGGCAGGTCGCCACGCAGGGCGACCAGACGCCGGATGTCCTGCGCCTGGTATTGCGCCAGCATGGCGCGCACGCTCTCGCGTGAGCTGCCCAGACAGGACAGGTGCGGTGCGGCCTCGTGGCCCTCGGCACGGATTTCCCGCACGGTGTCGAAGGTGCCCTGCTGGGTCGAGCCGCCGGCGCCGAAAGTGACCGAAAAATAGGCCGGCTTCAATTCGGCCAGCCTGGCGCGGGTGGCGCGCAGCTTGTCGACGCCTTCGGGGGTTTTCGGGGGATAGAATTCGATGCTGAAGTTCGGTGTGTTCATGGGGTATGACGAATCGAAGCCCGCAGCATGAAAGCTGCGGGTTGCATCGGTGCGGCAACGCCGGCGGTGGCCGGCGTTGTGCCTGATCGGGCACCGCTGCTGCCGGGCAAACATCACACCGCCACGATCGTGGCGAAATGACCGGCCCGGCGGCCGAGCCGATCAGTAGCGGTAGGTTTCCGGCTTGTAAGGGCCGGTCGACTGCACGCCGATATAGGCTGCCTGCTCCTGCGTCAAGTCGGTCAACTGCGCATTGAGCTTCTTTAACTGCAGGCGCGCGACCTTCTCATCCAGATGCTTCGGCAAGGTGTAGACGCCGATCGGATAAGAGGCCGTGTTGCAAAACAGTTCGATCTGAGCAATCGTCTGATTCGCAAACGACGAACTCATCACGTACGACGGATGACCTGTGCCGCAACCCAGATTCACCAGACGGCCCTCGGCCAGCAGGATGATGCGCTTGCCATCCGGGAAGATGATGTGATCGACTTGTGGCTTGATGTTTTCCCAGGTGTACTGCTTCAATGCAGCGACTTCGATTTCATTGTCGAAGTGGCCGATGTTGCAGACAATTGCCTGGTCCTTCATCTTCTGCATGTGGTCATGCGTGATCACGTGGTAGTTGCCGGTGGCGGTGACGAAGATGTCGGCATGTTCGGCCGCATAATCCATCGTCACGACGCGATAGCCTTCCATTGCTGCCTGCAACGCACAGATCGGATCGATCTCCGTGACCCAGACCTGCGCCGACAATGCGCGCAAGGCTTGCGCCGAGCCCTTGCCGACGTCGCCATAGCCGGCCACGACCGCGACCTTGC
>JAYTLK010000162.1:0-16738 GCA_043729515.1 Herminiimonas sp.
AGGGGATCAAGCAAAAGGTCGTCATGCCGATCGATTATTCGAACGGCGGCGATGCCATCGTGGCCACCAGCGCCATTACCAAGGTGGCAGACTTCAAGGGCAAGAAGGTCGGTTTCAATCCGTTGTCGCCATCGGACTTCCTGCTGTCCTATGCGTTGTCGAGCAATGGCTTGTCCGACAAGGACATCACGGCCGTCAACATGACGCCGGAATCGGTGCCGGCGGCAATGGCCTCGAACCAGCTGCCGATCGGCGTGACCTACGAGCCGAGCCTGTCGCAGATCGTCAAGCAGGGCGACGGCAAGAAATTCCATGTCGTTTATTCGTCCAAGAACGCGCCCGGCCTGATCGCCGACGTGCTGGTGTTCGATGAAAAATTCATCAAGTCCAATCCGAAGGACATCACCGGCATCATGAAGGCCTACCTCGATGGCATGGCGTACATGAAAGCCAAGCCTGACGAGGCCGCAAAAATCATCGGCAAGTTCATGGGCATCTCCGCCAAGGAAGTCATGGAGCAGATGCCAGGCGTCTACAACATCCCGGTGGCCGAAATGCCGAAGGCCTTCGTCAAGTCGAAGGACACCACGTCCTACTATGCCAGCGGTGCGGTCATCGGCGGCATCCTCAAAGCCAAGGCGCAGATCGACAAGATCCCGCCGACCGAGGCGACGATGGACGCGCAGTTCGTCACCGGCCTGCAAGCGAAATAACAGCGGAGGCCGACCATGCTTGCTCGTCATTTCCGCTATGCCGATGGGATCCGGCCGAATCTCGCTGCCCTGGCTTTCGTGCTGGGCGGATATCCACTTGGCGTGGCGCTGCTGACCGCGCCGCAGTGGGCGCTGCAGGCGACCGGCTTCGTGCTAGTGACCTTGACCCTGGTCTGGTCGGCCTACTTCATTCATGAATTCGCGCATCATGCGATTTTTCGCACCGGGCCGGCCAATGCGCGCTGGGGTACGGTGATGGGCTGGATCAACGGCAGCTGCACGGCGCGTTTCGAGCAGCTGCGCCGCAAGCACATGCGCCATCATGTCGAACGGGCCGACGTCATCACCTTCGATGTCAAGGCATGGCTGCTGGCGGCACCTGCCGGCGTGCGCACGGCCGTGCTGGTGCTGGAGTGGCTGTACGTGCCGGCAGTCGAATTCATCATGCGCGGTTTCGTGATCGCCATGCCGTTTCGCGCCGGCCAGCCGGCCGCTGCACGCCTGCGGGTCGCTGGCATCGTTGCCGTTCGCGTGGCCGCATTCACGGCGCTGGGATGGTATCGACCATCGGCGCTCTTGCTGTACGGCCTGGCTTACCTGCTGTTCGTCACGATCCTGCGTTTTGCGGACTGCTTCCAGCATACCTATGACGCCTATCCGATCCTGGACGACGCGCCGGTACCGAGCGACAAGCTGCGTGACAAGGTCTATGAGCAGGCCAATACCTACAGCGACATCGTCGGCGTGGACAATCGCTGGCTGAACATGCTGTGGCTGAATTTCGGCTTCCACAATGCGCATCATGAAAAACCGGCCATGCCATGGCACCGGTTGCCGGCACTGCATCGGCAGTTGTATGCCGACGGCTGCGGGCAGGTGATTCCGGTGGCTGCGCTGTTCAAAAGCTTCCACCGGCACCGCGTCGACCGCATCCTGGCCGCCGATTACGGCAGTGTGCATGCTCCGGGCAGCAAGGGACGCGCCGATGATTTCCTGGGCGCGGCTGGCGTGTCGTTTCTCACGGCCGTCTGAGCGGGCGGCATGGTGCCGCGACCATTCAATTTGCAGGAGCGGATGTGCAGATCGATTTGCATGGCAAGGTAGCCTGCGTGACCGGCAGCGCCACCGGAATCGGGCGCGCCATCGGCGAAGCGCTTGCCGAGGCTGGCGCCACTGTAGCGTTCAATCATCATGGGCAGGCTGCACTGGCAGGCGGGATCGTCGCTGCCATTCATGCGCGCGGCGGCAGGGCGCAGGCATTCGATGCCGACGTCACCGACGCCGATGCAGTCGCCGCGATGATGGAGGCCATCGACACGCACTGCGGCCCGATCGACATCCTGGTCAACAATGCCGGCATCCTGCTTGCACAACCGTTCATGGACATGACCGAGGAGGCCTGGAGTCGGGTGATCCGGGTCGACCTGACGTCGGTCTTCCTCTGCAGCCAGGCGGCGCTGCAGCGCATGCTGGCGCGCGGCTCCGGTTGCATCATCAATGTCGCCTCCGAACTGGCCTATCTGGGCCGAGCGGAATTCACGGCATATTGCGCCGCGAAGGCGGGTGTCGTCGGCCTGACGAAATCGCTGGCGCGGGAGTTCGCGCCGGCGATCCGGGTCAACGGGATTGCACCTGGGCCGACCGAGACCGCGATGCTGTCGCCGGAAGCCATCAGCGATGAATGGCGCGCGCGGGAACTGGCGATTCCTGCAGCGCGCGCAGCGCAACCTGCAGAGATTGCAGCGACCGCCGTCTTCCTTGCCAGCGACCAGGCCCGCTTCTACTACGGCCAGATGCTGAGCCCGAACGGCGGCGCGTGGATGGCATGAGCGTCATTGAACCAGCCATGATGATTGACCAGCCCATCGACAGCGGCGCCCGCACTCCCGAGTCGCTGGCCGCTTTCTCTGCCCTGATGGCAAGCGGCCTGGTCTGGGGCCTGATCTGGTGGCCGCTGAAATATTTTTCAGAGCATGGCTTGACGGGCCTGTCGATCAGCCTGACCGCCTATACCTTTCTCGGCGTTGCGGCGCTGCCGCTGATCTGGCGCGAGCGGCGCCGCTGGCGCGCGGAGTGGCGCCTGCTGCTGGCCATCGGCGCTTTGTTCGGCGTGGCAAATCTTGCCTTTACCTCCGCCCTGATGATGGGCTCGGTAGTGCGTGCGATGCTCCTGTTCTACTTGCTGCCGGCCTGGGGGGCGATCGGCGGGCGGTTGTTCTTGAATGAGCGCTTCGGCCTGCGGCGGCTGGTCGCCGTCGGCTTGTCTCTGGCTGGCGTGGCGGTCATCCTGGGCGCCGACGCACTGCTGCAGGGCGGGTTTTCAGCGGCCGACGGCGTGGCCCTGCTGGCAGGGTTCTGCTACACGGGCGCCGGCATTGCCAACCGCCGGGCGCGCAGCATTCCGCTTGCCAGCCGGACCCTGGCCCCGTTTGCCGGTTGTGCGTTGCTTGGTTGGGCGCTGGTAGCCTTGCCGATGATGGTGGCGGCGCTGCCAGCGGTTCTCCTGCCGACGCAGGCGGCGCTGTCTGCCTCCGCGCCATCCCTGGCGCTGGCATCGCCGGCCATTGCCGGCATGGCCGGCGTCGATCTCGCGACCTGGGGCTGGCTCGCCTTGTTCTCCGTCGCCTGGCTGATTGGCGCTTCGGTGCTGACGACCTATGGCGTCACCCATGTCGCGGCCAGTCGGGCGGCGGTCTTGCAAGTGGTCGAATTGCTGGTGGCAATTGTCTCGGCAGTGCTGCTCGGTGGGGAAACGCTGGGACCGAAGGAATGGATCGGCGGCGCCATGATCGTGACAGCGACGCTGCTGGAAGCACGCGGTTGAACACGGTCCGTGCGCAAACTTTAACCACCATGCTGGCGCGCATCGACGCCTGGCGCGTGAAGGAGCGATGACATGCAAAGCGAACAGATGGATCACCTGAGCTGGGTCGCCTACGAAGCGCAATTGCGCGACCCGCATGCCATCGTGCTGCTGCCGGTTGGCGCGCTCGAACAACACGGCCCGCATCTGCCATTGGGAACCGACGCCATGCTGGCCGCCGCAGTGGCCCGCAGCGCCGCCCGGATCGTCACCGAGACGCTCGGCATGCCGGCCCTGGTGGCGCCGACCATCAATTACGGCTACAAGTCGCAGCCGAAATGCGGCGGCGGTCAGCACTTTCCGGGCACGACGAGTCTGGACGGCGGCACGCTTGCGGCGCTGACCTGTGACATCATCGCCGAGCTGGGCCGGCATGGCGTGCGCAACGTCGCCGTCGTCTCCGGCCATTATGAAAACCAGTGGTTCCTGGTCGAGGGCGTCGACCTGGCGCTCCGGCGGCTGGGGCCGGCGTCGCCGATGCGCATCATGCGCCTGGAATACTGGGATTTCATGACCGAGGCAACCTTGGCGACCATCTTTCCGGAGGGCTTTCCGGGCTTCGCCCTCGAACATGCGGCGGTGATCGAAACCTCGATGATGCTGCATTATTTTCCGGACCTGGTCGGCATGGACAAATTGCCGGCGGACCCGGTGGTGAACTTTCCGCCTTACGACATGTATCCGACGCCAACGGCCTGGGTGCCGGCCTCGGGCGTGCTGTCGTCGGCACGGGGCGCAACCGCGGAGAAGGGCAGGCTGATGGCGGAGAACGTGAGCAGCCGAATCGCCACTGCCCTGGGCAGCGAGTTCAAGCGTGGCTGAAGCAGCACCGGATGCCGAACTGTCTGACCTGGCCGCATCGGCCGCTACCGGCCGGGCCGCGCTCTGCATCATCGACATGCAGCGCGACTTCTGCGAGCCGAACGGCTACGCAGCGCAGGCGGGACTGGATACGCACCGGCTGTCTGGCGTCGTCGCGCAGATCGGCCAGATCCTGGCGGCAGCCCGCCGCATCGGCATGGCAGTGGTGCATACTCGGGAAGGTCATTTGCCCGATCTGTCGGACTGCCCGCCTGCAAAGCGACTGCGCAGTGACGTCGCCGGCGCGCCGATCGGCAGCCTCGGGCCGCTCGGGCGATTATTGATCCGCGGGGAATATGGCCACGACTTCATCGATGCCTTGCAGCCCATCCCGGGCGAGACGATCATCGACAAGCCCGGCTACGGCGCCTTTTACGCCACCGACCTGGCGGCGTCATTGAAACAGCGCGGCATCGACAGCCTGATCCTGTGTGGCGTCACCACCGAAGTCTGCGTGCATTCGACCTTGCGCGAAGCGGTCGATCGCGGTTACCGCTGCGTGACGGTGTCGGACGCGTGTGCGGCGAGCGTGCCGCACTTGCAGGCGCCGGCCCTGGCCATGATTGGCGTCGAGGGCGGTATCCTGGGAGGCGTCGCCACTACCCGGCAGATCCTGGCCGTGCTAAGCGGTTGCCCCGGCATCGGACAGGCCGGCGCCGCATGAAATCGTTCGGGAAAAGTCGGAACCGGCCATCGATTCAAAAATAAAAAAAACGAAATTTTCAAGACTCCATCGACTCCGTCAACGCTGAAAGAATCCAATGAGCGCCGCGAAAAAACTCTGGCCACTGTTGACCGCGACCCACCGTTACGACAAGACGATTTCGACCCATGGCCGCGGCGCCGGCCAGATGATCGAGGCGCCGATCCTGGCCTATCTGATCGAGACATCCAACGGCCGCATCCTGTATGACGTCGGCTGCGACTACAGCAAGATCAATGATCCGGTGCTGTGTGCAAAATACTATGATCCCGCGGTCTTCGATTTCGGCGCACCTGTCATGACCGAGGAGCAGCGCATCCCGGCATACCTGCGTCGGCTGGGCTTGACGCCGGCCGACATCGACGTCGTCTTCGTCGGCCATCTGCATTTCGACCATGCAGGTGGACTCGGGGAGCTGGCCCGTTGCGGTTGCGGCGCCGACGTGCATGTGCAGAAGGATGAACTCGACGCCGCCATGACTGGCCAGGATCGCGCCTGTTTTGCCGACGATTTTCTGGGCCATGGCCCGCTGCGCGTGATGGAGGGTGAATACGACCTGTGCGATGGGGTGCGGGCCATCAGCACGCCGGGTCATACCGCCGGCCACATGTCGATGTGGATCGAACTGCCGACCGGTGCGCCGGTGCTGCTGGCCGGCGACGCCGCCGACCTGATGGAAAACATCGACGACGAAGTCGCCCCCGGCGGCTGCTGGCAAGGGCGTCATGCACAAGCGGTCGACAGCATCCGCAAGCTCAAGGATCTGGCACGGCGTGAAGACGCCCAGCTGTGGCCGAATCATGATTTCGCTTTTTATCGCACGCTGGCGCCGTTTCCGCAATGGCGGGAATAGCGGGCGCCGATGAGATGACCAAAATTCCTGAGGCGATCGGCACGTCGGCTTGCTGGCAAAGCGCATTTGCGCCGGTTCCGCTGCGCTATCGCGGCGTCTGGCGTCGCACCCTGTTGCAGACCGTGCAGCACACTGACACCGCCACCATCGTCTTCTGGCTCCAGACGGCCAACTGGCATGCCGACCTGCGCATCCCGGCCCAGCGCCCGGATTTCAGCGGCGTGGCATCTGTTGCGGCTTGCAACGTGCTCCAGATGGCCTTTCTCGCCGGCCAGCAAGGGTTTGCAGGCGCCACCGAGGTGACGGCGTCGGCGCAGGGCGAAATCTGCGCCTGGCATCGTCTGATCGACCTGCAACCTCCGGCAACCGGGCCCGACGCCGGGCGGATGGCGTTCACGGCCGAGCACCTGATCGAGACGGGACTGCATGCACGCTACCTGGAACACTGGGTGCATGAGCCTGCCAGCGCTGCCGGCAGTGTCGTGCTGCAGCGCTTGCAGGATCGGTTGATGGATTGTCCTGATACGGTCGCTGCTGCCGCGCTGCCGGTCGAGCTGCTGCTGGTCGCCGGCGAGCATGTCATGCATGTGCGCGACCGTGCCGCTGCCTGGCCATCCGGCACCCCGCCCGATGCAACGCTGGCGCAGATGCCACCGGACTTGCTGATACCTTTGCTGGATGTCGAGATCGCCCTCGGACACCGTACGGCGAGCGGCTGGCACATTGACCATGCAACCCATCCCTGGCTCGAAGGCACCGATGTCGGCTTGACCTGTGACCGGACCGGTCAAGACCATGCATCGCTGACGATCGATGGCGTCGCCAGCCGATGGCAGGTGCTCGAATGGTGTGCGCGCTGACCGGACGGTCCGTTTGACGCGTTTGATGCCAAGCAGACGAAAGTGCTCTTCCCTCACCGCACTTTTCTGAAAAAGCAATGTCTGTAGGCGTAGGCAAAGGCATCGGATCGTCCGTTGCCGACCACTCGCAAACAACGCCGCATGCGGGTCATCACCGGGGAAATTCATGCATGTTGTTTCGACCGATGCATCTGGCGCGTCAGAACCCGGGGATTCGGGCGTTCGGTCCGATGCCTACGCCCCCGCTTACGAGCCGGCCGATCTGCTGCGCGGCCTATACGGCGACGGCTTCATCGCCCGAAAAGGTGCCTTCGATCGCGCCTGGGTGCAATGCCTGCGCGAGGACATCGACCTCCTGTTCGCCGAGGCAAAGCAGCAACCGGGCGGCACCCTGAATCGCGGCGCAAACCGGTTTTACGTAGAAATCCATCCGCAGCGGGTGCGCGGCTTCATCGATCTGATCACCCATCCCTGGCTGACAGCCGTGTGCGAAGCCGTGCTCGGGCCGCAGTACCGCATCGTCGAGGCCGGTTTCGATATTCCCGGTCCGGGCGCGCTGGACCAGCCCTGGCATCGCGACTTCGCCATGCCGCCGGCGACCCGCATCGACCGCCGGCTCAATTCCCTGGCCTTCAATCTCACGACCGTGGACGTCACGCCCGACATGGGCCCGCTCGACATCGCGCCCGGCACGCAGTGGGATCCGCTGGAGGCCTGCGACGATGCGCATGGCATGTTTCCGGTGCGCGCGAGCCATGCCCGGTACGCCGCCCTGGCCCAGCGCAAGTTGCCGCAGATGGGCGACATCTCGGCGCGCTCGGCACTGACGGTGCATCGCGGCACGGCCAATCATTCGGCGTTCTCCCGGCCGGTGTTCGTGCTCGGCGTCGATGCGCCGGATGCGCGCAATGCCGAGCGCCATGATCTGCAATGCACGCCTGACTACTGGGAACGGATTCCAGCGGCGGCCCGGGCGCATCTGCCGGATTGCCGCATCGTCGAGCGCCTGCAGCCGATCGTGCAGGCGCATGCCATCGCCGGGTTGGCGATGTAAAAAAAGACATCCCGCGCTACCATGGTCGATTTGGAGAACGCCATGATCGACCTCTACACCTGGAGCACGCCGAACGGCTACAAGATTCCGATCCTGCTGGAAGAAGCCGGGCTTCCGTACACGGTTCATGCCATTGATCTTGCCACCGGTGCGCAAAAAGATCCTGCCTTCCTGGCCATCAATCCGAACGGCCGGATTCCGGCAATCGTCGACCGCCTGCCCGAGGGCGACACCACTGTCTTTGAATCCGGTGCGATCCTGATCTACCTGGCGGAAAAAGCCGGCCGCTTCATTCCCGTCACGCCGGCAGCGCGCATGCAATGCCTGTCCTGGCTGTTCTGGCAGATCGGCGGACTCGGGCCGATGCTCGGCCAGTACAATTACTTCAAGCATCAGCAAGCGCCGAATCCGGCGGCGCAGCAGCGCTTTCTGGACGAGAGCCTGCGCCTGTTGCATGTGCTCGATGGGCACCTGGCACAGCACGACTATCTGGCCGGCGACTATTCGATTGCGGACATTGCCAACTTCACCTGGGCACGGGTCGGTCTGCAGGGCCTGAGCGAGGAACAACCGGCGCTGGCGCAGCAGCTGCCCGGTCTGCGGCGCTGGCTGGCGCGGATCGAAGCACGCCCGGCGGTGCAGGCCGGCATGCAAGTGCCGGCGAAGTAGACATCGTCAGGACTGGAGTACCAGCAGATAGCCTTGCCGGAACACGGTTTGTATCCAGGAGCGGCCATCTGGCAGGCTACCGAGCTTGTGGCGGATGCTGCTCAAATGAACATCGATGTTGCGCTCGAAGCGCGCCAGTGGCCGGCCGAGCCCTTGTTCGGACAAGGTGTTCTTGCTGACCGGGCGCCCGGCGTTCTTGACCAGCACTTCCAGCAGGCTGAATTCGGTGCTGGTCAGGGCCAGGCTTTGCCCGTTCAGTTCCGCACGGCGCTGCTGCGGCCACATCGAGAGGGTGCCCGAGACCAGTGGTGCCAGCATCTCGGCATCCGGCTGGCTCTGGGTGCGGCGCAGGATCGCACGTATCCGGGCCACCAGTTCGCGCGGCGTGCAGGGCTTGGGCACGTAGTCATCGGCGCCGAGCTCGAGACCGAGAATGCGGTCGACATCGTCGCCACGCGCAGTCAGCATCAACACCGGGATGCCGCTCTCCGCCCGGATGCGACGCAGCGTTTCCACGCCGTTCAATTTCGGCATCATCACGTCCAGCACCACCAGCGCATGGCGGCCGGACACCGCTTCGCGCACGCCCGCTTCGCCATCATGCACGCCGACGGTTTCGAAGCCTTCCAGCGCGAGATACTGTTTCAGCATGTCGACCAGCTCGACATCGTCGTCGATCAATAACACCTTGGGCATGGATTTACTCGTGGGTCTGGCGGAGGCGGGACTGGCAGGGGGGTGAGCATCGGCATCGATGATTGTTGCCGGCGGCGAGCCTGCGATGATACCGAATGTGGGGGCACGTCAGCGGGAAGCCACCGTAAGCTTTACCTGTTTTTACGTGGAAAAACAGGTACGGCGCATCTGCCGAGGCGCATAAATGCGCGATGATGCCGGCAACCGCAACCGCTGGAACCGGGTTCTTCGACTGAAAACCGGCGTTGCTTCGGAGGTAAAAATTGGGCCGTCTGTACTGGAAGTTCTTTTCGTTCGTGCTGGCTGCGCAGCTGCTGGCGACGCTGGCCATCGGCGGCGCGTTCTGGCTGCGGGAGTCGGCGCGGGCCTTGCCGACCGTCGATGCCGGCCCGCCAGCCGTATCGATGGTCAAGGCCGCCGAAGTGGTGTTCCAGGTTGGCGGTCTGGAAGCAATGCGCACCCTCCTGCGCAGCATCGACGGCCCGCATCAGCTGTATGTGGTCGATGAAAACGGCAATGAAATGCTGGGGCGCGACCTGAACCAGCGGATGCTGGGCGACGCCCGCGAATTGCTGGCGTTAGCGCAACCGGACCCGGTGGTGCGCGAACTGCGCGCGTGGGACGGGCGGCGCTACCTCGTTTTTCAATCGCAGCACGACCTGCCGAGGATGATCGGCAGCCTGCCGCCGTTTCGCAGCAGCGGACTGTGGCCAAGGACCCGCACGCAACCGGCCAGCCGTGCTTCGGTGCTGGAGTTTGCCGGGGTCGTGGCAGCGGTGGTGGTGAGCGCTTTTTTTGCTGCGGTACTGGCCTGGTACTTTGCCAAGCCGATCAAGATCCTGCGCGGCGCCCTGCGCGACGCCGGCGCAGGCAATTTGCAGACCAAGGCGGCAACTGCCATGGGGTCGCGCCGGGATGAACTGGCCGATCTCGGCCGGGATTTCGACAGCATGGCAGCACGCCTGGCAGTGCTCATGGATGGCCAGCGCAACCTTCTGCACGATGTCTCGCACGAACTGCGCTCGCCGCTTGCGCGGATGCAGGCCGCCATCGGCCTGGCGCGCCGTCAGCCGGAGCGGGCCCAGCCGGCGCTGGAGCGCATCGAACGCGAGGGCATGCGCATGGACCGGCTGATCGGCGAACTGCTCACCTTGTCGCGCCTCGAAGCGGGAGTGCCGACGGCGCGCGCCGAGCCGGTCATGATCGACGATCTGCTGGCCGAGATCATCGACGATGCGACCTTCGAAGCACAGCTGAAGGCCAGTGCCGTCACACTCGCCGGGCACTGCCAGGTCGCGGTGATGGCGCAGCCCGAGCTGCTCTATCGCGCCATCGAGAACGTGGTACGCAACGCCATCAAGCACACCCACGCCGGCAGCGCCGTGACGGTCCGATGCCATGCCGACCAGCGGGCCGGGGAGCTGACCTTGTCGATCCTCGATGATGGTCCTGGCGCGCCACCGGAGATGCTGCAGGAAATGTTCACGCCGTTTTTTCGGGGCGCGCTGGTTCAGCCGGGGGAAGAGGGCCACGGACTGGGTCTGGCGATCGCGCGGCGGGTGATCCTGACGCATGGCGGCAGCATCCGCGCCGAGAACCGCAGCGGTGGCGGCCTGTGCGTGCGGATCGTCCTGCCGATCTTGCCAAGCTTGCCGATCCTGTCGACGGCCCGGGCCTCAGGCGGGCTGCGGTGAAGCCTTGCGATTCTTCATGTAGATGACCTGACCGATCAGGGCCGTGATCAGCAGGAACACGTTGGAAAACACGAACACCCAATTTTCCAGCAGGAAGCTGTAGATCACGAAGCCAACCGATGCCGTCAATTGACCGATGAACAGCCAGTGCGAGACACCGGCGGTGGTGCGGGTTTTCCATTGGGTGTAGACCTGACGCGATATCGTCGCGCACAGGATGAAGGTGCTGAGCCAGCCTATCAAATCGGTTGCCATCGTCGTCGGTGGAGGAAGGGTTGAACAGGCGCCGGCGCGCAGCGGATCATTTCGCCTGGCACGGCAATACGGCTCCACGTTAGGGAAGGCGGCCTTCCTGGTCTGTACGACAACGCGCGCAAGACGAACCGCTGTCTGGAATCGGTATGGCCGTGCGCGCCTCGCTTGTTGCACCAGATGGCATTGCCGGTGATTCGCCGGCGACATGCCACCAGCGCGGCAACAGGGCGCGCACCTGGCTGCGGGCGAAGCGGTCATCGATCAAGAACACCACGCCCTGGTCGGTCTGGGTCCGGATCACGCGGCCGGCGGCCTGCACGACTTTCTGGATGCCCGGGTAAAGATAGGTGTAGTCGTAACCGGCGCCGAAGATCGCTTCCATGCGCTCCATCATCTGCTCGTTGATGGGGTTCAACTGCGGCAGTCCGAGCGTGGCGATGAAGGCGCCGATCAACCGCTCGCCGGGCAGGTCGATGCCCTCGGCAAACGAGCCGCCAAGCACGGCAAAGCCAATGCCGGTATTGCCCGGCCTGAAATGCGCTAGGAACGCCTGCCGGGCCGCGTCGTCCATCCGGCGGGATTGTTCCCACATCGGTATGTCCGGATGGCATTCGGCGAACAGCAGGCTGACCTGTTGCAGATAACTGAAGCTGCTGAAAAAAGCCAGGTAATTGCCGGGCTGGCGGTGATACTGCCGCGCCATCAGGTTGACGATCGGCCGCAGCGAACGGCGGCGGTCGCCGAACCGGGTCGAGATGCGGTCGACGATCTGCACCGACAATTGATCGGCCAGAAACGGTGACGGCACATCGACCCAGACCGTGTCGTCCGGCAGGCCGAGCATGTCGCGATAGAACTGCTCGGGACTCAGCGTGGCGGAAAACAGGGTGACGGAGCGGGCACCGGTCATGCGCGGTCGTAGAAACGTGGCCGGCACCAGATTGCGCAGGCACAGCTGCCGGTTCGGCTGGCCCGCGGCGATCGGAAAGAGAGAGCCCGCGAACGGGTCGGCAGGCTTTGCGGCCAGGGCGTCGCCGGCCGTGATCAAC
Organism: Herminiimonas sp.; assembly: GCA_043729515.1. Taxonomy (GTDB): domain Bacteria; phylum Pseudomonadota; class Gammaproteobacteria; order Burkholderiales; family Burkholderiaceae_D; genus JANXSS01. Next base: position 12,271 of record JAYTLK010000162.1, read on the forward strand.
GTGCCGTCCAAGGCCGTCTCGCGTGTGACATCGACGATCGAATGCGGACCGAATGCCTCGATCAGACGCGAAAAATGCAGCGCCTCGAAAAAATACGCCAGCAGCGCCGGTTGTTCGTTGCCCGGACGTTCGCTGAAATAGTCGCTCATCGCCGCCAGCAGCGCTTGCAAGGCACTGCGCAAGCCGCCAGGCACCGCCGGCAGCACGACGTAGGACTCGGCCGGCGCCGGACCGATCGTCTCCCATTGGCGCGCCAGGGCCGCCAATGGTGCGCGCAGCACCGACGGCGCGGCATGGGAGAGCGCCAGCAGGGCGTGCTCGTCGAGCGTTGCCGAATACATCCGGCGCGCCCGTTCCACCAGATTGTGCGCTTCATCGGCCAGGATAGTCACCCGCCAGTCGTCGGCCTGGGCCAGCGCGTACAGCATGGCCGAATAGTCGAAATAATAGTTATAGTCGGCCACGATCACGTCGGCCCAGCGCACCAGCTCCTGCGTCAGGTAATACGGGCAGATCGCATGCGCCAGCGCGATGTCGCGCACGGTGGCGCGGTCGAGCAAGGGGAGACCGGGGTTGGGGCTGGCTGCTTGATGGGACTTGCTCTCCGTTGTCGGACCGCCTGCCAGCGCGACCGCCTCGGCCCTGGCGCCCGGCAGCCGGTCATAAAATCCTTCAGCCAGCGGACAGGCGTCGCCGTGGCAGGCGCGGTCCGGATATTCGCAGGCGCGCTCGCGGGCGACGATTTCGATTACCCGCAGCGGCAAGGATGGCGCGGCCTGCCGGATGCGTTGCGCGGTATCAAGCGCGACCTGACGGCCGGAGGTTTTTGCCGTCAGAAAAAACAGCTTGTCGATGCGCTGGCCCGGCATGGCCTTCAATGCCGGAAAGATCGTGCCGATGGTCTTGCCAATGCCGGTCGGGGCTTGCGCCAGGAGGCAGCGTCCGCTGTTCCCGGCCCGAAACACGGCTTCAGCGAGCGGCCGCTGGCCGCTGCGAAATTCGCCGTGCGGAAACGGCAGCAGCACCAATGCCGCGTCGCGCGCCGTCCGGTGCAGCAGCTCCTGCTCGGCCCAGTGCAGAAAGCGCGCGCAGTGGTCTTCGAAGAATGCCTGCAGGGTCGCTGCGTGGTGGACCTCGGTCAGCACCGTCTCGTCGCCGCTGCCGATGTCGAAATAGACCAGCGCCACGCTCAGCTCGGTCAGGCTACGGGCCTCGCACAGCAGCCAGCCGTAGATCTTGGCCTGGGCCCAGTGCAGTTGGCGATGGTTGTCCGGCATGCGCGAAAGGTCGCCCCGGAAAGTCTTGATCTCTTCGAGTTGGTTGGCTTGCGGATCGTAGCCATCAGCGCGGCCCCGGACATGCAGGCTGCGGTATTGGCCTCTCAGGGTGATTTCGGCTTGATAGCCGTCGGGACGGCGGCCGGTGACCAGCTTGTGGCCGGCAATGCCTTCCTGGGCCGTCGGGCTGGGGGTGAAGCGCAGGTCAAGGTCGCCGGTCTTGGCGGTGAATTCGCAGAGACTGCGAACGGCGACGGTATAACCGGTGATGTCGGCTACGGCAACCTCACCAGGCGGAAAAATGCGGGACATGCCGTCAGTATAGCGATCTGCACTACTTCACTGGCGTGCCTTTCGGTGCGAAGTGCATTCCCGCGCAAGCTCAGGCACGGGCTTTAGACCGGGCTTAAGAACGGGCTTAAAAACGAGCTTAAGAACGGGCTTAAAGACGAGCTTAAGAACAGACTCGGCAACAACCCGAGCACAACACCGGCAGCAGCAGCCCGCCGCCCGCCGGCTCAACGGTCGGTCGTGGCGACCGGAGAGGACGCCAGTGCCGGCTGGCGCACTGCATGCAGACGGCCGCCAACCCTGGCCATCGCTGTGCCGATGGCAAACTTCGACTGGCCGGCGACCTGGTGCGCAAATCCGCGCGCACGCAGACGCCGGCTGGCGAGCAGTCGGCCGCCGGCCTGTTCGAGTGTCCCCAAACCGATCAGGGCGATTCCGGTCATCTTGATCTTGTTCATGCAAAGCTCCACGTGGCGGAAGTGACAATTGTTATATCTAGGAAAGGCTACTGACGATTGTCACGGCCGGATGTGCGCCAGACCACTCACATTAGTTAAACGCCGTGACAGTGTCGTGACTTGACGACACCGGCAACACCGGCAACACCGGCGGGGATCGTCAGCGGCATGCGCAGTTCGCCGTAGCGACCTGCCATGTGCATCGCCGTTGGGATCATCATTGCGACGTCGGCTGCGCTGGCGCGCCGCTGTCCCGGGCGCAGTGCCATCCAGACCGACCATTGGGTAAAGCTCGGGGTCACCCTGGCCGGGCCGAACAGCATGCGGCATCTGCGCACGAAACAAGGCAGACCCGCCAGCGGCGCGAAGTTCGACCGGACCCCGTCGGTGCGCAGCAAATAGGTGAGGTAGCGCACAGGAAGACAGCGGTGGCAAGGACCATGTTGCGGCAGTCAAAAATCGGGTAGTGCGAAGACCTGCTGGCCCGCACGACGCTATGGCAGAGGGGCCTGACCACCGGCGCGGTGACTTTCTCGGTCAGTGTGCGAGCCGTGTTCAGCTTCGCAATGCGCCTGCGAAACGGCGAGCGAAACGGCGAGCGAAACGGGGGGATCACGCGCCGACGCTGCCCGGCATGCGCTACGGTCGCAGCGAGCCGTTTCAAGCCGTGTAATGCACGCAGGTCGCCGGTGGCAAGCGCTGTCGCCGGCCCGTGTCTGGTATCAAGTCAGCCGGCGGCGAAGTCAGGAAGAGCGGCGCTGGTCCGGATGCAGCAGGGTTCGGATCGTGATGTCGGCCACAATGCTGTGATCCTTCAGGAAAGCGGCGGCAGCTTGGGTGCCTTCCTGCGCCTGCAAGCTGACTGCCTGCTCGATGGTGCGTGCGCTGTACCAGTCGGTGCGGCGGTGTGGCAGACGGGTCAGTTCACTGGCGTCTTTGTCCGTCCTGGTGCGGATGGAATCGGTCATGCGAATCTCCCTTGATGAAGTTCGCGCATGCCTCACATTGCCGCCGGCAGGTCGGGATCGACCTCCACTTGTTTCTACGATGCAATCGACATGTAGCGTCCTGAAGTTGCAACGTAACCGGATCGTGCAATAAGATACTGTTCGGTAACTAACATTGTCTTCCTGATATTTTTATACAGTCGTGGCGCGGTCTGATCGTTAAAGGCAATGTTTGGCCAAAATGGCATTTTCGATGGTTTTCGCAAGCCGACGTGTGAATGTTTGCGGGCTGTCGCACAGACTGTCATTGGTCGCAGCTTTATTGTCAATCTTAAAACGGTCCCGAAATCAGACATGGCGCAATCGGATGAACTGTTGGACAAAAGAAGGGTTTACTAAATTGGAAAGGGCTGTCGCTGCATGAAAAACAATCGCCAGTCGCGGCAATGGGAACAGTTGCTCGGCGTCGCCGAACTGGCCACCGTGATGTTTTATGCGTGGAACCACGCCCGCGCCGTCACCCGCAAGGCAAGTGCAGGAGAAGTGACGGAGCAGCCAGGGCAGGGCCTGCCTGAGGGCGCTGTCATGACCAGTGCGCCACCGCCGGTTACCGCTGCGGCGTCGACATCGACATCGTCTTCGTCCAGTCATGCGCCAACCGCGGTCGCAGACCCGCTCGACCCTTCCATCGAGTCTCATCCGGTGCACGGGCAGGCGCTCAAGGCGACGCCCGTCGATGCAATGAAAGCGCTCGCCAACGGGCATGGTTTCTCGGTGAAACAGCTTGGACAGATCGCCGTTGAAGCCGCGAAATCGTGGTCGGTGCACCGGGCTGCCAGCAAGGGCGCGGCGCTGGCGCTCTACACCTTGTTTTCCCTGGCGCCGATGCTGGTGCTGGTGGTGGCCGTGGCAGGCTTGTTCTTTGGCGTGGAAGCGGTGCGCGCACTGATCATGAAACAAATGAGCGGCGTGCTCGGCAGCCAGGGCGGGGAGGCGATGAAGTCGATCCTGGCAGGCGCCCATTTCGAAAGCGACAGCAAGTTTGCCGCCCTGATCTCGGCCGGCATCTTGCTCATCGGCGCCACCAGCGCATTCGCCGAATTGAAGGACAGTCTCGACGAACTTTGGGAGGTCCCGAAAAGCGCGGCAGGCGGAATCTGGTCGTTGATCCGCCAGCGCTTTCTGTCGTTCGGGCTGGTCCTGGTGTTGGCCCTGATGCTGCTCATTTCCCTGGCGGTCAGCGCCGCGTTGTCAGCAATGGGCGATATCTGGGTTGGTGGTGTCGACAATGCCTCGTTCATCGTCTTTGCAAAAATCATTTCCTCGGTGATGTCGTTCGTGATCGTCACCGCCATGTTCGCCGCCATTTACAAATACCTGCCGGCAGTAAGGATTGCCTGGGGTGACGTTCTGGTGGGCGCCATAATCACGGCCATTCTGTTTGTAACGGGCAAATTGCTGTTGAGCTGGTATCTTGGCACCACCGATTTCAGCA
>JAYTLK010000163.1:0-4390 GCA_043729515.1 Herminiimonas sp.
GGCGTCATACACCTTGGGCATCGCATTGCGGGGAAACTCGACGTCCACCACAGCACCGATACACTGAACGATTTTGCCGTCAGCCATGTTCGTTCCTTCTGTTTAAGTAATTTAAATTCTGGTTTTATTGCTTGATTCTTTGCTGCTTGCTGGGGGCAGGTATTTAAGCTTGGTCAAACGGGGACAGAGTAGAAACTTTGTCCCCGGAACGAGCGTGTTTAAACTGCTGCCGCACCTGCCACGATTTCCGACAATTCTTTCGTGATCGCTGCCTGCCGGGTCTTGTTGTAGATGAGCTTCAACTCACCGATCACATTGCCTGCATTGTCGCTGGCCGACTTCATCGCCACCATCCGCGCCGATTGTTCGGATGCGAGATTTTCAGCGACCGCCTGATAGATCAGCGCCTCGACATAGCGCACCAGCAGTTCGTCGATCACGGTCTGTGCTTCCGGCTCGTACAGGTAATCCCAGGAATGCTGGTCGCGATCTGCCTGCAGACGATCTGCCGTCAATGGCAGCAACTGCTCCAGCATCGCTTCCTGCTTCATCGTGTTGATGAACTTGGTGTAGACCAGATACACCGCGTCGAGCTTGCCTTCCTGATAAGCGTCCAGCAACAACTTGACCGGGCCGATCAGCTTGTCCAGATGTGGCGTGTCGCCTAGCTGAATCGCATGCGCCACCACCTTGGCGCCGATCCGGTTCAGAAAACCCAGACCCTTGTTGCCGATGGCGACCGCTTCGATCTTGTTGCCGCTCGATTCCAGTTGCCGCACCTTGGTCGTGACCAGGCGCAGTGCATTGGTGTTCAAGCCGCCGCACAACCCCTTGTCAGTGGTGACGACGATGATGCCGACCGTCTTCGCCTTGTCCTGACGCACCAGGAACGGATGCGTGTATTCCGGATTGGCGCGCGCCAGGTTCGATGCGATGTTGCGGATCTTGTCGCTGTACGGACGTGCCGCGCGCATCCGGTCCTGCGCCTTGCGCATCTTGGACGCGGCGACCATTTCCATTGCCTTGGTGATCTTCTTCGTATTTTCTACGCTTTTGATCTTGCCACGTATCTCTTTGCCTACTGCCATGAGTCCCTACTCCTTTTCGCCACGTGATCAATCGATCAGACCGAACGGCGCAGCGCATGCGCCTGCCGCCGGTCCGGGCTCAGAATGATTTCTTGAAGCTGGCGATCGCTGCCGTGAGGGCTGCCTCGTTGTCCTTGTCGAGCGCCTTGGTGTCCTCGATCTTCTGCAGGACGTCCGTGTGGCTGGTCTTCATGAACCCATGCAGACCGGCTTCGAAGGCAAGCACTTTCTTGACTTCGATGTCGTCGAAATAACCCTTGTTCACGGCAAACAGCGACACGGCCATCAGCGAGATCGGCAGCGGCGAATACTGCGCCTGCTTCAGCAATTCCGTCACGCGGGCGCCACGGTCGAGCTGCTTGCGGGTCGATTCGTCGAGATCGGAGGCAAACTGCGCAAAGGCCGCCAATTCGCGATACTGCGCCAAGTCGGTACGGATGCCGCCCGACAAGCCCTTGATGACCTTGGTCTGCGCTGCGCCACCAACGCGCGACACCGAGATACCGGCGTTGATGGCAGGACGCACGCCGGCGTTGAACAACGACGTTTCCAGAAAAATCTGGCCATCGGTGATCGAGATCACGTTGGTCGGCACGAAGGCCGAAACGTCGCCAGCTTGCGTTTCGATGATCGGCAGTGCGGTGAGTGATCCGGTCTGGCCCTTGACTTCACCCTTGGTGAAAGCTTCGACATAATCCGGGTTCACACGCGCTGCGCGCTCAAGCAAACGACTGTGCAGGTAGAACACGTCGCCCGGATAGGCTTCACGGCCTGGCGGACGGCGCAGCAGCAGCGACACCTGACGATAGGCAACCGCTTGCTTGGACAGATCGTCATACACGATCAGCGCATCTTCACCACGGTCACGGAAATACTCGCCCATGGCGCAACCTGAATACGGCGAGACATACTGCATCGCGGCCGATTCGGATGCCGATGCGGCGACCACGATCGTGTATTCCATCGCGCCATGCAATTCCAGCGAGCGCACGATGTTCTTGATCGACGACGCCTTCTGGCCGATTGCCACGTAGATGCAGGTGACGTTCTGGCCTTTCTGGTTGATGATCGCATCGATCGCCACAGCCGTCTTGCCGGTCTGTCGGTCGCCGATGATCAGCTCGCGCTGGCCACGGCCGATCGGCACCATGGCGTCGATCGATTTCAAACCGGTCTGCATCGGCTGCGACACCGATTGACGGGCAATCACGCCCGGTGCGATCTTTTCGATCGGTGCGCTCAGCTTGGCGTTGATCGGACCCTTGCCGTCGATCGGCTGGCCCAGCGCATTGACGACACGGCCGCGCAGTTCCGGGCCGATCGGCACTTCCAGGATACGGCCGGTACATTTGACGGTGTCGCCTTCGGAGATGTGCTCGTAGTCACCCAGGATCACCGAGCCGACCGAGTCACGCTCCAGGTTCAGCGCCAGGCCGAAGGTATTGCCAGGAAATTCCAGCATCTCGCCCTGCATCACGTCCGACAGGCCGTGGATGCGGCAGATACCGTCGGAGACCGAAATGACGGTGCCCTGATTGCGAATCTCGGCGGTGTCGCCGAGGCCTTGGATCCGGCTCTTGATCAGTTCGCTGATTTCGGACGGGTTGAGTTGCATGTTAACTCCTAAAAATTAATCTTCGCTTGGGCGGCAGGCGAGCGTCGGGACGATATCTGCCGGTGTCTCAGGCAGTCAGGGCAACCTGCATCTGTTGCAGCTTCGCCCGCACCGAGGTGTCGAGTACTTCGTCACCAACGATCACGCGCACGCCGCCGATCAGGGCATTGTCGACGACGACCGAGGGATTGAGCTTGCGTCCGAATTTCTTCTCCAACAATCCGAGCAGGGAGACGACCTGCGCATCCGATAGTGCGAACGCACTGGTGATCTCGGCATCGGCCGCGCCTTCCTGGGCATTCCTCAATGCCTGGAACTGGTTGCCAATTTCCGGCAACAGGCTGATGCGGCCGTTTTCGACCAGCATCGAGATGAAGTTACCGGCCTCGGCAGTGTGCGGCGCCTTCAGCAGCGACTCGAAGGTGGCTGCCATGTCGGCGTCGCGCACTTTCGGATTGTGCGCCAGTGCCTGCACATCCGGATGAGCGGCCACGCTTGCCATTTCAGCGACTGCATCCGACCAGGCGGCCAGGTTGCCGGTGCGCGCCACGCGAAACAGCGCTTCTGCATAGGGACGGGCGATGGTTGCGAGTTCGGCCATGATTACAGCTCGGTCTGCAACTGGGTCAACAGATCGGCATGGGCCGCTGCATTGACTTCGCGCTTCAAGATCTGTTCGGCACCCTTGACAGCCAGCGTTGCCACTTGCGAACGCAGTTCCTCGCGGGCGCGGGTGACTTGTTGCTGTGCTTCGTCGCGGGCAGCGGTGATGATGCGGGCCGCTTCATCGGCAGCGGTCTTCTTGGCGTCGTCGATGATGCCGGCAGCGCGTTTTTCGGCGTCGCCGATGCGCTTCTGACCTTCGTCACGGGCGCCGGACAATTCGGCCTGCACGCGCTTTTCGGCGGCAGCCATCTCGGCCTTGCCACGGTCTGCGGCAGCCAGTCCATCGGCAATCTTCTGCGCGCGATCGTCGAGCGCTTTCATCAACGGCGGCCACACGAATTTCATCGTGAACATCGCCAGAATGAAGAAGACCACGAACTGTGCAGCGAGTGTTGCGTTTAAGTTCACGGTAGTTTCCTTCTCAGAATAACGTGTACCGGGCGCCGGATCTGTTGATCAGGCGCCCGGCGGGATGAGAATTGGCTGATTAGCCCTTGATGAACGGATTGGCGAAGGCAAACATCATCGCGATACCGACACCGATCAGGAACGCAGCGTCGATCAGACCGGCCAACAGGAACATCTTGGTCTGCAGCGTGTTCATCAGTTCTGGCTGACGTGCCGAAGCTTCGATGAACTTGCCGCCCATGATGCCGATGCCGATACATGCGCCAATGGCACCGAGACCAATAATCAAACCACAAGCCAATGCTACGAATGCGACGTCAGTCATGAAAAACTCCTTGGATATTGAAAATCAAAAGTAAAAAATAAAAACTGCGAAACCTGCCGTGTCCTGCCACCTGCCTTACCACAATCCTGCGATCCAACAATCCAGCAACCGTCCGCTCAGACCGCGCAGCGATCAATGCCCTTCATGCGCCTGTCCGACATACACCAGGGTCAGCATCATGAAGATGAACGCCTGCAGCACGACGATCAGGATGTGGAAGATGGCCCAGATCGAACCGGCGACCACGTGCATGCCGAAGCCCCACCATGTCGCGGTCGAACCGAGCAA
>JAYTLK010000164.1:0-13066 GCA_043729515.1 Herminiimonas sp.
CTCCCCGCCATACAACGCATCCAAATCATTTCAGCCGGCAACTCCTGCCTCGGCTTGCCGTCTCGTCGTAAGCATCGCAGCCGCTCTTTCGAGCCCTGCGGTGCCATGCGCTTTCTACGGGAGCCGAACTATATCAAAAATTCTGAAATTTTGGCAAGCGCTTTTCGAGGAAAGCCTTCATGCCTTCCTTCTGGTCCTGCAAGCCAAACGTTGCATGGAACATTCGGCGTTCGGTTTGTACTCCCTGCGCGAGAGGGACCTCATAGGCGCGATTGATGGAATCCTTGATCATCATTACAACCGGCAACGACATGCCTGCGATGGTTGTGGCCGCTGCCAGTGCTTCGTCTTGCAGCCGTTCGACTGGAACCACCCGCGAAACCAATCCTGCACGCTCCGCTTCATGCGCATCCATCATGCGGGCGGTCAGGCACAGGTCCATTGCCTTGCTTTTGGATACTGCCCGCGGCAGCCGCTGGGTTCCACCTGCACCCGGCATCGTGCCGAGGCGTACTTCCGGCTGACCGAACTGCGCATTTTCGGCAGCAATGATGAAGTCGCACATCATGGCCAGTTCGCAGCCGCCGCCAAGGGCGTAACCTGCTACTGCTGCGATGACCGGTGTGCGCACGCGCAGGATATGTTCCCAATTACGCGTGATGAATTCGCCCTTGAAAGCATCCATGTGGCTGTAACTTGCCATCGCCGAAATATCGGCACCGGCGGCAAACGCTTTTTCGTCGCCGGTCAGAAGAATGCAGCCGATCGCCTCGTCGGCATCAAAGCCTGCCAGTGCCATGCCGAGTTCATCCATCAGCTGGTCGTTCAAGGCGTTGCGCGCAGCGGGCCGGTGCAGGCGGATCAGTCCGACCTTGCCGTGTACTTCAGTGATGATCGTTTCAAATGTCATGTTGCAATCTCCTTGCTGGAAGTAAAGATAAGCGCGTGAGACGATGCGACCACGCGTTCGGCGAATTCATGTAACACCGCCCTGCATCATGTACAAGCATCGGTGATGTGTGGCGACACGGCTGTTCGACGGCATGCCGTCAATAAACTGCTGCCAAAATGGCTCGCACCTCCTATCGACACCATGAACACCATGAACACCATTAACACCATGCCGTCGTTGGCTTCCCTGTTCGATGAGCGCTGGTGTTTAACCTTCGCCTGCAGCATGAGACCGCCATCCGACGGAGCCGCACCGGGTATTTATTTCGGCAACAGCACCCACATCCGGCCACGCTGCTTCATCTTGCCGGCCAATTCCCCTGCTGCAGCCCCGAAACCCCAGAACACGTCAGCGCGCACCGGGTTGCGGATCGCGCCGCCCGTATCCTGTGCCAGCATAAGGCGCTGCAGTGGCGTCTCGCTGGCCGGCTGTGTCGTGGCAAGAAAGACCGGAGCACCGAGCGGAATGAACTGCGCATCGATGGCGATCGAACGTTGTGCCGTAAGAGGTATGCCGAGCGCGCCTTTTGGTCCCTTGCCCGGGTCAATCAGTTTCTCTTCCCGAAAAAAAACATAGCTTGGATTTGCATTGAGCACTTCTTGCTGCCGGGCGGGATGGGCTGCAATCCACGCCTTGATGCTTTGCGCCGATGCCTGATCAAGGGTCATTTCTCCCCGCTCGACCAGGAAACGGCCGATCGATTTGTAGGGATGTCCGTTCTGGTCTGCATAGGCGAGGCGAATGGTTTCCTTGCCTTCTGCAAGCTGCACTCGACCCGAGCCCTGCACCTGCAGGAAAAATGCATCGACCGCATCGTCGACCCAGACCAGCTCTTTGCCCGCCAGTAAATCGTTCTGGAACAGCTCTGCGCGGGTCCAGTATGGCGCGACTTTGTTTGCCTGCAAGCGGCCGCGCAGGCGCAGGCTTTTCAGTTCCGAATAGACGCCTGCCAGATCGACCGTCAGCAAATCGTCCGGCATCCGGTGCAGCGGTGTCTGATACACGCCGCCGCGCTTGCGGGAGCCACGCAGGAGCGGCTCGTAGTAGCCGGTAACAAGTCCCGTGTCAGTGCCGTCGGGATTGATGACCTGATGGGGCATGAAAAAAGTCTCGAAGTACAGGCGTACTGCCTTCGCATCGGCTGCCGTCACGTCACGCGCGACGGTGCAGGCTTGCTTCCATTCGGGCTTGCGGATCAGCACCTCGCATGAACTGCGAAATGCCGGAAAAGCTTCCCGCAAATCGTCCTGCTGCCATCCGGGCATGGCTGCGAAACTGGCTGGGCGCAACACTGCACCAGACACAACCGGTGGCACCACTCCGCCCGGGGCCGTTGCCGTGCCTGGCGCGACAGCGCCGGATGCTGCAGGAGGCGGCGATGTCACGGGTCGGTCCGGACGCGTGGTACTGCAACCGGCCAGCACCATCGATAGAAACATCGCTTGGGATAGACTATGACGCAAGATTGACATGGGAGGGACCGGCTATGTGGCTGTTGTTGCTGGAGGCTTTTTTGGCCATGATGGTATTGGTCTTCATCGTCTGGTGGACGATGTTTTCAGGGCGCTCGCCCGACCAGCGGCGTCCGCGCGAGGATGACCGCGACGGCTCCGACACCCGCTAGCGTCTGCCACATTTTCCGGCTTTCTTGCTGGCTTCAAGAGTGAAAACCGTCCGTCGGCCGGGCGCAGCGTGCCTAATGCAAGGTGCGTGGCAACGACAGGACGAATTCCGGGATCCTGGCGACGAATTGCTCGCCATCTTCCGCCACGCAGAAGTATTCTCCGGTCATCGACCCGTGCGGCGTCATCAGGGAAGCGCCACTGGTGTAGTCAAACTGTTCGCCTGGCTGCAGCAGCGGCTGGTGTCCGACGACGCCCAGTCCACGTACGTTTTCCACATGGTTGTTGGCGTCCGTGATGGTCCAGAGGCGCGAGATCACCTGAGCCGCGACCTGACCTGTGTTGCGGATCGTGACGGCGTAGGCAAACACATATTTGCTGCGGTCAGGGTCGGATTGATCGTCGAGATACTGCGTCCGGACCGACACGGTCAATTCATAGGCCGACATTACACATTCCTTGTTTCAATTCTGAGATGGCGCGAAGCCGCGTCAGGGCAGCTGTCAGGGCAGCTGTCAGGATAAAGCGTCAGTGACCGCACGCCTGACCGCCGCCAGGCGGCTGGAAGTTGTCAGTATTGCACAATGCACCTGGGTGCTGCAGCCGAACGCCATACTTCACGCGACGACGTTAGAATGCCGGTTCACCGTCTTCGAGGAACGCCATGCCACACTATCGTATCGCCCCCAGCATCCTCTCCGCCGATTTTGCCCGCCTGGGTGAAGAAGTACGCAATGTCGTGGCGGCCGGCGCCGACATCATCCATTTCGACGTGATGGACAACCATTACGTGCCGAACCTGACCATCGGGCCGCTGGTCTGCGAAGCGATCCGCCCGCACGTGCAGGTGCCGATCGACGTCCATCTGATGGTCAGGCCGGTGGACCGCATCATTCCCGACTTTGCCAAGGCCGGCGCCAACATCATCAGCTTTCATCCGGAAGCCTCGGAACATGTGGATCGCAGCTTGCAACTGATTCGCGATCATGGCTGCAAGGCGGGGCTGGTGTTCAATCCCGGCACGTCCCTGCATTACCTCGAGCACGTGATGGACAAGATCGACCTGATCCTGATCATGTCGGTCAACCCTGGCTTTGGCGGCCAGTCTTTCATTCCCCATGCCCTGAAAAAAATTGCTGCCGTGCGGGCGATGATCGACGCCACTGGCCGTGACATCCTGCTCGAAGTCGATGGGGGCATCAAGATCGACAACATCGCAGCTGCCGCGAAAGCCGGTGCAGATACCTTCGTGGCCGGCTCGGCTATTTTCGGCAAACCGGATTACAAGGCCGTGATCGATGCCATGCGGACCCAGCTCGCCGACGTATGACCGGGACTGCGGCCGATGAAATGGCGCTGGATGCCACCTGTACAGGTCTTTATTTCCGATGGTATAGTTTCGTCGGCAACTCGCCGTTCCCTCATTCATCGCTCCACGCCGGAATTTCCGGTTTTCCATGATCCGTACATGATGTTCCTCGATAAAAAACGCACTGCCGCCATCACCAGCGCCCCCGGGGCCTGGCTGTGGCGACGCTGGCAATCGCGGGCGCACTGAACTGCTGCGCACCGACACTGCAATGCTGCAGTCCGGGTGATGATCCAACATCCTTGCCACGTTGACTTCCCCGGCGACTTCCGCCAGACGCGTTTTTTATTCAACCCCGCCGCGACGATCGTGCTCCGACACGCGGCCTGGAGAAACACATGACCGAACTCGAATTCAAGTCGCTTGCCGCGCAAGGTTACAACCGCATCCCGTTGATCGCCGAAGCCTTCGCCGATCTTGAAACGCCGCTTACGCTCTACCTGAAACTGGCCCAGACCCAGAATCACGGCAAGAACAGTTTTCTGCTCGAATCGGTGGTCGGCGGCGAACGCTTCGGCCGCTATTCATTCATCGGTTTGCCAGCGGCGACCGTGATGCGCTGCACCGGCAATCACACGGAAGTCATTCGCAACGGCAGCGTGATCGAAACCCACGACGGCAATCCGCTGGAATTCATCATCGACTTCCAGGCGCGCTACAAGGTTGCGCTGCGCCCGGGCATGCCGCGTTTCTGCGGCGGCCTGGCGGGCTATTTCGGTTACGACACGGTGCGCCACATCGAGAAGCGGCTGGCCGACTCGACGCCGAAAGACGATCTTGGCCTGCCCGACATCCAGTTGCTGGTGACCGAAGAGTTGGCGGTGATCGACAATCTCTCCGGCAAGCTGTATCTGATCGTGTATGCCGACCCGAGCCATCCGGAAGCGTTTTCGCGGGCTCGTCAGCGGTTGAAGGACCTGCGGGCGATGCTGCGCCGGGCTGTCGACGTGCCGGTGACCTCGGCGTCCGTTCGCACCGACACCATCCGCGATTTTCCGCGTGATGCCTATTTGAAGGCAGTCGAAAAAGCCAAGCAATACGTCATGGCGGGCGACCTGATGCAGGTCCAGATCGGCCAGCGGATCAGGAAGCCGTATGTCGATTCACCGCTCACGCTGTATCGCGCGCTGCGTTCGCTGAACCCGTCCCCCTACATGTATTTTTATAATTTCGGCGACATGCAGATCGTTGGCGCATCGCCTGAAATCCTGGTACGCAACGAAACGTTGACCGGCGGCGAACATGCCGGACAAAAGAAGATCACGATTCGTCCGCTGGCCGGCACCCGGCCGCGTGGCTCGACGCCGGAATCCGACGCCGCCTTGGCGCGCGAGCTGCTGGCCGATCCGAAGGAAATCGCCGAACACGTGATGCTGATCGACCTTGCGCGCAACGACATCGGCCGCATCGCCCAGACCGGCAGCGTGAAGGTTACCGACAAGCTGGTGATCGAAAAATATTCACATGTGCAGCACATCGTTTCGAACGTCGAAGGCTTGCTGAAGCCGGGACTGTCGAACCTGGATGTCTTGAAAGCCACCTTCCCGGCCGGCACGCTCTCCGGTGCGCCCAAGGTGCGGGCCATGGAAGTCATCGACGAGCTGGAGCTGACCAAGCGCGGCGTCTATGGCGGTGCCTGCGGCTATCTGTCCTATGGCGGCGAGATGGACCTGGCGATTGCGATTCGCACCGGCGTCATTCGCGACGGCATGCTGTACGTTCAGGCGGCAGCCGGCATCGTTGCCGACTCGGTGCCGGAGATGGAATGGCAGGAGACCGAGAACAAGGCGCGTGCCGTCTTGCGCGCCGCCGAGCAGGTACAGGACGGACTGGACGGGGAGTTCTGACATGCTGCTCATGATCGACAACTACGATTCCTTCACCTACAACCTGGTGCAGTATTTCGGCGAGCTGGGGGAAGACGTGCGCACGGTGCGCAACGACGAAATCACCACCGACGAGATCGCCGCGCTGGCGCCAACCCGCATCTGCATCTCGCCCGGCCCCTGCACGCCACTGGAAGCCGGTGTGTCGGTGCCGGTGCTGCAGCGCTTCGCCGGGCAGATTCCGATTCTGGGCGTGTGTCTGGGCCATCAGAGCATCGGCGCGGCATTCGGCGGCAAGGTGGTGCGGGCGCAGGAAGTCATGCACGGCAAGACCTCGGTGATCCATCACACGGGCGCCGGCGTCTTTCGCGATCTGCCGCCGGATTATCTGGTGACCCGCTATCACTCGCTGGCCATCGAGCGCGCCTCATTGCCGGATTGCCTGGAAGTGACGGCCTGGACCGACGATGGCGAGATCATGGCCGTGCGGCACAAGACGCTGGCGGTGGAGGGCGTGCAGTTTCATCCGGAGTCGATCCTTTCCGAACATGGCCATGCGCTTCTCAAAAACTTCCTGAGTTCCTGAGGCATGCACGCCTCCGACCTGCCACGCATCGAGCCCATTTCCATGTCACTCACACCCCAGGAAGCCCTGCTGCGCTGCATCGATCATCGTGAAATTTTTCATGACGAGATGCTGTCGCTGTTTCGCCAGATCATGGGCGGCGAGATGACGCCGGTGATGATCGCCGCGCTCACCATGGGCCTGCGGGTAAAGAAGGAAAGCATCGGCGAGATTGCAGCAGCCGCACAGGTCATGCGGGAGTTTGCCATCAAGGTGCCGCTGGCCGATACCCGCAACCTGCTCGACATCGTCGGCACCGGTGGCGATGGCGCGCATACCTTCAATATCTCCACCGCCTCGATGTTCGTGGCCGCTGCCGCCGGCGCCCGCGTGGCAAAACATGGCGGACGCAGCGTGTCGTCGTCGTCGGGCAGCGCCGATGTGCTCGAGGCGCTTGGGGTCAACATCAACCTGACGCCGCTGCAGGTTGCCGAATCGATCGCGCAGACCGGCATCGGCTTCATGTTCGCACCGAACCATCATGCGGCGATGAAGCATGCCGCGCCGGTGCGCAAGGAACTGGGCGTGCGCACCATCTTCAACATCCTCGGGCCGCTGACCAATCCGGCGGGCGCGCCGAACATTCTGATGGGCGTGTTTCATCCGGACCTGGTCGGCATCCAGGTGCGGGTGCTGCAGCGCTTGGGCGCGCAGCATGCGATCGTGGTCTGGGGCCGCGACAACATGGACGAGGTGTCGCTGGGTGCGGCAACGATGGTCGGAGAACTGATCGATGGCGAGATTCGCGAATACGAAATTCATCCGGAAGATTTCGGCATGCAGATGATCGCCAGCCGCAATTTGAAGGTCACCGGCGCCGTCGAATCACGCGACAAGATCCACGAAGCACTCGGCAATCGACCCGGGCCGGCGCTTGAAATCGTGGCGCTCAATGCCGGCACGGCGTTGTATGCCGCCGGCATCGCGCCGTCCATTGCGGACGGCTTGCTTCTGGCGCGCGAGACGATCGCCTCGGGTGCTGCCCGGGCAAAGGTCGCGCAATTCGTGACGGTGACGCAGCGGCTCGGTGCTGGCTGAGCAAGGAAAATCTTTGCAGACTGAAGGCTGCATTCTTCGCACGAGCCGCCATCCGCATCACTTTTGCTCGTCGACGCATCGTACGAGTCAATCTCATCATCGAAAATTTCCCATGTCAGACATCCTGCACAAGATCCTCGACGTCAAAGCTGACGAAGTCGCAGCCGCCAAAAAGCATCGCTCGCTGGCGAGCCTGCGGCGCGAAGTCGAAACCGATGCGGAATCCCGCGCAGCCGTGCGTGGGTTCGAGGCGGCGATGCGCGCCAAGATCGCCGCTGGCCAGGCCGGCGTGATCGCCGAGGTCAAGAAGGCATCCCCATCCAAAGGCGTGCTGCGCGCGGACTTCAAGCCGGCCGAGATCGCTGCCAGTTATGCCACGCATGGCGCGGCCTGCCTGTCGGTGTTGACCGACGTGCACTTCTTCCAAGGTGCGCCGGGCTATCTGCAGCAGGCACGCTTTGCCTGCGCCCTGCCGGCGCTGCGCAAGGATTTCATGATCGATCCGTACCAGGTCTATGAAGCCCGATCATGGGGGGCCGACGCAATCCTGCTGATCGTGGCGGCGCTCGACCATGGCCTGATGGCCGAGCTCGAGGCCTGTGCCCATGAACTCGGCATGGGCGTGCTGGTGGAGGTGCATGATGCAGTTGAACTC
This sequence comes from Herminiimonas sp., assembly GCA_043729515.1. Taxonomy (GTDB): domain Bacteria; phylum Pseudomonadota; class Gammaproteobacteria; order Burkholderiales; family Burkholderiaceae_D; genus JANXSS01. The sequence goes on from JAYTLK010000164.1 coordinate 8,088, forward strand.
ACGGCCGCCCTGCGGTTGAAGACGGCGCTCTTGGGCATCAACAACCGGAACCTGCGCACCTTCGAGACATCCCTGGCGACCACGATCGACCTGCTGCCGCGCATCGCACCCGATAAATTGGTCATCACCGAATCCGGCATCCTGGCTGCCGACGACGTCCGGCGCATGCGCGACGCCGGGGTAGATGGTTTCCTGGTCGGCGAAGCCTTCATGCGGGCGCCCGATCCGGGCGTGGAACTGCGCCGGCTGTTCGGCTAGCTCGCCAGGCCTGCAGGCCTGGTACAGCCAAGCCACGCCGCCCGCAGGCGCACTGACGGCAATGGTTTCGGCACTGCGGTCAAGAGTACCTTCGGCGCGGCATCCGCAACCAGCACCGCGTCGAAGTGCAGCAGTTCATCCCGCCGAAAGACGTGCAATTGCACCCGGTCACCAATGCGGTAACGGGCCAGCAACGTGTCCATCGTGGCGGCCGGGTTGGCACCGCCCACCCGCAGGCCATCGATTGCCACCAGCAGATCATTGGCCGACAGGCCTGCCAGATGGGCGGCGCTTCCCTCATGCACGCTCGCCAGCCGGCAGTCGGCACCATCGCGCACGGCACGCACGCCCAAAGACGGCTTGGCATCCTTGCGGTCATCGGTGAGCATGACACCGAACGGCACCAGCAATGTCGCCAACGGCAGGTCCTCCGTACCCCTGACCCAGCGCTGGAAAAGCCGCTTCAGTTTCAGGCCGCTGATTTCTTCGAACAGGCTTTCAACCTCGGCCTCCGTCACGCCGCGTCCGGCCTGCGCGCCTGCGGCATAGAAATCACGGCCATGGCGGACCCACAGTGCACGCATCACATCGTCGAGTGATTTCTTGCCGCCTGTTTCAGCGCGGATCGTGAGATCAAAGGCCAGGCCGATCAGCGAGCCCTTGGTGTAGTAGCTGACGATGGCGTTCGGCGCATTTTCATCCTGGCGGTAGTACTTGACCCAGGCGTCGAAGCTTGACTCGGCCACGCTCTGCCTGGTGCGGCCCGATCCGCGCAACACGCCGTTGATGGTCTTTGCCAGCAGTGAGAAGTAAGTCGTCTGGTCGATCAGACCGCAGCGCACCAGCATCAGGTCATCGTAGTAACTGGTGAAGCCTTCGAACAGCCACAGCAGCGGCGTGTAGGTTTCTGCATCCAGCCGATAGGGCGCGAAGGCGGCTGGCTTGATGCGTTTGACATTCCATGTATGAAAATATTCATGGCTGCACAAGCCGAGATAGGTGCGATACCCGTCGCTCGATTGCGGCTGACCCTTGACCGGCAAGTCGGCGCGGGCGCAGATCAGGGCCGTCGAGGCGCGGTGCTCGAGGCCGCCATAGCCGTCACCCACCGCCAGAGTCATGAAGACATAACGTGCCATCGGCGCCTGCCGGCTGCGGGGCTCGAACAGTGCGATCTGGGCCTCGCAGATCTTTTGCAAATCGGCGCACAGGCGTTGCAGGTCCAGGTTCGGTACCCGCCCGGTGATGACCACATCGTGCGGCACGCCGTGGGCGGTAAAGGTGGCGAGAGCAAAGTCCCCGCATTCGACGGGATGATCGATCAGTTCGTCGTAATCGGCGGCGACGTAACTGCCGAAGCCGTAACGGCGGGCTTTCAGGCGGGGCAGCGCGGTCGCCACGCGCCAGCCGGCGCAGGCCGGGTCGTCGCTGTTGCGAATGTCGACTTCGTGCGGCAGGTGCCGTGCGCCTTCGACCCCTAAAAATACGCTGGTGCCATTGAAGAATCCATGCGTCTGGTCGAGGTGCGCTGCCCGTACCGACAGATCCCAGGCATAGACGTCGTAGCGCAGCATGATCGGCCCGGTACAGGGCGCTGCTTGCCAGCTGTGCTTGTCGCGTTTGATCAGCGGCAGGTCGGCGCCGCCGGCAGTCGCGCCGATCTGCACGATGTGCCGCGCGAATTCGCGGATCATGTAGCTGCCTGGAATCCAGGCCGGCAAGGCAAACACCTGGCCCGCCGGATCGGGATCATCGACCGTGAGCGTGACTTCGAAGAGATGCGCGGCCAGGTCCTTGGGCACGATCGAGTAGCGGATCGGCTGCTGCCTGGTGCGTGCGGTTCTTGATGCAGGTTTTTTCACGATCAGCGCCGATGTCTTCAATGGGGTCAGGTTCGCAGGTTAACTGCGAGGAAAGTCGACGCCAGCGAGGCCACCACCACGCAGGTCAGCTTGAAACGCAAACCGATCAGCCAGGCTGGCAACGGATACCAGGGATAGAGCCGCTTGTCGATCAGGTAGACCGCCACGAAGGTGGCAGTGATGATGGCGAAGCCGATGCCGATCAGCAGTTGCGCCGCGCCGACCGCGATCAGCGACGGCAGCACGCCCCACAGCAGTGCCAGCTTGGTACGTTGGGTCGACAGCGTGGCGCTCAGCAGTGCCGCACCCCAGTGCACGGCGCCGAGAAACGACAGGATCGCCACGCCATAGGCCATCTGCGCCGACACCAGCATGCCGAGCCAGTCCCGCTGGACCAGCCAGCAACCCGATGACAACAGGACGAAGGGAATCAACCCGCCGAAGCCGAGCAGATGCGCGGTGCGGCGCGCGGCGAAATGCTTGTTCATCCAGCGACGCGGCGCAGATCGGCCGGCGTGTCGATGTCCAGGCGCACGCCGGCATCCTCGACCATGATTTCCGTGACGAAGAATTTTTTCAGGAGACTGCGTGCACCTTCGTCGCCTTGCAGATCGAGCAGATACGGCAGGTGCGTCGGTGCAAAGGCGACCGGGTTGCCGTGCAAGCCGTGATAGGTCGGCACCGCGATGTCGGCGCCGCCGGCGATTGCCGCTGCGAGAGCCGCAATGGTGGCCGGCTGCACCAGCGGCATGTCGGCCAGCGCAATCACCCAGCCAGGCGCGCTGCTGCAGTGGCGCAAACCGCATACCAGGGAGTTGGCCATGCCGTCGCCTGCGTCTTCACATTCCACGACCTCGCATCCGGCCCGTGACAATTCGGCGCTCAGGGCAGTGGCGCCCGGTCGCACCACCGCGATCACCCGCGACAGTGTTGCCAGCAGATTGGCGGCCGCGGTTTCGGCGACGCTGCGGCCATCCGGCAGGCGTTGTTGCAGCTTGTCGTTCAGGCCGGTCGGATCGAAGCGCCTGCCCTGTCCGGCGGCCAGCAGCAATCCGACGCACTGCCCGGCCGTCGACGCGTCGGCTTGTCCGGCGGCGTCAGTGGCGATGTCAGCCACGATATCAGCAGCGACATCGCGCGCCATTCCATTGAGGGAGTCGATATCCACGGTGGTGGCTGTGGTGGTTGTGGTGGTTGTGAAAGGTGGGATGACGTGCAGGATCGGCATGCCTTCATTCTAACAAGGCTTGAAGCCGGCCCGCACCGTTTTCCTCAGGCCGTGGCCGATGCCAGGTCAAATGGCAGGCTGCGCAGCCGTTTGCCCGTCAGGCGGGCAATCGCATTCGCATAGGCCGGCGCGAGTGGGGGAAAGCCGGGCTCGCCCATGCCGGTAGGGGCATCGTCGGAAGGTACCAGATGCACTTCCACCTGTGGCATGTCAGGCATGCGCGCCACCTTGTAGTCGCTGAAGTTTTGCTGCTGCACGACGCCATCCTGCAAGGTGATCGCTGCACCCGGCAAGGTGGTGCCGACAGCCATCAGCACCGCTCCCTGCACCTGCGCTTCGACCGTCAGCGGGTTGACGGCGCGATTGCAGTGCACGCCGGCGGTTACCCGATGCAGCTTCGGCACGCCATCGACCACCGATGCCTCGACCACATAGGCCACCACCGACTGGAATGATTCGTGGATCGCCACGCCGTGCGCATGGCCGGCCGGCAGCTTGCGCTTGCCATAACCGGATTTTGCCACTGCCAAATCAAGGGCTGCCAGATGCCGCGGATGCTTGTCGCCGATCAGTTTCTTGCGATAGGCAACCGGGTCCATGTTGGCCATGACCGCCGCTTCATCGATCAGCGTTTCCATCACGAAGGCGGTATGGGTCGAACCGACCGAGCGCCACCACAGCACCGGCACATTGGCCTTGACGTGATGTGCCGAGAGTTGCAGCGGCACGTCGTAGGGTTCGCCCATGCCTTCGGTCATGGTGCTGTCGACGCCATCCTTGATCATGAAACTTTCGAAGGGCGTGCCGGACGTGATCGACTGGCCGACGATGGCATGCTTCCATGCCACGATTGCGCCCTTCTCGTCGAAACCGATCTCGGCGCGGTGCAGATGCGCCGGGCGATAGTAGCCGCCACGGATGTCGTCCTCGCGGCTCCAGATGATCTTGACGGCCCCGGTGCGCCCGCTGGCCTGACAGGCCTTGGCGACATGAACGGCCTCGACGATGTAGTCCGAGGTCGGCACCGCGCGCCGGCCGAAGCCGCCGCCGGCCATCTGCGTGTTCAACGTCACCTGCGCCGGCGCGAGACCAGCGGTGCGGGCGATCGCGCCCTGATCAACCGTTTGGAACTGGGTGCCGGCCCAGACCGTGCAGCTGTCTTTTTTCAGGTCGACGATGCAGTTCAGCGGCTCCATCGGCGCATGCGCCAGATAGGGGAAACGGTATTCGGCGACGAGCTTTTTCGGCGCTGAAGCCAGCGTCGAGATGTCGGCCTTGCGGACGACGATGCCCGGGGTTTGCGCCAGGGAGCTGTATTGCGCGAACTGGGTCGTGGTGCTGACTTTTTCGACACCTGACGTATCCCAGTCGATCTGCAGCGCATCGCGGCCCTGCTTGGCTGGCCAGTAGCCATCGGCGATCACGACCACGCCACGCCCGCCACGATCGGTCGGCACTTCCAGCACATCGATCACACCGGCAATCGCCCTGGCTTTCGATGCATCGAACTTGCCGACCCTGGCGCCGAACACCGGCGGATGGGCAATCAGCGCGATCTTCATGCCGGGCACGGAGGCATCGATGCCGAACTGCTGGGTACCGGTGGATTTTGCGCGGGCATCGAGGCGCGG
>JAYTLK010000165.1:0-6199 GCA_043729515.1 Herminiimonas sp.
GCCTTTGGCTACAAGCTCGATGCGTTCTGGGGCAAGGTATCGTTCTGGTTCTGGGTGGTCGGCTTTTATCTCGCCTTCATGCCGCTGTATGTACTGGGCCTGATGGGCGTGACGCGCCGCATGAGCCACTTTCAGGATCCGTCGTTGCAGATCTGGTTCCAGATCGCGGCCCTGGGCGCGGTGCTGATCGCCATCGGCATCGGTGCGATGATCCTGCAGTTCATCGTCAGTTATCGCCATCGGGAAGCACTGCGCGATACCACCGGCGACCCGTGGGATGGCCGTACGCTCGAATGGTCGACCTCGTCGCCGCCACCGGCTTACAACTTTGCCTTCACGCCACGGGTGCATGACCTGGACGCCTGGTCGGACATGAAGCGCAATGGATATCAGCGTCCACTGGACGGCTTCGTGCCGATCCACATGCCAAAGAACACCGGCGCCGGCTTCGTCATCGCCGGGCTGTCGGGTGCGATCGGTTTCACGCTGATCTGGCAGATGTGGCTGCCAGCCATCGGCGCGTTTGTTGCCCTGATCGCCGCGATCATCATCCATACCTTCAATTATCACCGGGAGTACTTCATTCCTGCCGACGCCGTCGTGCGTTCGGAAGGCGAGCGCACCCGGTTGCTGGAGCTTGCCCATGCATGACCTTGCAATGAATACAGGCGCCGGCACCGGCACCGGCGCAACCACCGCTGCAAACGAGACGACAGCGCGTTATCACGTGCTCGAGCATCATCCGGAAAACGGCACGCTGCTCGGTTTCTGGCTATATCTGATGAGCGACTGCCTGGTCTTCGCTTGTCTGTTCGCGACCTACGCCGTTTTAGGGCGCAATTATGCCGGCGGGCCGACTGGCGCCGAATTGTTCGAGCTGCCGCTAGTGGCATTGAACACCTCGCTCCTGCTGCTCTCTTCCATCACCTATGGCTTCGCGATGCTGGAGACGCAGCGCAAACGCCTGCGCGCCACGCTCTTCTGGTTGCTGATCACCGGCGCGCTGGGCGCCTGTTTCATCGGTTTCGAGTTGTATGAATTCATTCACCTGATTCACGAAGGCGCCGGTCCTCAACGCAGTGGTTTTCTTACCGCCTTCTTCGCGCTGGTGGCGACCCATGGCCTGCATGTCAGCTTCGGCATCATCTGGCTGGTGACACTGATGATGCAGCTGGGCCGCCACGGCCTGACCCCGGAAAACCGCCGCCGCCTGACGTGCCTGTCGATGTTCTGGCATTTTCTGGACGTGGTCTGGATCGGCGTCTTTACCTTCGTGTATTTGATGGGAGTCTTGCCATGAGCGTATCCGAATCCACCCCCGGCAGCCATCTCGGCGCCGACGCGCACGGCCAGACCACGGTGCCCGGCGATCAGCACGGGCATCACGGAGGCCATGGCCATGATCATGCCGAAGGCGCGCATGGCAGCCTGAAATCCTATGCTACCGGCTTCGTGCTTTCCGTGATCCTCACGGCGATTCCGTTCTGGCTGGTGCTGGGGCATGTGTTCGAGAAATCGAACACGACTGCGCTGGTCGTCCTGGGTTTTGCGGCCGTGCAGATCCTGGTGCACATGGTGTATTTTCTGCACATGAACGGCCGGGCAGAAGGCGGCTGGTCGATGCTGGCGCTGATTTTTACCGTCATGCTGGTGGCGATCATGTTGAGCGGCTCGATCTGGGTCATGTATCACCTCGATCACAACATGATGCCGGGCATGGGGCCGAATGCGACGCAGCGGATGTCGGGCATGTGATGATCGTTTCCGGCGCCGGCGCCATCGGGCCCAACCGCCCGCCCCCGGGGCGGTTGGGCTTCGCCTCGCTGGTCGCACTGGCGGCGGTGCTGTTTGCCGGCTTCATCGCGCTGGGCTCCTGGCAATTGCGACGCATGGTCTGGAAACATGATCTGATTGCGCGCGTGACGCAGCGGGTGCATGCAGCGCCGGTGGAAGCGCCTGGACCAGCGGCCTGGCCGTCGGTGTCGGCGCCCAGCGATGAATACCGGCATGTGCGCCTGCAAGGCGTGTTCCTCGACGCCCGTGCCACGCGGGTGCAGGCGGTGACTGAATTGGGCGGCGGCTTCTGGCTCCTGACGCCGCTGCGTCGGGACGATGGCAGCATCGTGCTGGTCAACCGTGGTTTTCTGCCGGCTGAGACGGCTGCGTTGCCAGCCTCTGATTCACTGCGCCCGGTCGCGCTGACCGGATTGCTGCGGGTGAGCGAGCCGGGCGGCGGTTTCCTGCGCCAGAACGACGCCGCTGCCGATCGCTGGTTTTCACGCGATGTCATGGCAATTGCCGCACGTCGAGGGCTGCCGGCGCTCGGGCCGGTTGCGCCGTTTTTCGTCGATGCAGACGCCAGCGCGACGGGACAGGGCGGGTATGGCGCAGCGGCCGGGCGAGCGGCCGACGGCAAGCAGCATGATCCGCCGCCGGGCCCCGTCGGCGGGTTGACCGTGGTTGCCTTTCCCGACAATCATCTCGTCTATGCCTTGACTTGGTATGCTCTGGCATTGATGGTGGCCGGCATCACGGTCTGGCTCTGGCGCACTCGGGCCGGTCGTGACCAGGGTTCGGCGCAGCCTGACGTCGTACCCTGAGAGCGGCCAAAAATTCGCGACGGCGATTCACCAGCGCCGCGCCAACCAATCGCCGGACGTACTGCCACATGAATTTTCCACCATCCGACCCCGTTGCACCGCATTCCGCCGGCCGCCGCAACATGCTGCACCTGATCCAGTTGCGCTGGATGGCCGTGCTGGGGCAGGTCACGACGATTGCCGTGGTCAACCTCGGATTCGGCATCGCCCTGCCGCTGGACCGCATGGTCGGGGTGCTCGCCTGCCTGATGGCGTTCAACTTCGGCAGCAAATTCCATCTCGACCGCCAGCGTCATGTCACGGGCAAGGCGCTGTTTTTTGCGCTCCTGGTTGATGTTGCCGCTCTGACGATGCAGCTGTATTTCTCCGGCGGCACCAGTAATCCCTTCGCGTTCCTCTATCTGCTGCAGGTCATCCTGGGCGCCGTGCTGCTGGAAGCCTGGGCCACCTGGACCATCGTCGGCCTGACCAGCGCCTGCCTGGCCGGCCTGGCACTGCTCTCGACGCCGCTGCGCCTGCCGGCTGATCATGCCGGCCGGTTCTTCAGTTACTACGTGCTCGGCATGCTGTTGTGCTTCATGCTCAATGCGGGATTGCTGGTGATTTTCATCACCCGCATCAACCGCAATCTGCGCGAGGGCGATGCGCAACTGGCCCGGCTGCGCCAGCGTGCCGCCGAAGAAGAGCACATCGTGCGCATGGGGCTGCTGGCCTCCGGCGCGGCGCATGAACTCGGCACGCCCCTGGCGACCTTGTCGGTGATCCTCGGCGACTGGCGGCGCATGCCGGCCTTGCAGCGTCAGCCGGAATTGCTGGAAGATATTGCAGAAATGCAGACCCAGCTGCAACGTTGCAAGAGCATCGTCAGCGGCATCCTGCTGTCGGCCGGCGAGACCCGCGGCGAATCGGCGGTACGCACCACGCTCAACCGGTTTCTGGACGGACTGGTCGGCGAGTGGCGCACCAGCCGTCCGGTGATTGCCTTCGACTATGACAACCAGATTGATGCCGACCTTCCGGTGATCTTCGATTCCGCCTTAAAACAAATGATCTGGAACGTGCTCGACAATGCTCTGGACGCATCACCCCGCTGGCTGCGGCTTGAGGCCACGGTCGAGGCCGATGTGCTGATCCTGCGGGTGAGTGACGATGGTCCCGGGTTTGCGCCTCAGACATTGGCAGAATTCGGCAAACCCTACAATTCCACCAAGGGCCGGCCAGGCGGCGGCCTTGGTCTGTTTCTGAGCGTGAATGTTGCCCGCACGCTTGGTGGCACCGTGTCGGCGGTCAATCGGCCCGAAGGTGGCGCGCTGGTCGTGGTACATCTGCCGCTGGCGGGACTGCGGAGCGATTTCAGCGAGGATGACCAGGAGTCAGGTGCAGCGGATGCGGCGCGCGTCAGAGGAGTGCTGGCGTGATGAATGGCGAACGCCCGGGCATGGCCACCGATGCAGCCAGTGCAGCCGACTGTTCGGCTGCGCCAGATGAAGCGGGCGGTCGGCGGTTGCTCATCATCGAGGACGACGCGGCCTTTGCCCGTACCCTGAGCCGTTCCTTCGAGCGACGCGGCTACCTGGTGCGCCATGCAGCGAGCCAGGAAGAGGCGGCGCTGCTGCTGCCGTTGCATGCACCGGCTTTCGCGGTGGTCGACCTCAAGCTCAACAACAACACATCCGGACTCGCCTGCGTGCGGATGCTGCATCAGCATGATCCGGCGATGCTGATCGTGGTGCTGACCGGCTTTGCCAGCATCAACACGGCGGTCGAAGCGATCAAGCTCGGTGCCTGTCAGTATCTTGCCAAGCCATCCAACACCGACGACATCGAAGCCGCCTTTGCCCATGTGGCCGGCATGGCCGCGCTGAACCTGACCAATCGCGCCACCTCCATCAAGACGCTCGAATGGGAGCGCATCCATGAAACCCTGGCGCAAACCAATTTCAATATTTCGGAGACGGCACGCCGGCTGGGCATGCATCGACGTACGCTGGCACGCAAGCTGGAAAAGCAGCGCGTGAAATAGGAGTTAGAGATGCGCCGCCAAAGCAGGCCGGTCATCGGTCGGCAGAACGATCTGGCCGAGGCAAGATCAGCCGGCCCATGCATGCGACTCCCAGGATTGTTCGAGCTGGCGCAACGGACAGGTTCGCAGAAAAGTTTCCAACTCATTCGCCGGCAATGGCTGGCAAACCAGATATCCCTGGATCTCATTGCAGCCCAGGTTGCCAAGAAACTGCACTTGTTCGAACGTCGTCACGCCTTCGGCCACGACCCGTAGCTTCATGCTGCGCGCCATGGCGATGGTGGCTTCGACAATCGCACTGTCGTCGGCGTCGCCCGGCAGGTTGTGCACGAACGAGCGGTCAATTTTCAGCAGGCTGATCGGCAGCATTTTCAGATAGGTGAGGGAAGAGTATCCGGTGCCGAAATCATCGATCGCCAGCGAGATGCCACGCTGGCGGAAGGCATTGAGCGTGTCGACCGACGCCTGCATGTCCTGCATCAGGCTGCTTTCCGTAATTTCCAGTTCCAGCAGGGCCGGATCGAAATCGGTTTTCTCCAGGATGGCGGCGATACGCTCGCAGATGCCGACCGATTGCAGCTGCAGCGCTGAAATGTTGACCGACATGTTCAACGGCTGCATGCCGCTCTTGCGCCATGCGCCCATCTGCAGGCAGGCCGATTCCAGTACCCATTCGCCGAGCGCATTGATCATGCCGGTCTCTTCAGCCAGGGCGATGAAGCTCTTCGGATAGACCATGCCTTTTTCCGGATGATCCCAGCGTACCAGTGCCTCCACCGCCACCACCCGATTGGTGGCCAGTTCCAGCCGCGGCTGGTAGTGCACCACCAGTTCTCCGCGGGCGATCGCCCGGCGCAGGCTGTTTTCGCTCGACAGCCGTTCCTGTGCCCGGTCGTTGAGATCGTCGCTGTATAGCTGATAGCGGGACAAGCCTGCCGCCTTGGCGGCGTACATGGCGAGATCGGCGTTCTTCAAAAGCGCTGCGGCACTGCTGCCCTGGTCCGGATAGATGCTGCCGCCGATGCTGCTGCTGACTTCCACCGACGTGCCACCAAGCATCATCGGCTTGCAGATATCGGCCAGCAGATCATGGGCGATCAGCTCGATCTGCGTCGCGTCCTGCACCTTTTCCAGGAGCACCACGAATTCATCGCCACCCAGGCGGGCGACGGTATCGACGTCGCGCACCGCAGCCCGCAGTCGGTCGGCGATGGTGCGCAAGAGGTGGTCGCCGGCGTCATGGCCGAGGCTGTCGTTGATGATCTTGAAGCGATCGAGATCCATGAACAAGAGCGCAATGCGAAAGCCTTCGCGCCGCGCCCGTTCGAACGCGAGTTGCATGCGGTCGTACAGCAGATTGCGATTGGGAAGGCCGGTGAGCGAGTCGTGGTTGGCCAGATACAGGATGCGGCGGCGATTGGCGCTGCGCTCGCTGATGTCGCGCACGATGCCGTGAACGCCGATGATGTTGCTGTCCACCACATTGGGCAGCAGTGCCAGGCTGGCGTCGAGGCCGGTGCCGTCGCGCAGCACGAGGCGGAACTCACCCAGCCCCGGCCCGACAATTACTTTTCGG
>JAYTLK010000166.1:0-4981 GCA_043729515.1 Herminiimonas sp.
TCAAGAAACGATCGGCAACATCGCCCGCAAGCTCGACAAGGTACCGTTCGACGCCATCGGCACCGACCTCGACCGCACCTTGAAGACCTTGAACCAGACGCTGCGCAGCGCCGATCAAGTGGTCGGTCGGCTCAACAGCGCAATCCTGCCAGAACTGCAGGGCACCCTGGCGCAGGCGCGCCAGGCGCTGGGCAATGCAGACCGCTTGCTGGCGCCGGATGCGCCGGTCCAGGACAACCTGCAACAGACCCTGAAAGAAGTCACGCGGGCGGCGCAGGCGCTGCGGGTGCTGACCGATTACTTGAGCCGCCATCCGGAGTCGCTCATTCGCGGCAAGAAGGAGGCGCCGTGATCCCACGCTATTCAACCCATCTACTGCGACCGGATTTCGTCGCCCGCCTTCGCGCAGCCGCTGCCGTCGCATCCGCTGCGCTGGCGGCACTGGTCCTGTGCGCATGCGTCGGCACGCCGCGCGAACATTTTTATACCTTGAGTCCGGTCGCCAAGGCGCCGGATCTGGCGCCCCCCCGCGCAACCGAGGTGCGACAAATAACCGTTGGACCGATCACCATTCCGGAGATCGTCGATCGGCCGCAATTGGTGGTGCGGCGTGGTGCCAACAAGGTAGATATCCTGGAACAGCATCGATGGGCGCAGTCTCTGGCAACCGAGATCGGTGGCGTGGTGGCAGCCAATCTGTCGACGCTGCTGCCGCAGGTCGACGTCGTGCCTCAGGACAGCCCATCCAGCGCGGGCGCCGATCGCCGCATCGCTATCGAGATCACCCGGTTCGATGCGGTGCCTGGCGAAGCCGTGACGGTGCAGGCACGGTGGACCGTGCGCTCGCCAAGGACGTTGAATGGCAAGCCGCAGGGGGCCATCGCACGCGAGCTGGTGCGCGGGCCGGGCGAGGAGGCCCTTGCCGCTGCCTTCGACCGGGCGCTGGCGCGTCTGAGTGCCGAAATTGCGGCCGACCTGGAACAATCGTCCATCTTTTCCGTAAAATAGGAAAATGCGTTGGACATGCAGGCATCGACCATTCCGCTTTCGGCAAGCAGCCGAGCGATGGCCAAAACTTGATCTGGTCGGTTTTCGATCCGAGAACTTCGCGCGTTGCAAGGACTCCCAACGGTTGGACGTGGACCAACCGATCTACAAGTCGATTTCCACCTCGATTGAACCATTCGACAGAACCTCGGAGCCGACATGGACCAACAGACCGCCCAACAGACCGCAGAACGCTTCATCAATGCATTGCACGCCATCGAAAACGGCGACCAGGCGGGTATCGACCGCATCGTCGACCTGTTCGCCGACGACGCGCAGTTGAGCAACCCGATCATCCAGCGCGACGGCCCGCCGCGTGCGGGCCGCGAGCAGATTGCGGCATTCTGGCAAAATTACCGCACCACCTTCAAGGATATCCATTCGGAGTTTTTCGATGTCACGTCCAGCAATCGGGCGGCCGGTCTGTTCTGGCGCTCGACCGGAACCCACCTGACCGGCTCGCCGATCGATTACGAGGGCGTGAGCCTGCTGGAATTCGACGACAGCGGCAAGATCGCGCGCTTCCAGGGTTTTTTTGACAGTAGCAAGGTGGTCACGAAAGCGACGACCTGAACGTGCGGTGGCAAGTGAGTACCAAGCCAGGATGCCATCTCGAAGTTCCAGGTTAAATCTCGGCTTGAAACGCAGCTTCAGCGCCGGTATCCCTTGGTCTGGCTGCGCGGCTGGTAATGCAGCCGCAAATAATCGCCGAGCCAGCGGTGTATGTCGGGCGGCATCGGTACGCCGTCGGCTGCTTCGCCGCTGTCGAGCATGCGCGCGCCCTCACCATAGCTGACCGACGCGGCGACGGCGGTGGCACGATCTCCCGTCACGCGCCACAGGACAAAAATTTTCGGAGCCGGCGCGATCCAGTTTTCGAAGTAGCCGTCGTTTTCATCCGGGTGCAATTCCAGCTGCAAGCCGGTGGTGAGGCTCAAGTGCGGCTTGGGACCGGTTGCCCCTTCGTGCTGCAATGCCAGTCCACCCGGATCGGTCACCACGCCGATTGCCGACCAGGCGTCGTCGGCCCAGCGGTGATGCACGGTGCGGCGCTCCATCACCACGGCAATCGGCAGGCTCGCGATCAGCACGATTGTCTTTCGTCGGGTAACTCGACTGGCACGCGATTACTTTCCCTTCTTGGCCGGATCCTTGACGTCGGCGCTGGGTGGCGCGGTTCCCAGTTTTTCACTGCGCACCGGTGCGGTGGCGGCTGCGCCGAGTTTGCTGGCCGGTTCGGCTTGCGCTGCCGGCGCACCGATGCCTGAGGCTGGCGCGACCGGTGTCGGCGGATGCACGTCCCAACCGGACGCAGCCGCGCGGGTGCGCCAGCGGTTCGCTACCTGGTCCATGCTGGCAGAGAGTTCCTGTTTTTCGAGTGCGGCCTGGTCGGACCGACCTCCGTGTCGGGCGTCGTCTCCTGGATGGCAACCGGCGTGGCGGCCGGCACCTCGCGCGGACGGCTCAGCAGCGCGCACACGGCCACTGCTGGCGCGGCAGCCGCCGCTGCGAGGAAATGGCGACGCGGCAAACTGGTGGACGGCTCCAGAAGCTTCGGCAGCTTTGCCGGGTCGGTCGAATCGGCATGAAGCGGTGCTACAGACGTACGGGAACCCATCGATTGCGTCTCCTTTTTGGCTTGAACCTGCATCACAGGTCGAATGCTTCTTCGGCATCGACCCAGTCGTCTTCCATTTCGAATGCCTGAAATTCCACTGCAAAAAACGCTTGGGCAAAATCGGCTACGCAGCCGTAGAACGGCGTGTCGCCGACATCACGCATGTCGTCCAGGCAGTTGCCGTACCACGGCGCCAGGTGCTGCAGGAAAAAGCGCCGCTGCACTTGCAGACTGCGACCCGGCAGGTGCGCGGTACCGACGATCAGCACACGCATGACTTCGCACAGTGCGCCCAGATGGTCCTCGAGTTCTCGCTGGCCGGCGGCCCGGCGCAGTCCAAGCGCCGCCAGGTCGTCGCGCAATGCGGCTAGCGGCTTTTCCATCAGGAAGCCGACCAGGTAGCGGGAGGCGTAAGGGTTTACCGCCGGCGTGCCGACGCCGATGAACAGGGCGTAGAATTGGTCTGATGCTGCCTCAGCATCGGTGGTGGCGGCCGCGCGTATGAAGCCGGACCATGCTTGCGCCAGGGGAGCGACTTCAGCGGCGGCGTTCGCCATGGGCGCTGCCGCGGCGATTGCGGTCAACAGGGAAGGCTGCGGCGCCTGCAACAGCAGCGCTGCGATCAGGGCATACAGACCGGCGCGCGCCTGATCCTCGCTCGAAACCATCGCGCCGATATCGCTCAAACCTATTGCCGAGGCTACGCTTGCCATCTCGGCATTCATTTCGAAAATTCGCAGCGGAGGGTCATGGGTCGGGTCCGGTTCAAGTCAGGCAAGCCAGGCTGATGGGCTGGCAAGGCAGGGCGGCATGCCGCCGCGCCACAAGTGCGTCTTACTTGCATAGAGCAGCGGTTTGCTTGAAAGACTTCAGTAGCGGATACCCAAGATTTGATTTTTGTCATGCTTATGCGAGGCAGCGGTTAGTGCGATCAAGAACGCGGCCTTTGTAGTTCGCGCGTGCCAACATGGGCCGGAGGCGCGATCGTGGTCTGGCCTGATCCGGTGCCCATCATGCCGATCACGCGGTAGTCGGCGCACATGCGCAGCCGATCGGGATTGCCGGCAAAGGCGCTGTGGCTGCCTAGCTTCAGAAACAAGTTCTCGATCACCTTGACGGTGCCGATCGGCTTGTTGCAGACGATGCAGCAAAAAGCTTCGGCCTGGTCATCGAGTTGAATATCGGAACCCGCGAGCACCCGGAAGTCGGACCCGGTCGACATTTGCGCAGGCCGTTCGGTCAGCAGCGCCGTGACCTCGAGCTGTCCTTGCAGTTGGGTCGCCCATTGCAGTGCGGTGTCGCCCCGACCGATGATCAGCGTGCGGCCTTGAGAGCGGTAGTGCACCGCCGGTACTGGCTCGGGCAGAGGACCGGCGGCGTCGGCCAGCAGCGCCGCCATCTTCGGCATGGCGGCATGTGTCTGCGGACTGGAATTTTCCGCATCGTCGACTTCCTTCGCTGCTGCCCGCACGTTGTTGTCCGCATCGGCAGGGTCGGCTGCATCCTGTGTGCCTGCATCGGTGGCGGTCACGTCCGTCGACGCCGCCGCTACCTGCCGCACCGGTTGCGGATTCAGGGTGCTGCGGACGATGGTGCAGGCGACATGGAACGCGGCTCTGCGGTCGTCGAGCCAGCGGCGCTTTCCACCTTGCGCCGGGACCAGCGCTGAAGGAAATGTTCAGTCATGCGACATCATTCGGTTGATCAGACGGTGATCGTTCTCGCGGCCTCAGTGATAACCCTCGCCCAGCCGGATTTTTCCGCGAAACAGCCAGAACACCACCACGGTATAAATCAGGATCATCGGTATCAGGATCGATGCGCCGACCAGATAAAACAATTGCGAAGAGGGATGCGATGCGGCTTGCCAGATCGTCATCGACGGTGGCACCAGGTAGGGCGCATTCGACACCACCAGTCCGCCGTAGGCGAGCAGGAACAAGCCGATCGCCGTGCCGAACGGCAGGATCGGACGCTGATGGCGGATGCCATGCCAGCACAGCCACGCCAGCAACAACGTGGCCAGGGGGATCGGGCTGAGGTAGTACAGATTCGGCAGGCTGAACCAGCGCTCGGCGATGCGCGGCACCAGCAGCGGTGTCCAGATGCTGACGATGGCAATGAAAGCCAGCAAGCCGATCAACAAGGGCACGGCCATGCGTCGCGCGTGCGCTTCAACGCCGTCGACGGTTTTCATCATGATCCAGGTAGCGCCCAGCAAGGCGTAACCCACCACCACCGCCAGGCCGCACATGATCGCAAAGGGGGTAAGCCAGTCGAGCGAGCCGCCGGCGAATTGATTGTCGACCACCTTGA
>JAYTLK010000167.1:0-18794 GCA_043729515.1 Herminiimonas sp.
CAACCAGCCGCAGGTGCTGGTCGTGCCAGGACCAGCGTATCAGCCAGTCTATTACGGATACTACGGCCCGCCGCGATACTGGCATCACGGCCATCACGGCAATCATGGGAACTACGGCAACCACGGTAACCACGGGTATTACAGCCGGTAGGCTGGCCGGTTCGATTCCATGCCCAGGGTCGTTTGGGGAGCCTCGCCGAAAAAGGCCATGACTTCATCCCGGCGCGCCAGTGCATCCTTTTCGCCGAGCGCCATCAGCTCTTGAGTATAAGAGCCCTCGAACAGCAGATAGGAAGCCAGTGCCGCGCCACGCACCTCCGTGGCCCCGATGCCGGCAAGAATCATCCTGATCGGCGCCGGCAGGCTATCGATATGTCGGCTGGCAATTTCGTCGAGGCGCTCCGAGGGGGCGATGATCAATAGCTCAACCGGCCGCAACGGTGTCATCGACCGTTGCTCTTCTGTCAGATAAGACAGCGTCAGATTGATACGGGTCATTCGTTCGATGTCGACCGCCAGGCTGTCGAGAAAAATACTCGACATTGCATGGCCGGCGATTTGCGCCAGGCTTGGATATTGCGCTGAGTCGCCGCCCTTGCGTGCGGGTTCGTTCAGGCGCCCATTCCCGACGACCAGCACTTTTTCCGCACCCAGATGGATTGCCGGTGATATGGGGGCAAGCTGACGCATCGAGCCATCGCCACAAAATTCCCTGCGACCATTGACGAAAATCGGGGTTGCCGGAAACATCAACGGAATCGCGGACGATGCCAGCAAGTGTTCGACACCGATCTGGCCACGTACCGACATGCGCTGCGTCCGGATCCATGGCGCGATTTCCGCTTCGCTTTGGTAAAACGTGATGTGTTGCCCGGCGGTATAAGAGGAAGCGGTGATGGCCAGTGCATGCAGCTTGCCATCCATCAGGGCTGCGTCCAGGCGCGGAAAATTCAACATCCGGTTCAGCAGGGTATTGAGCGGCGTGTTGTCCAACAGTGAACTGGGCGGGTTTGCACGCCACTTGCGCAACAGCCAGCCAAACGACAGCACCGACAGCCAGCGTGCGCCCGAGCGCAACACGCCAAGCGAATCAGCCCGGTACACCTGCTCCGCCTCAAAATTTTCCCAGACCTTGATCACCATCGCCAGGCCTTCGTCGAACTGATCCGCATGGCAGGCGAGCGCGGTCGCGTTGATGGCGCCGGCAGACGTGCCACAGATGACGTCGTAGGGGTTGACCGCGGGTGGCCAGCCCTGCGCGACCAGAATCGCGGAAATCGCCTTCAGTACGCCGACCTGGTAGGCTGCACGAGCGCCGCCGCCGGTCAGGACCAGACCAGTGCGGGTAGGAATGCCGAGCGGCTGGTCTGCGGGTTTCATTGCTGCAGAGTATCAGGTGCCCTCCGCAGGCGCATCTCACGAATGCTTTCGGCGGCCTGAAATACAACGAGCTGACGGGCTGCCTGCCTGAGCAAACAAGTCGATCAACGTAATGCGGCCCGGCGCGCCAAACTGGCATGCCGGTCAATCCCCTTCGACACTGCCTTCCCGGCGCGGGTCTGCCGCACCAATCCAACCGGGCCTGACGCCAGATTGATCACGCAGAATGGCTTGCAAGCCAGAGGTCTGATCGCCGAGCCGGATGGCATGACCACGCGTCTGCAGCTGCTGCACGACTATCGGCGATATCCGGCCGCGTTCCAATTCGGTTGGTCCGTTGCGACTGCCGAAATTCGGCAAGTCGATTGCGTCCTGCAAGCCGAGCTGCCAGTCGAGCACACCGAACAGGACCTTGGCCACGTAGTTGATGATTGCCGGGCCGCCTGGCGAGCCGACTGCCAGCACCAGTTTGTGACCGGTGCGCTCGAAGACCATCGTCGGCGCCATGGCGCTGCGCGGACGCTTGCCCGGTTGCACCCGGTTGGCGACCGGACCGTTCGCATCTGCGCCGACGAAGGAGAAATCGGTCAGCTGGTTATTGAGCATGAAGCCACGCACCATGACACGCGCGCCGAAGGCATTCTCGACCGAGGTTGTCATCGCCACCGCATTGCCCTGCGCATCGACGATCGAAACATGCGACGTGGCCTGCAGTTCGGGTGCATGGTCTTCGCCGCGTGCAAGGCGGATGCCGAGCGGCGCGCCTGCCGTGGCAACACCCATCGCGCGCTCGCCGATCAGTTCGGCCCGCGTGGCCAGATACCGCTTGTCGAGCAAGGCATCGGGACTGCCGCCGGGCAGCGGCACGAAGCCGGTGTCGGCGACATATTTCGACCGGTCGGCAAAGGCCAGTCGTCCCGCTTCGGCAATCAGGTGAATCGCCTGCGGATCAGGCATGCCGTCGCGTGGCGGCATTGCCGCCAGTTTGCGGTATTCGAGCATGCCCAGCATCTGTCCGATCGCGATGCCGCCAGCAGACGGCGGCGGCACGCCGCACACTTGCCAGATTCGATAGTCGACGCAGACCGGTCGTCGTTCGAGTGCGCGATAGCCAGCCAGGTCGGCCAGCGACAGCCGTCCGGGACTGCTCGGGTGCTGCTGCACCTTGGCTACGATGGCAGCCGCGACTTCACCGCGATAGAACCCATCGGCGCCATTTGCGGCAATCCGCCGCAGTACTTGCGCCAGGGCCGGATTTTTCAATACATGGCCGGCCCGCCACGGCTTGCCGTCGGGTGCCTGGAAGTACGCGGCTGCCTCGGGGTCGCGCGCCAGATAGGGATCGGCCGCCACCAGCGCCGCGAGCCGCGGGCTGATCGCAAAGCCCTGCTCGGCCAGCGCGATGGCTGGGGCGAAAAGCGACGCCCAGGGCAGCTTGCCATGCTTCGCGTGCGCCAGCGCGAGCATCCGCACCACGCCCGGCACACCGACCGAGCGGCCGCCGACGACCGCGTCGAAGAACGGCAGCGGCTGGCCCTTCGCGTCCAGGAACAGCTGCTCGTCGGCGGCAGCCGGCGCCGTTTCGCGGCCATCGAATACGGACGTCTGCCGGCCATCGTCGTGCAACAGGAATGCGCCGCCGCCGATCCCGGAGGATTGCGGTTCGACCAGCGTGAGTACCATCTGCACCGCAATGGCAGCGTCAACCGACGACCCGCCGGCTTTCAGGATCAGGTAACCGGCGTGCGTCGCATGTGGATTGGCGGCAGCGACCATGAATGAACGGGCCGTGACCGGTGCACGCGGCATGAATCCGGTTGCGCCCTCGGGCGCCGCGTCATGGTGGCTGTCGGCCTGGTCTGCCGGGTCGGATTGCCTGGCGCGGTAGACAGGGTCGGCCGCCGGTGGACCGTTGTCGGCCGGCAGGACACAACCGGCCGACAGCAGGCTGACCGCGATCCATGCGCGCCGACACCGCATCAGATGGTTTCAGGCCGGGAGTGTCGGTAGTCAGCCCTGTATCTGCATCCCGCCGTCATTTCGGCTGCATGCGGATTGCGCCGTCGAGCCGGATGGTTTCACCGTTGAGCATCACGTTTTCGATGATGGCACGGGCGAGGTGGGCATATTCCGCGGGCCGGCCCAGGCGTGAGGGGAATGGCACCATGCGGCCGAGCGCATCCTGTACTTCGGTCGGCATGCCAAGCAGCATCGGTGTCTCGAAGATACCCGGTGCAATCGTCATGACGCGAATGCCGCTGCGCGAGAGATCGCGGGCCATTGGCAATGTCAGGCCAACCACCGCTGCCTTCGATGACGCATAGGCGGCCTGCCCGATCTGGCCGTCGTAAGCCGCAACGGAGGCGGTATTGATGATGACGCCGCGCTCGCCGTCGGCAGTCGGGTCGGTTCTGCCCATCGCTTCGGCTGCGAGGCGCGCCATGTTGAAGGTGCCGACCAGGTTGATGTTGACGGCTCGTTGGAATGCATCGAGCGGATGTGCGCCGTCTCGGCCGACGGTCTTGATGGCAGGCGCGACGCCGGCGCAATTGACCAGGCCGCGCAGTGACCCCATGGCAACCGCAGCGGCGACGACCGCCATGCCATCGGCTTCGGATGTGACATCGCAGCGAAGGAAGGCACCCTTGAGTTCGGTTGCCAGTGCCTGCCCGGCGTCGACCTGCACGTCGGCCAGCACGACGACGCCGCCGTTTTCGCAGATCATGCGTGCTGTCGCCGCGCCCAACCCGGATGCGCCGCCGGTGACGATGAATACGTTGTCCTTGATTTGCATGACTGTCTCCCAGGTCGTAAAAAATTTTTTGCCACTTTGACACGGGCGCTGTTTTTTAGCCAGACCTGTGGTTTTGCTTGCGGATGTCATCAAAGATCCAATTGCTGATCAGGATTGTTTGTAAAAGCCAAACAATTATTTCCGGCGACCGCATAAATCGGGCGGCACACGTTGCCCAGGCAACACAAGTGTCAAGATGTATTGCTTCGAAGAATTATTAATGATATCTGGATGGGGACGCTGGCACGCTTGCCACGCCGTGCTACCTCATCCGGTTTTTCCTACCCTCAAGGCTTTCGTGAAAATTTCCAATTTCAAACTAGGGACAAAACTGTATCTCGGCTTTGGCTTGCTCGTTCTTTTTCTGCTGATCATTTCGGTGGCCAATCTGGCGCAGACCCGCGGCATCAGTGCAATCATGAAGGATCAGACCGATCTGCGCACCCAAAAGCTGGAGCAGTTGTATGTGGTGCGCGAAGCACTTGATCAGACTGGCCTGGCGGCGCGCAATGCGTATGTTTTCCCGGATGACAAGAGCGCCAATGCAGAACTTGACCTGGTGGAAAAGGAAAAGGCAACCTACCTCGCAGCGCTCACGAAACTGACGCCGCTGTTTGCCGACAATACCGACTTCAGCAAGGTACGGAAGGGTTTGCTGCTGATGGCCGATGAGTTGAAGCGTCCTCGTTTGTATCGGGCTGACAAGAAGATGGCTGAGTTCGGCGAATTCCTGGTCAGGGAATGCAGCCCGTTACGGCGGCAGATCGTCGCAGACATGGATGTCGTGCTGAAGTCGGTACAGACCGCACTGGACGCGCAGAGCCTCCGCGCAGAGCAGTCGATTGCCACATCGGCGATCTTTACCGAGGCAATGGCCGCAGTGGCGATTCTGTTCAGCGTCGTGATCGCATGGCTGACGGCACGCAGCATCACGGTGCCGGTCAATGCGGCCGTGAAAGTCGCCCGCACCGTCGCTGCCGGCGACCTCACCAGCACGATCATGGTGACGTCGAAGGACGAGACCGGTCAACTGCTGCAAGCCTTGAAGGACATGAACGGCAGCCTGGCGACGATGGTCGTCGAAGTCAGGACCGGCACCGAGACGATCGCCACGGCTTCGTCTGAAATTGCGTCGGGCAACCTGGATCTGTCGTCGCGTACCGAGCAGCAGGCTGCCTCGCTGGAGGAAACCGCATCGTCGATGGAAGAACTGACGTCGACGGTCAAGCAAAATACCGAGAATGCGGCGCAGGCCAACAAGATGGCGCATGCAGCATCCGAAGTCGCTGCCCGCGGTGGCGCAGTGGTGTCACAGGTGGTCGATACGATGAATGCAATCAACGCCTCGGCGAAAAAAATTGCCGACATCATCAGCGTCATCGACGGCATCGCATTCCAGACGAATATCCTGGCACTCAATGCAGCAGTCGAAGCAGCGCGTGCCGGGGAACAGGGCCGCGGCTTTGCGGTGGTGGCAACGGAGGTGCGTAACCTGGCGCAGCGCTCGGCCGCGGCTGCCAAGGAAATCAAGGGCCTGATCAACGACTCGGTGCAAAACGTCGAAACCGGCAGCAAGCTCGTTGCGCAAGCCGGCGGCACGATGGATGAAATCGTCGACAGCATCCGGCGCGTCACCGACATCATGACAGAAATCGCGGCAGCCTCGGTTGAACAGAGCAGCGGCATCGAGCAGGTGAATCAGGCGATCGGGCAGATGGACGAGGTCACCCAGCAGAATGCGGCACTGGTTGAAGAAGCGGCGGCGGCAGCGGCATCACTGCAGGATCAGGCGCAGGGCCTGACCCAACAGATGAGTGTCTTCAAGATCGTCAACGATGGTCATGTCAGGCGACCGGCAGCGCCACCTGCGGCAGCGTTGCAGACACGCCCGGCCGCGAAAAAAATGGCGGTGCAGCACAAAGGCAGCACCGCCGTCATGCCCGTCAGGCGTCCAGCGCCAGCGCTCCAGGCAGCAGCCGGAGGCGGCGACTGGGAACAATTCTAACGCTGCATTGTTGCAGCCGTCGAAACTGCCGCTGCCGGCTCTGCAACCGGCGGCGTCGGCACTGCCGGTACGGCGACCCGTGCCAACGCTGGCACTGTCACCGACGCGGCCGTGGCCGGACCGATCTGCAAGCCGGTAACTGGCAACAGCGGCACCAGCAACAAGGCCACGATGTTGATGATCTTGATCAGCGGATTGACAGCCGGGCCGGCAGTATCCTTGTAGGGGTCGCCGACGGTGTCGCCGGTCACTGCAGCCTTGTGCGCCTCCGAGCCCTTGCCGCCGTGATGGCCATCTTCGATGTATTTCTTCGCGTTGTCCCAGGCGCCGCCGCCGGTGGTCATCGAGATCGCCACGAACAGGCCGGTGACGATGGCGCCCATCAGCAGGCCGCCGAGCGCGGCCGGCCCCAGCAGCATGCCGACCAGGATCGGCGCGACTACTGGCAAGAGTGACGGCACGATCATTTCCTTGATCGCTGCCGTGGTCAGCATGTCGACTGCCTTGTCGTATTCCGGTTTGCCGCTGCCGTCCATGATGCCGGGGATGTCGCGGAACTGGCGCCGCACTTCCACCACCACCGCGCCGGCCGCGCGCCCGACCGCCTCCATCGCCATCGCGCCGAAGAGATACGGAATCAGGCCGCCGATGAACAGGCCGACGATCACCATCGGATTCGACAGATCGAACACCGTGCTCTTGTTGGCCGAATCGAGCGCGTGGGTATAGTCGGCAAACAGCACCAGTGCCGCCAGACCGGCCGATCCGATCGCATAGCCCTTGGTGACCGCCTTGGTGGTGTTGCCGACCGCATCAAGCGGATCGGTGATGGCGCGTACCGATTCAGGCATGCCGGACATCTCGGCGATGCCACCGGCGTTGTCGGTGATCGGACCGTAGGCATCCAGTGCCACGATGATGCCGGCCATCGACAGCATGGCCGTGGCCGCAATCGCGATGCCGTACAGG
This sequence comes from Herminiimonas sp., assembly GCA_043729515.1. Lineage (GTDB taxonomy): Bacteria > Pseudomonadota > Gammaproteobacteria > Burkholderiales > Burkholderiaceae_D > JANXSS01. The sequence continues at coordinate 7,149 of JAYTLK010000167.1, forward strand.
CCACCGAGCGCATAGGAGACCAGGATCGCCACGCACACTGCCGCCACCGGATAGGCGGTTGACTTCATCGACACGCCGAGCCCGGCGATGATGTTGGTGCCGTGGCCGGTGGTGGAGGCCTGCGCGATATGCTTGACCGGTTTGAAATCGGTGCCGGTGTAGTACTCGGTGATGTAGACCATCAGGCCGGTAAGCACGATGCCGACCACGGTCGCGCCCATCATCGGCAGGCGCATCGGCTCCGGCATGACAAGCCATGTCACGACCGCAAAGCCGATCAGCGACAGGCCGGCGGCCCACCACAATCCGGTGTAGAGCGCCGACATGATCTTCTTGCCCGGCTTCGCCTTGACCATCGAACAGCCGACGATCGAAGCCAGGATCGAGACCCCACCCAGCAGCAGCGGATACAGGGCTGCCTGCGCTTCAAAGCCCTTCATCACCAAGGTTCCGAGCAGCATGGTGGCGATCAGCGTGACGACATAGGTTTCGAACAGGTCGGCCGCCATGCCGGCGCAGTCGCCTACGTTGTCGCCGACGTTGTCGGCGATGACAGCCGGATTGCGCGGGTCGTCTTCCGGTATGCCGGCCTCGACCTTGCCGACCAGGTCGGCGCCGACATCGGCGCCTTTGGTAAAGATGCCGCCGCCGAGCCGGGCGAAGATCGAGATCAGCGATGCACCGAAGGCCAGGCCGATCAGCGGCTGGATCAGGTCATGCAGGCGCGTGGCGTCGCCATCGATGCCGCGCGCGAGAAACCAGTAGAACAGCGTGACGCCCAGGAGGCCCAGACCCACGACCAGCATGCCGGTGATGGCGCCCCCCTTGAAGGCGACATCGAGCGCCTGGTTCATGCCGCGGGTGGCGGCCTGCGCCGTGCGTACGTTTGCCCGGACCGAGACATTCATGCCGATGAAGCCGCAGGCGCCGGAGAGCACCGCCCCGACCAGAAAGCCGAGCGCCGTCACCATGCCCAGGCCAGGCAGGATGGCGATCAGGATGAACAGGACAACGCCGACGATGGCGATGGTCCGATATTGCCGAGCCAGGTAGGCCGCCGCGCCGACCTGGATCGCGGCGGCGATTTCCTGCATGCGCGCATTCCCGGGATCCTGCTTGAGAATCCAGCCCCGCGAGATCAATCCATAAACAACCGCAACGACACCGCACGCGACGGCGAACCACAGACCTGCTGCCATATTGTCTCCTTCTTGTAAACACCAAGGTTACGACCGCTACACGAAAGTCAGAAATGCCGGCGTCAAATGGCCATCAGCTGAGACAGGCCATCGTTCGCCGTACATCAACACAACTACGTACTGCAAACCTGTTGGACAAAAAAGCGCGCTGCAACAAGGAGGTCAGGATAAAAAAAAGCGGACCCGCGGTCCGCTCTCTCTTTACTCCGACAATGCCGCGAAGGCCAGCTCCCGGATCGCATCGACGTTGCCGACTCCGGCAATCTTGCGGTATTGCGGCGCCCCCGGCGCGCCGCCGCGGGCCCAATCGTTGTAATAGCCGACCAGAACCTCGGTCTGTTCGTGATAGACCGCCAGACGCCTGGTCACTGTCGCTTCCTTGTCGTCTTCGCGCTGGATCAATTCCTCGCCGGTGATGTCGTCGCGTCCGGCGACTTTTGGCGGATTGAACTTGACGTGATAAGTGCGGCCCGACGGCGCATGCACCCGCCGCCCGCTCATGCGTTCGACGATGGCCGCATCCGGCACGTCGATCTCGAGCACGTAGTCGATCGCCACGCCGGCTTCCTTCATCGCATCTGCCTGCGGCACGGTGCGCGGAAAACCATCGAACAGGTAGCCATGTGCACAATCGGGTTGCTTCAGGCGGTCACGCACCAGGCCGATGATGATGTCGTCGGACACCAGGCCACCGGCGTCCATGACGCTCTTGGCAGCAAGACCCAGCGGCGTGCCGGCCTTGACCGCAGCACGCAGCATGTCACCGGTGGAGATCTGCGGTATGCCGTATTTTTCCTTGATGAAGGTAGCCTGCGTACCCTTGCCCGCGCCTGGCGGGCCGAGCAGGATCAGACGCATGTTGTGCGGGACGTTGGCCATGTTGTTTCCTCAAACGAAATAGAATTAGATGCCGATTGTCTGGGCAATCTTGCCAATATCGGGAATGCAGGTGCATGTCGACGCACCGTGATGAAGTTGCCGGTTTGCGTAGTCAACTTCGCACGAAAGTTACCACAGAATTTCCAGCTGCCGATGCCGCGCGGCAGATTTCTCGCTTGACCTCAGCCAACCGGATTCGCGAAAGAAGCACGTACCCGCTGCAGGTCTTCGGGCGTATCGACGCCGGCGGCAGGTACTGCGGCGGTGACATGGACGGCAATCGGCAGACCATGCCACAGCACCCGCAACTGTTCGAGCGCTTCGATCTGCTCCAGCGGCGAGATCGCCATGCCGGGGTAGGCACGCAGGAAGTCGGCCCGGTAGGCATAGAGACCGAGATGACGCAGGGGCGCCGTGCCGGCCTGCTGCGCTGCTGCCAGCAGCGTTTCCATGACGCCGGCGGCAAAACCATCGCGATGCCACGGAATCGGCGCCCGTGAAAAATACAGGGCGCGGCCGGCGCGGTCGAGCACGACTTTCACGATGTTGGGGTTGCATAGTTCGTCGAGGCGTTGGAGCGCATGGGCGGCAGTGGCCATCGGAATGGCTGGCCCGATCAATGCGGCAGTGGCGACGATCAGTTGCGGATCGATCAGCGGCTCGTCGCCCTGGACGTTGACGACCACGGCGTCGTCGGCCAGCCCAAGGCTCGCCGCGACTTCGGCGATGCGATCGGTGCCGGAGGGATGGTCGGCGCGGGTCATGCACACCGCGACGCCATGCTCGCGACAGGCCGCGGCGATGTCGGCATGGTCGGTCGCAACCGTGACCGAAATGGCGCCGGACGCTGCAGCGCGCTCGGCCACGCGCACCACCATCGGCTTGCCGCCGAGGTCGACCAGCGGCTTGTTCGGCAGACGGCTCGAGGCCAGGCGTGCCGGGATGATGATGGTGAAAGGACGCGCCGCGCTCATGCCGCGCTCACTGGCCAGGCAACATGACGGTCGAGGCATTCAGGTCGCGGGCATCCTCGGCCCACATGATCGGGATCCCGTCGCGGATCGGGTAGGCCAGCTTGTCGGAATTGCAGCGCAGTTCCTGGGCCTTGCGGTCGTATTCGAGCGGTCCCTTGCAGATCGGGCAGACCAGAATATCAAGCAGTTGGGTGTCCACGAAGTCTCTCCACGAGTGTATCGGCAAATCCTGCATCGAGCCATGCGCTGACCGGCACGACCCACAGCCGGAGGTCCCCGGCCAGCGTGGCAATACCCTCGCATTTTACTGCATCCTTCTCCGTGATCAGGATGAGATCGGCATCGTGGCCGGCGAAGGTTTCGGCGCTGAAAGGAAAATGGTCGGGCAGCGGCATGGAATCGAAATCCAGGCCGGCTGCGCGCAAGCTGGCGAAGAACCGGGCCGGATTGCCGATGCCGGCGGCGGCCAGAATCCGCGGTGCAGGCCGGACCGCCGCAATCGCCGACAGAGTGGTGCGCTGACTGCGATCGGCCAGTTGTTCGGCCACCGGCGCCAGCAGACGCATCTGCGCCTTCGATGGGCTGGACGCCGTCCGGGTGTCGCCGGCGCCATCCGCGCCCTGCGTGCCGATGTTTTCAACACTGAAGTCGCGTCGCCGCTGCACTGGCTCGCGCAAGGGTCCGGCCGGCAGCAGCCAGCCATTTCCCACACCGCGCGCGTCGCTGAGAACGATCTCGATATCGCGTGCCAGCCGGTAATGCTGGAGGCCGTCGTCGGCGACCAGAACATCGATCTCCGGATGGGCTGCCAGCAAGGCTTGTCCGGCGGCCACGCGGTCGCGACCGACCATCAGCGGCACCCGCGTGCGCCGGACGATCAGGACCGGCTCGTCACCGACCGCGGCGGCCAGCGAATCCGGCAGCACATGCTGCAAACCTGCAACTGCGCCGCCATGACCCCGCGACACCACGCCCGGATGAAAACCCGCCTCGCGCAAGTGCTCGATCAGCCAGATCGTGAACGGCGTCTTGCCGGTGCCGCCGACGTACAGGTTGCCAACCACGATGACCGGTATCGACATCCGGACGACCTTGAAGACGCCAACTGCATAAGCGGCGCGGCGCATTGCCACGATCAGGCGGAACAAGAGCGAGAGCGGCCAGAGCAGACTGGCCAGCAGCCCGCGCCGTGACCAGTTGCGCATGATCAGCGCAGCCAGCCCGGTCGCAGATGCCGTACTACTTTCGGCCACTGGTCTGGGCGGCGAAGGTGACCCGGTCGAAACCTGCCAGCCGGGCAGCCTCCAGCACGTTGATCACCGACTGATGGGCGGCGGTGGCATCGGCATTGATGATGACGATCGGTCCTTTTTGTCCGGCCGGGCCAGCTTGCGCGGCTGCCTTGAGCTCATCGGCCAGGCCGCCCGCCTCGCGGGTGGCGATGCGGGCATTGTTGACGGCGTAATTGCCCTGCGCATCGACGGCAACATTGATTTCGAAGGGTTGTTGCAGTGCCTTGTCGGCGTCAGCCGTCGGCAAGGTCACCTGCAGGGCGGTGAACTTGCTGTAGGTTGTAGTAACCATGAGGAAGATCAGGATTACCAGCAACACGTCGATGAAGGGGATCAGATTGATCTCGGGATCTTCACGGCCTCGGCCCTTGCGGAAATTCATCGTCTCTCCCGCAGCCTAGCGCCGCGCTTCATGCACGGTATCGACGAAGCGCACCGCCTGCTGCTCCATGTCGACGATGAAACCGTCCACCTGGGCCCGGAAATGCCGATAGAAGACCAACGCCGGCATGGCGATTGCCAGGCCAAAACCAGTGTTGTAGAGCGCCACTGAAATGCCATGCGCCAGTTGCGCCGGATTGGCGCCGGTGGCGTTCTGCGCACCGAAGATCTCGATCATGCCGACCACCGTGCCGAACAATCCCATCAGCGGCGCCAGCGTGGCGATGGTGCCAAGCGTGGTCAGGAAACGCTCGAGCTCATGCGCGGTGCCACGCCCGGCCTCCTCGATCGATTCCTTCATCATGTCGCGCGGCGCATCGACGTTGCGCAGACCCGCGGCCAGCACGCGCCCGAGCGGCGAATTTTTTTCCAGGGTCGAGACGACGTTCGCATCGACCTTGCCGTTGTGATAGACCCGGATCACTTCGTTCAGCAGATTGGGGGGCAGGATGCGGCTACGGCGCAGGTACAATAATCGCTCGATGATCAGGGCGACGGCAATCATCGATGCGGACAGCAGCAGCCAGATCGGCCAGCCTGCAGCTTGAATAATGGCGAGCAAACGCAGCTCCTTCACGTTAAAAAGTTTCTTCGGATAAGGATGCGAATGTAGCCTGTTGGCCGCACATCGGCAAGCCTTGCACACGATCCGGAAGTTGTGCACAGAAACTGTGGATAACTTTGTGGGTAACTTGTCACGATCTCCGAAAGTCCTTGATTTGAAACGCATTCCGACCCTTGCCTCAAAAATGAACACATGCAAAAACGGTTTGGAATCAGCAGCTTGGCGTAACCACGTCATGCCGGCTCCGGAAGATGACAATTTGATGACGGATTCGGACTCCTGTGGACAGTCCTCCTCGGCTGAACCGCGCGGAGCACTGGCATGAATGATGATCAACAGCCCGGCGCGGCGAATGCACCGGCCGTGATCAGTGTGTCGGCGTTGAATCAGTCGGTGGCGCGTTTGCTCGAACGCAGCTTTCCGCTGGCCTGGGTGTCAGGCGAAATCTCCAACTTCACCCGCGCAGCATCCGGCCACTGGTATTTCACGCTGAAGGATGATGCGGCCCAGGTGCGGGCGGTGATGTTTCGCGGCCGGGCCCAACATGCCGATTTCCTGCCGCGCGAAGGCGACAAGGTCGAAGTGCGGGCACTGGTCAGCCTGTACGCCGCCCGCGGTGACTATCAACTGGGCGTAGAGGCGATCCGGCGTGCCGGTGTCGGCAATCTGTACGAGGCCTTCCTGCAATTGAAGGCGAAGCTGGCGGCCGAAGGGCTGTTCGATGCATCGACCAAGCGGGCGATTCCAGTGTTTTCACGCCGGATCGGCATCGTCACCAGCCCGCAGGCAGCCGCATTGCATGACGTGCTGTCGGCCCTGCAGCGACGGGCGCCGCATTGCCACGTGATCATCTATCCGACGCCGGTCCAGGGCAACGGTGCTGGCGAGCGGATCGCCGAAGCGATCGGCATCGCGTCGGCACGCGCCGAATGCGATGTCCTGCTGGTGTGCCGCGGCGGCGGCAGCATCGAGGATCTGTGGGCGTTCAACCACGAAGCGGTGGCGCGGGCAATCGTCGCCTGCCCGATGCCGGTCATCAGCGGTGTCGGGCATGAAACCGACGTGACGATCGCCGATTTCGCCGCTGACCTGCGCGCGCCGACGCCGACTGCCGCCGCCGAACTGGCGACCCGCCCGCGTGCGGAATGGGCAGCCGAGGTCGGCGCGCATGCACAGGACCTGCAACGGGCGTGGCGGCGCCAGCAGGCCGAGCGAATGCAATCGCTCGACTGGCTGGCGCGGCGCCTGGTCAGCCCAGGTGCGCACATCACGCACGAGCGGGTCAAGCTGCGCGCGCTGCAGCAGCGCCTGACCCATGCGCACGGCATGCCGCTGGTGCAGGCCCGGCATGCATTGCAGCGACTGGCGCAACGCCTGACACCGGCGGCCCGCATGCCCCTGGCGCAATCGCGTCACGACCTCGCGCAGCTTGCCCAGCGCCTGGCTGTCCGACTGCCTGATACCGCGGCGGCACGCCTTCGCATTGCAAGCCAGGCTCAGCGCCTGCAGGCAGGCATGCAGGCCACCTCCACCACGCGCCGCCAGACGGCAGCTTCACTCACGGCGCAACTGGAACTCCTGAATCCCCAGCGCACGCTCGCACGTGGTTATGCGATCGTCACCGATGCGCGCGGCGCGGTGATTCGTTCGCCGAAGGCCATTCACGCCCGCAGCAGCATTGGCTTGCGGCTGGCCGGCGGCAGCGTCGAACTTGGCATTGCCAGCGTGCAGACAGCGCTTGGCGAGTAGGCCGCGCCCGGCGTGTCGTCACTGCAGGCAAAAGACTTCGGCTTTACAATGCAGTACTTTCATAAAAAACATCTTCACCGACAACCAAAAAAGGATCGTCATGGAACACACACTACCGCCCCTGCCTTATGCCATGGATGCACTGGCTCCGCACATCTCGAAGGAAACACTGGAGTTCCATTACGGTAAGCATCATCAAACCTATGTCACCAACCTGAACAATCTGATCAAGGGTTCCGAGTTTGAGAACGCTCCCTTGGAAGACATCATCCGCAAATCGTCCGGCGGCGTCTTCAACAACGCAGCCCAGGTCTGGAACCATACCTTTTACTGGAACGGCATGACGCCTGCCGGCAGCGGCACGCCGACCGGCGCACTGGCCGACGCCATCAGCGCGAAGTGGGGTTCGTTCGACAAGTTCAAGGAAGAGTTCGGCAAATCCTGCGCTGGCAATTTTGGCTCCGGCTGGACCTGGCTGGTGAAAAAAGCAGATGGCGGTGTCGACATCGTCAACACTTCCAATGCAGCCACGCCACTGACCGGCGCCGACAAGCCATTGCTGACCTGCGATGTCTGGGAGCATGCGTATTACATCGACTACCGCAATGCGCGGCCAAAATATGTCGAAACTTTCTGGAAACTGGTCAACTGGGATTTTGCGGCAAAGAATTTCGCCTGAGGCGAATTGCCGCAGCAGTGTGCGGCGCCCGTCCTGACCAGGGTCGATTGCCATCACGAGCCACGCAAACTGCGTGGCTTTTTCATTGGCGTCAGCACGGCACTGAAGATCAGCGCCTCGGTGCGGGTCGTGGCGTCTTCCGACAGCGCACCGCCGCAGGAGGCCAATACGAGGATGCCGAGGCCGATGATGCACCGATGGCGCAGCCGCCGATCGGATAGGAATTTTTGCATGGCAGGCTCATCTTGAACTGGACGCCCTGCTCCATGGACGCGCCGTGCCTGGCATCGATTTGCAGCTGCATGCCGCTACGCCGCAGGAACCAAGCCACCCGACCGGAAAAAATTAGCATCGAACGTAAGTTATACCGATGCTGCCCGGGCTTTTCTTGCATGTGCCCTGCAATCTGGCGACGGTGCTGGACAGCCCCTGCACAGCTTGCTGCCATCCTTGTTGAGAGATAAACCTTGTCGTTTTGACATATAACAACGGCCGGCATGCAAAGCCCGCCGACCATGACACGTCCCTGATCTGGCAGCAGAAAGTCGCCGCAACAAAGGGAAAATCAAACATCAGCACGGGTCGAAAATTTCGCAAAACCGGATGGTTTTGTTTCCTTGACTCAACTATTTCAGTCGACTGCGGGCAGCCGGGTGTCTTCCTTCAATCTTAACAACAAGGTCATCATGAATTTTTGTCGTCATAGTGTGCTGGTGATTGCATTTCTCTCGGCATCGGTCCTTGCCGGTTGCAGTGCAGAAGCATCGGTTGCCACTGTCAACACGATACCTGTGGCTGCAAGCAAGCCTGCCCTGGTGATCGATCCAGCCATTCCGGCACTCACCATCGTTGCACGGCGCATGAGCGCAGCCGACAAGCTTGCTTTCGACCTGGAACGCAAAGCGACCGTCAGCGCCGCCGTCACAGAATCAGGACCGCGCGAAAGTCGTTGACGTTGGTGCGGGTCGGGCCGGTGACGACCAGGTCGCCCAAGGCGCTGAAGAAACCGTAGCCGTCGTTATTGTCGAGCATCTGCCGCGCTGACAGTCCCAGGTCCGCCGCCCGCGCGAGGGAATCCGGTGCAAGGAAAGCGCCAGCGTTGTCTTCCGAACCATCGATGCCATCGGTGTCACAAGCCAGGGCATGCACCTGCGGCAACCCATCCAGGGCATGCGCCAGGCTGAGCAAGAATTCTGCATTGCGCCCGCCTCTGCCTTTCCCACGAACCGTCACCGTCGTTTCGCCGCCTGACAACACGACGCAGGGCCGCGCGAACGGCTGCCCGTGCGCCAGGATCTGCCGTGCGATGGCGGCATGCATGGCGCCGATATCGCGCGCCTCGCCTTCGATCCGGTCCGACAGGATGTAGGGCGTGATGCCGGCTGCCCCGGCACGTGCTGCGGCGGCCTCCAGCGCATCTTGGGCCGTTGCGATCACATGATGTTCGGCCGAGGCGAAACGTGGATCGCCAGGCTTGGGTGTCTCGCCAGCGCCGGACGCCAGATGCGCCTGGATATGGTCAGGTACGGCGATGTCGTATCGGGCCAGGATGGCCAGGGCGTCGGCGCAGGTGCCGGCATCCGGCAGCGTCGGGCCACTGGCGATGAATGTCGGATCGTCGCCGGGAATGTCTGAAATCAGCAGGGTGACGATGCGTGCCGGGGCACAGGCCAGCGCCAGTCTCCCGCCTTTGATGGCGGACAGATGTTTGCGCACGCAATTCATTTCAAAGATCGTCGCGCCACTTTTCAGCAACGCGCGGTTGACTGCCTGCTTGTCGGCCAGCGAAATACCCTCTGCTGGCAATGCTAGCAGAGCCGACCCGCCGCCGGAAATCAGGCACAGCACCAGATCATCGGCGCACAATCCCGTCACCATGCCCAGCATGCGCCGCGCGGCATCTTGCCCGGCAGCGTCGGGCACCGGATGCGACGCTTCCACCACGGCGATGCGCTGACAATCGGCGCCATGTCCATATCGCGTGACCACCAGTCCGGTCAATGGGCCTGGCCAATGCCGTTCGACTGCCGCCGCCATTGCCGCGGCGCCCTTGCCAGCGCCGATGACGATGGTGCGCCCGCGTGGCGCCGGCGGCAGGAAAAGCGGCACCCGCTGAGACGGGCTGACTGCAGCCAGCGCGGCATCGAACAATGATGCGAGAAAACCACGCGGATCGGCACTGACCGGATCGAGAGACGCGTTCGGCATCGGATGGACACCATCGGATTTTTGCATTTTATTAAACGACTAAAATTTGATAAGTATCAATGGTACAGCTGCAGTTTCGCTTAGCAAAAAATTGTCATTCATCTCCTCGGTGCGATATGTGTCTGACCGTAAATTCCCACCAATAGTCAATTAATACAATTAATTATCACCGTACAGTCAAAGTAATTTATTTACTTCTGGTATTTTTCTTACTATCCTCAACACGTGCTCTCCCCTGACGTGACGCTTAGGAACGGGGAAAGCTGGTCGGAAAAGCGTGAAACTTTCAGTCATTTCGCTCCTGGCACCAATTGAGAAATGGCACTGTTAAACGCAACTTTCAGTAATCGGATGAACGCAAATTGCAGTCAACCGGCCATTCGATGCTTCACCGATCGACCTCTTGTCTTTCGTCCCAACACACAAAAGGGTTCACATGAAAATCGCCTGCTGCACTCGCCACGACAAAGTCTTCCATTATGTTCAGGATGCGCTGGCACCGACGCACATCGAATGCGAGCATTTCACGACCGAGGCTGCCCTGTTGCGCACGCTGCGCCGGCGCAGTTTTGATCTGATCGTTGTTGACTCCGACAACCAGATGCCCAACGATGCGCCGGTCTTTTCATGGCTGAACTGCCGTACAGATGAGAGCACGCCGGTCGTGCTGCTGTCATCGACCCAACGCGAAGGCCAGCTGGCATTCGCACTCGACGCCGGCGCTGATGATTTCGTCGTCAATGCCTTCGATTCGGCTGAGCTGGTGGCGCGGCTGCAGGCGGTGCTGCGCCGCTATCGCCCGAAAACCGCGCGTCGCTCGATCGAAGTGTCCGGCTTCCTGCTCGACCGCGAATCGCGCCGCATGCACGACCATGGCGTGCCGGTTGCCCTGACTTCACGTGAATTCACCATGGCATGGTTGCTCTTCTCGTCGCCCGGCATGTATTTTTCACGCGACGCCATCAGTGTGTCGATCTGGGGCGTTGACAGCGACGTCGCCAGCCGGACCATCGAGCAGCATGTTTATAAACTGCGCAAGAAACTGCATCTGAGTGAAGAACGCGGCGTCATCATCCGCACTGCCTATACCCATGGTTACCGGCTGGAGGTCTGCGCGCAGCCACTGCTGCCATCCCCACCCACCCACGTCGCAGCAGCGACGGTTCCTGCAGGCACGGTGGTCGAACTGGCGCCGCACTAGGAAGATCCTGCACCCGTACGGGCCCGGTGTCAGCGATGATCCGGGCCTGCCGTCATTTGAAGCGGTTGTTCATGTTGCACCCCACGCCGTAATCCCGTAATCCGGCCTTTGCGTCGCTGCCTGTTGACCATCTTGCGCCAGAAGCCAATGCCGGTTTCCGCCCTGTTTCTGCTTCCTGCCTAAGGCCGCCGATCCGCCAGGCTACTGCCCGAATGACAGACTGCCTCCATGGTTTCACGCTTGCGGCACGCGGCCTCGTCGTCTGCTTCGCTGGTGACGATGAAGCCGGCGTGTTCCGATACCAGATACCAGGACTGGCGTTCATAGACCGGCGACGTGCTGAGCAAGCCCGCCCTGAAGCACAGGCAGATCGCCGCTCCCACCACTGCAACGCCGCTCATCCAGGTTCTTGCCCGATGTTCGAATTGAGCCAGGGCGATCGTCGCACGTCGAGAACGC
>JAYTLK010000168.1:0-23384 GCA_043729515.1 Herminiimonas sp.
GAAAAATGCATGAGTCATCCTAACAACGTCAAGGGAACGGGGCGCGCGAGCGCTGATGAGGCGGGCAATCTCCGGCAGAAATCGCCTGCCGCGCCGACAAGCCAAAGTGTGACATATTCAAAAAGCAATTTGTTGTGAAACCGAATTATTCTTGCGCGCTTTTCCGACACCGTGATGTTTGTGCGGTCAGGCTTGAAACGTGAACACAGGAAGGTATGCCGCTGTTCTCGCAGGCACGCCCTCCCCGACTCAGAAATTTTTCTCGTGGATCAGCCAGTCCGTCAGTGACGCTTTCACGATCATGTTGTTGACGCCGTTCTTCCGGTAGAACGTTTTCAGGGTGGCACCGCTTCGCGCCAGAAAATTTTCGACCAGCAACGCTTTCATTTCGTCCTGGGGCATGCTCTGGAAGCGGGCCCAGACTTCGGCCCGCCGCAGGAGCGTTGCCTGATGTTGCGCTTGGGCTGCCGCGTCGATCGGTGGCAAAGGTAGTGCGAGCACTTCCTCGGTGCTTTCAGCGTACCGGATTGATTGCCTGCTTCTTGCCACAGGCGTTGCCCCTGCAGTTTGCGGACGCGCTTCCGCATATCCGTGGTCGAGTGCTTTTTGCAAAAAGGCAACCGTGTTCATCAGCGGCGCACTGGTGCTGCTACGGAGTCTCTGTTCGACGAAATCGAGATGCCGGTCCAGATAAACCGGATCCTGGCCAAACCGTGCCATCAATCGTCGCGCGGCGGATAGCGGTGTGCCAATGGCCAGCATGCGCTGCAAGAAAAGTTCATTGTCCGTCGCGGCATCCGTCGCGTTGGCATCAGGCGATCGATTCGAGACAACCGACCGAGGCGCTGCGTCAGCCAAGTGCGGCGACGGTGCAGGGGCGGTTGCAGTCTCAGCCACTGGTACCGGGTCGGCCTCGGCGTACGGCAAGCTACCGGTGCTGGTATCACGTTTTACCTTGACGAGCATTGGCGCGGCTGCCTCAGCGGGAATTTTTTTCGTTGCCTGTGCGGGTGGTACTGCACGTTTGATCGCAGGCTGCGGCTGCCTGGAAACAGTACGTTCGCTGGTTGCCGCAAGCGGTGCGGAATCTCTCGCCAATGTGCGGCGCATGCGCTGCAGTGCATCTGCATGGCCGGCAACGCCGAGGGTGGAATCAATCACGTCTTTCTTGAACACCCGAAACTGCAGTTCGCCAACCCGGCGCCCGATCTTATGCTCGATCAATTCCACCTTCAGGTCAGTGATCTCGTTGATTTCCTCGATGGCCGTCAGCAGCACGTCGCGTTTCAAGAACTTGTATTCATAGGCCGCCTTCCGGGAGCCGGTCAGACGCGGCATCCATTCGGCGATCGGCGCTCGGTTGGTCAGGCCGCCCTCCCCCTTGCCGTGATCGTTGCTTACGTATTGGCAACAGATTTCATACAAGGCAATCGAGGCGCCGGAGCGTAGCCGCGTCATCATCTCCAGCGAGATTCGGGTGAAAAAGCCGCGTGGATCGAGCAGGCGCGCGCGGATCAGCTTGGGTAGCTTCCAGGTCACGATGGTGGGCGTACCCCGGCCGTCGATCAAGCCCGGTTCCTCGATCAGGCCAACATTTTTCCAGACCTCGTGTTCACCGTCGCGCACGTTCCAGTCGACGCCAATGGCGCGGATGTCGCGCAACACCTCCTTGACTTGTGCCCGGTTCGACCCGGAAGAATGGGCAGCGCTGAGCATGTCGGCCAATGCTGCAGAGTATTCCTCTCGCTCGCCTTGCTGCTGCGAGAACAGAAGAATCACGCTGTAGAGACGCCGTACCAGCAGTGTGATGCGCTGTTTGCCATTGGGCACGATGCCAATGGTTTCATTCGGGCGCTTGACGATCTGGCGAACGGGTTCCATGAAGGCAGGCTATCAGAAAGGTGATTCGCGATCAATTATTTCCTCACCAGAAATAATCCGCTGTAGAAAAGGCGTGTTTTTACATTATCAAAAATGCCCGTGGTTATCGAAAAGTTATCCACAGCTTATCCACAGGTAGGGGAAATCTCGACGCGCGGGAAGTAGAATTTCCTCACCTTAGAAATAGAAAAGTCTCACCTTTTGAGAAAAAGAACCGAGAATGTTCTCACTATAGTTATGGAATTTACTCACCCAAAACGCCGCAAACCCGCATGGCAGCTCGCTTCGCAGAATTTCAAAGGTTTACAAGAACTTCGTTTCAAAAAAACACACAAGGAAAAAAGCGCGCGTTTTTTTCTAAAATTCAATTAAAAAAAAGAAACTACAAAACTAAAAGCAACTTCAAGATCTATGGCAACAGCGGCATTCTGGCAAATTTCCGTACAGACAGTGCTATATTTCGACAACCCGTCACCCCAAGGAATGTCATGCTGAACCCCGACCTGATCCTCTCACCGCCCGTTTCCATCGACGAGCTTGCCAAGATGGCAGCCGATTCGGCAGACGTGCTGGAACAGGTACGCGACAAAATGCTAGAACCGTTTCCCAGAAAACAGGCTCCCAGCTTTTCGATTCCCCAGGTCGCTGCGCTTTGCGGGGTTGATCGCGTGCAGTTCAAGCATCTGGCCCGGAAGCATGACCTGCCGATCGGCGATTACCGTACCGGCGAGAAGTCGCGCAGCTACAGCCTGGAAGAAGCGATCGGTTGCGTGCGCGTGCTCGGCAAGCGGCCGACCAGACCCGCCGGCAAGCCAGGGAAGGTGGTGGTGATTTCGAATTACAAGGGCGGGGTCAACAAGACGACTTCGGCGGTATGCCTGGCCCAAGGCTTGTCATTGCGCGGATTGAAAGTCTTGTTGATCGACCTCGATGGCCAGGGATCGGCGACGATGCTGGCCGGCCTCTCGCCGGAGCTGGAAATCGAGCACGACCATACGATCATGCCGTACCTGTACGGCGAGCAATCCGACTTGCGGTATGCGGTGCGCGACACCTACTGGCACAACATGGACCTGATCCCGGCCTCCAGCGCCCTGCTGGCCGCCGAGTTTGTGATTCCGGCAAAAGCGCGGGATGCAAAGCTCCTGTCACAAGGCTATGAGTTCTGGATGGAGCTCAGTGCCGGATTAGAGCCTCTACGACGCGAATACGACGTCATGGTGGTCGATACGAGCCCCTCCCTAGGGTACCTCACCCAAAATGCCATGGTGGCCGCTGACGGCCTTCTAATGCCCTGCCCGCTCGATGCACTGGACTATGCTTCCAGCACGCAATTCTGGGGTGTGTTTGCGGAGCTGGCAGCAACATTGCCGAGTTTCGCTGCAACCAAGAAATATGACTTTGTAGAAATCTTTCTCACGAAGACAAAATCCGAGTCAGACCTGATGGCTTCGGCCGTGCGCGGCTGGATTCAGGCGTCCTATGGCACGCATCTGGGTGCCATCGGTATTCCGGAAAGCTCGGTGGCGAAATCCGCTGCCACCCAGCTCAAGACGATCTATGATCTGCACAAACCGGATGGCTCGATCGAAGCCTACAAGCGCTACAAGGAGCCGATGGATTCGCTGGTCGACCATGTCCTTGGCCAACTGACCCTTGCCTGGAGAAGATAATGACAAAGCTTGGCGCAAAGATTTTTGACAAGACCGAAGGCATCAAGCCGCGTGAGCGGGCGGATTTTCTAGCGCCGCGCATCAAGACTAGTCCGGGAATGTTTCTCGATACCCAGCATCGGGCCGCCAAGGCCGAAGCAGAAAACGCGGTATTGCGCAATCGGCGGGTGGCAATAGCGGAACTGAAAATCGTCGACGGCCGGCAACGTCAATTGACGACTGAAGAGTTTGCCGAGTTGAAAGCTAATCTGGCAGCATTTCCGCTGATCAATCCAATTACGATCCGGACATTGCCGTCCGGCGAGCATGAGTTGATTGCCGGCCATAATCGGGTTCAGGCCTATGTCGAGCTCGGACGGTCCGAAATTGAAGCCAACGTTCTGGAATTGGGCGAGGAGCAAGTGTTGCCGGCAGCCTTCTACAGCAATCTGCTATCGCCGGCATTACCTGATTTTGAAAAATATTTAGGCTTCAAGCAATTACAACTTGCCACCGGCAAGACCCAGGCAGAACTGGCGCGAGAAAGCGGATTGTCGAAAACCATGCTGTCGATGCTGTTTGCTTTTGACGAACTGAGTCCATCGGTGCAGGCAATCCTGTCGGCCCAACCCCATCTGGTCAGCGCAACGATTGCGGCCAAGCTGAAGAACTTGCCGCTGGCCGACGATGCGATTGCCAAACTGGCTGCCGGTGAGGTCAACCTGCAGCAGGCGTTGATCGTCGCAGCCAGCAAAGCCACGCCTGCGGTGCCTGTAACGCCGGTCAAGCCAGTAATCATCAAGCAGGGCAAACAACGCTTTGCAGAACTGACGGCGCGAGGTAGCACGGTCGTCATCAAACTTGCCGATTCGGACAGGATTACAGCCGTGATGGAGCGGTTAGAAATTTTATTGCGGGAAGAGGCAATGCGCCTTGACTGATCAGCGAATTTGTAACTCGTTGATTTTAAGACGATTCAAAGTTTGAACGATTGAATCAAAGGGAAGGGCGGCCATTGTGCCGCTCTTTTTTTGAATAGACACGTCCACAATGGGCAAAGTCAGCTGCTTCAAAATTGATGCTTTTTATTTGGGTCGGGTTTTTACAAAGGAATTGCGTATCGCTTTGTCGAGCATCAGGTTGGGCAAACATGCAAGGCAGCGGTTCTGTAAGTCCCTGATTCAATGGATGTTCAAAGTTTGAACGACCAATTGCAAGATCAGAATGAAAACGTTAAATATAGAATCCGATCATCAAATAATTTCCTCTAGTTACGAGAATTCCCTCACCTTAAACCCCTTCTTCGCTCGCGCCCGCTTTTGCAATTTCTCCGCAAAACCAGCTGCAGTCGCGCTTCGTTGCAAGTTGGTTTTTATCGCCGGCGGGTGCATTCATTTCAGCACTGACTAGGCAACCTGACGTGCAGAGCGAATCACTGGTTGCACGCGCATGGACGAGCAGCCATTTCGGGAGGGGGTGTCAACCAGAGCCTCGCCCGGAAGCCAGATGGTGATTGCCCTTCACCCGTTGCCGGGCGGCAGAGAGCTCTGCAATATCTGAAATCGCGTATCATCTCAGAAAATAAAACATCAACTGTGGTTGATGTTTTTTGAATCGATCTTAAACCTGTTCCGGTCCAATGCAGAGCGTTCTCCCCATTCCCGCCAAAGCACCGAACGATGTCCGCCTGACGCGCGCCGAGTTCAAGGCTTTGGCGCGGGACAAGGGATGGCGATTCACCACGCTGGCGCAACGCTGGGGCGTCACGCCGGCATGGATCAGCATGGTCTGCCGGGATGAACAGCGTGACCTGCGCTACGACGATGCCTTGCTGGGCTTGCCCGATCTGCGCGATGCATTACGCGACCAGACACGTCGGCGCCGTCGCATCGAGCAGGCCATGGCGCATGAAGGTGCACGGCAGACGCAGGCCGAGCCAGGCGCTGCAGGAAAGCGACGACCAGCCGGATATCGTTATCGGGGTTACATGACGCTCGGTAGCATCGTGACGGTCAGCGCAGCATTTGGCAGCCTGGCTGACGAGGGCGAACGCGGAATCGTGTTTCAGATCACGGTGCGGGGCAAAGAAGAGTGCTATCGCGTGTTGTTTGAAGACGGCATCCATGACTGGTTCACGCCGCAGATGGTCGATGACTACCTGGTGACGAGCGGGTTACTGTCGCCGATCGCCGGCGATACGGGGCAGGATGCCGAGCGCCTCGCGTCGATGCAACAGGCATGGCAAGCCGGTCAACTTGTGTTTCGGCCTGAGCCAGCGGCGATGACCATGAACGCCGGCAATCCGCTCGTGCCGATCACGCGTCTGGCGTGAAAAGCGATATGGATCCAGTCAAGCCACCGGCTTTCGGCGTCGCCGCTGGGATCAAGCCGGCGTCATGCCGGCCGGAGAGTCAGCTTCACCTGCCGCCGAAGCGGTCGGATTTGCGATGCTGCCGTCGGGTCGCTCGTAGGTGCCGATAAGCATCCCACTGGCAATTCCGCGGGTACGAATCGCTTCCAGCACCGCGTCGCGGCCCGGCGTGGATGGCAGCGCCTCGCCGGGCTCCAGCGCATACACCTGAAAGACATACCGATGCACGCCATGGCCAGGCGGCGGGTCGGGCGCAAGCCAGTTGGTCTGCAGGTAGGAATTGCGGCCGACGCGCCAGTGCAGGTCCTGTGGCGGCGACAGGGAAGATGGGCTGGTCGACACGGATGGCTCCGTCGAAACCGTCACGGCCTCGCGATTCGCATGCTCCGGATCAATGCCACCTTCGGCGAGTGCGCCGTCTTCGGGAACGATACCAGCGACGATCGCATGCACCAGCGGATGCGAAGTCGGCGCATCTGCATCTTCCACCAGGAGTAGAAGCGCGTCGGCGCCGGCCGGAATGCCGGTCCACGACAGGGGCGGGGAAATTCCCTCGCCATCAGCGGTGTAGCGGGAGGGAATCGGACCATGATCGTGAAAAGCCATGCTGGCCACGACAATGCTCGCCGTGCCGGCACGCAGATCGATCAGGTTGAAGGCGACTTGATCGAGCCCGGCGCGCCGATGGCGCAGCGCATGGCCGATGACGTCGGGCAGGTTTTCCAGCATGGCAAATCCTTTGGAATTTGAGTGGCGAACGGCAAGGTGGTTGGTGGCAGAACCCAGCTCCACCTGCTTATCGTGGTCGATTCGCACCCAATCGCCGCGCAGCGACAACAAGCACCACGCCGACCGCGGCGCTGATGGCGCCATAGACGGCCCATTGAATTTGCCCGGTCATGAAGCTGCCGGGCAACACATTGATGCCTTGTAAAAACCAGACGACGCCGAAGAAAACAAAAAGACCACCCAGCAGGTTCAATACTGTGCGCATGATAATCCTTTGACAGACGAGACTACGCAGTCTACGCCATTGCCTTGTCAGACATGCATCGGCATACGGTCACTGCGACGTGATGCGTGCCATAGTCTGCAGGGGCGGCGAACGGTGAAGAACAGGCAAGGGCGGGGAAATCTCGCTGCTGTGTCAGCAGGCCAGGATCACGCCAGACGCAAACGCAAGATCGCTGCAGCCGCATCGCTCAGCACCAGCACCAGTTTCAGCCGGGCGCGGGTCATGCCGACGAAGAGCTTGCGAAACGCGCGCGCGTCGAGTTCCTGAAAATCGATTTCCGTAAAAATGATCGCTGGCGCGGCCTGGCCCTTGAAGCGGTAGATCGACTCGGCCAGCAGATCGCCATGTCGAAATATCGGCACACCGAACAGGTCGTAGCTTCCGGTGAAGGAATGCAAGGCGTGCTTGCCCAACTGATCCCGGTGCAAGATTGCGGATTTCTCGCGGCCACGAAACGTCACGATGGCGATGTCGGTGCGCACGAAGCCAGCGCCAAGACAGAGAGTGACTGCTTGCTTGGTTTTCTCCAGCATCGCTTCGGTGTCGCCAGCCGGATAGGTAAGCCAATCGACGACGTCGCCAACGAACGGACTGGCCGCGGTGATCTCGCGCGCGTCGTCGCCCAGGTGTGCGAGCAATTCGACGATCTGACGCGGGCTGCGATAGTTGGCCGTTGAATGGAGTGTGACCCAGCCCGGCATCGGCAAAGGCACCTGATCGTACAGATTCTGCATCGGGTCTTCCAGCCAGATTGCTCTTCCGTCGGCATGCAACAACCGCATCAGGCTGGCTTGCCAGGCAGCGGCAAAATCCTGGCCTTCATCAACGATCAATACGTCGTACAGCCAGTCTTGGGGGATGGTCGCAGTGGCAAGGAAGCGTTCCAGCATGCGCCAGACTTCAGGGTCGGTATAGTCGGGGACGGACCCGGCCTGCCGCGCGAAGGCGTCGCACAGGATGTGGAAGGTCGCAACCCTGCCGCCCGATGGCACGAGTGCGCGAATATGGTCAGCCAGCGGCCGGTTGTAGCAGACATAGAGCGGCGTCTTGCCAGCGACAAGCGCGGCGCGGTATTCGGCCAGTGCCAACTGGGTCTTGCCGCTGCCGGCAGTACCTGCCACGCGCAGGCGAAAGGGCGTGAATTCCAGTTGACGCGCCCAGGTCGCCAGACCACCGGAGAGGCGTGTGACGAGTTGCGTGGCCTGGCCGATCATGGCGCTCGGGTCAGGTATCAGCTGCAGGCTGTCACTGAAAAACCGCAACACGTTGCGAAATGCCGGCGCCGCCCCTGCGCCTTCTGCTCCGGTCGCTGCAGTCGCAGGAAGGATCTGGCGGATGATCGCCAGCAGTTGGTCGCGCCGACTGGCATCGACGATGCGGCTGGCGTCGATGCCGGCCAGCGGCAGGTCGCGCATGCGGTAGTCAGGACAATACAGGAGGTAATCGATCGCCAGCTCCTCGCCGCCCTTGGCAAAGCGGCTTCTCAATTGATCGACGGTACGCAGGATATCGGTGTGCACGTTTTTCTGGCGGCCCAGGACGGTCTTGTGCAAACCCTCCGGTGTCTCCACCAGCAAGCCGGTCTTTTGCTCGATCAACAGCACGCGGCCGCTTGGCGCAATCAGGATGAAATCGATGTCACCGTAGGCAGAAAATCCCTGGTCGAGCCGGGTCCAGTGCACGCCGTGCAAAACGGTATAAGCGTCAGGCAAGCCGTGCTCGAAGCGCGCCAGTGTCTCGATCTCGCGCAAGGCCGCACCGGTGACGGCAACCTCGCGCCAGCCGGAAGGTTGGATGTGGGCCATGGGCTGCACCTGGTGTGGAAAAGGCAATGATCTTATCGCAGCTGAGTGCTGACACTGCGGGCGACTCGCATTGGTCTGGTGCCCGGCCATTGCGTCACATTATCCGGATCTGTCTCTCGACCCGCAGACATGGCGGCACCCGCCTGCCTGCTAACCCGTCATCAGGCCAGACTGCCCGTCATTGTCGATCGCCATGCAGAGCGGCCGCCAGGGCTGCGCTTTCCTCGACCAATCCTGCCGTATCCTCGCGCAGCAGTTGAAGCCGCCGCATCAGCCGTGGCCATGCCGGCCAGCTCGACGGCGGCAGGTCCGGGGCGACGGGATCATGGGGATCGGGCGCCGTTGAGGTGACCGACGACGGGCCACCCGGAAGGGTCGACGGCGCGCTTGCCTGAATGCGGCCCGCAAACGCCGCCTGGGCCTGGCCGAGCATCGCGGCGACGTCGCGCCACGCCAGATTCAACGCGTCGGTCACCCGTTCGCGCGGCAGGTCCTGGGCATGGCGTGCCAGCAGCAGGCGGATTGCCGCCACGTTGGCCACCACCAGATAATTTTGCACGACGAAGCGATCGGTCTCTCGCACTGCACGTTGCTTGTTCACCGGTTCATCGCGCATGCGTACGAGCGCACCGCTGAGGCCGGCCAGCGTATCCATGAATCGCTTGCGGGCAATCCGATAGCCGAAGTCGTGTGGCACGCGTCCTGTGAGCAATTCGCCACTGGCGTCGAGGTACTTCCGGCTGGCGGCGAGCATGGCTTCGATCAGGCGTGGCAAGGCGCGGTATTCCCAACTCGGCAAAACGAAGCTGAACAGGGTGGCCACTGCCGCGCCGATGATGGTGTCGGTCAGGCGCTCGCCGATCAGGTGGCCAGTGCCTGGCGCCAGCAGATTGATCTGCAAAAGCACCTGCATGCTGGCTGCAACTGCAGTGAAGCGGTAGCGGACGGTGACGAAAGCGGCGGCGGCGACCGTTGCAATGAACAGGAACCCCAGCAGTACCCAAGGCGCCTGAAAAAAATGCAGCAGCACGGCGCTCATCACGCAGCCCGCCATGGTGCCCAGCAAGCGGTCGGTGCGGCGCTGGCGCGTCATGCTGAAGCTCGGCTTGAGCACTACGACGATGGTCAGGATCAGCCAGTAAGCATGGGCCGAATAGGGCAGGGCGGCTGCCACGGCAAGGCCGGTGGCCACGGCCAGCGCCATGCGCAGGGCATACCGAAACACCGGCGATTGCCAGTGCAGGTGCGTGCGCAACAGTGCGAGTTCATAGCTTTGCTGCGATAGAAACGGCGTCATGTCGGCAAACAGTGCACCTGTCGGCTCCTGCAGCAGTTGCGGCTGGCCCAACTGCACGACCGCTGTGACAACGGCGCGCAGCTTGACCCACGAGGTCTGCAGGATGCCGATCGTCAGGCCAGTTGGCATGGCCGATGGCGGCGCACCGGACGTCGTGGCGGCAGCAGCCACCGGCACGGTGGCAGGCATGGCGGCAAGCGCAGCGTCGATGGCGGCGATTGCCGCGGCATGGTCGCCGGTACGGCGCAGGACATGCTTGCGGCTCAAGTCGAAAGCGATGGCATCGATATCGTCAGCGGCGGCCTCGATCAGCGCATGCAACTGGCCAAGGACGTCATGGTCTCCATATTCCGCCTGCAGGCGTACATAGTCGACATGAGTCGACAAGACCAATTCGTAGATGTCGAGCATCCGAAAGTGCAGCTGCAGCAGGTGGGCATCATTGCGATCGCTGCTGACGCGTAAAAGCTGGTCCCGTGAATCCTGCTGGCGTTCGGCCAGTACGCTCTGCTGGCGAACCAGGAGGTTGAATTGACGCGGCAGGTCGACGCCAGGCTGATAGAAACCGGCCTTGATGCGCAGATACCGGGCCAGCGCCGACAGGGCTTCGGCCAGGATCTGCTGCTTGATCCGATTGCGCAGTACCCACGACACCAGCATCGCGTAGGCGGTATAACCGACGCCGCCTGCCAGCACCAGCGTCGCATGGGCGAACGGGCTGCGGCCGTCGAGACTGCTGCCGAGCGAGAGACTCATGATGAACAATGCGGCGAATTGCAGCGGCATGGTTTTCTTGCCATAGGCGACCATCAGGCTGGCCAGAAAACTGATCACCACCACGGCCACGTCGAGCAGCCAGTGCAGCGGTGCGCATAGGCTCACGATCAGCGTGACCAGACTGCACAGCACTGCGCAAGCCAGCATTTCATTGAATTTGTAACGCAGCGGACTAGGCAGGTCCATCAGGCTGGTGCAAAGCGCGCCGATGCTGATCGTCATGGCAACCGAAAGGCTGAAGAACACATCGGCAATCAGGGTCAGCCCAACGACACCGATGCCAACCCGCAGGCCGCGATAAAAATAATGGCTGAAAAAAAACGCTCGCGCCTGATGGAAGGAAGTCATGACGGAAGCTTAACAGGCCGATGCGGGGCTGTTGGCTGGCGCCGCAATCGAATGCGCGTGTTAGCCGGCAGATGATTCTGGCTGCAAAGTACACGGATTAAATTCGCGGTTGCAATGCATATCCGAACACACGGCGCTACCGAAAATAACAAGTATTCCTACATCCATTTGGCTACAACGCCGACATCCGGGCATCTGCAACGCGGGTACCTTATGGTGTTCGCCATCCGGCACCGAAACAACATTACAGGAGAACCAACATGCATTCATTTCACAAGAACGTGATTGCCGCTGCAGCGCTTGCCGCCGCGACGATTTTTACCGGTTCAGCCGCGCTTTCGCAGACCAGCACGACGGGCGCGGCAGGCGCGGACAGTAACATGTCGAACGGAAACATGAATTCCACGCAACCGATGAATGATGCCGACACTTCCAACATGAATTCACGGGCACCGGCGACGCAAGACACGCGCGGCGGCAGCTATGATTCCACACGCCCGGCAGATCGCAGCACGTCGTCCGGCATGTCGGGCACGGGTGGTACCGATGCGACCGGCCGTGCGCAGTACGGTGCGGCTTCGAACGACCGCCTCAACGGGTCAGGCCACTATGCCGATACGGCTCGCGGCTCACAGCTCGACGCGAATGATGTCCACGCAACGCCGCAACCAGGCGCGATGAACAACCAGTTGTTCCGCGGGAACTGACCAAAGCGCGCATCGGTTCTGGTCAACAGTTTCGGGTTACTCGAAGACATGTTGCAATGACTTGAACAGATCGCGCCAGACCGACGGGTCGGTGGGTGTTGCTGCAGCGGCATTCACCGCATTCGTCATCGTACCCACCCGCGCGATCCAGTCCAGGGCCGCATCCAACGGCGGACCCCAGATGCCGGCGGCGAACCAGGTATCGCGTGTCCGCGCAAATCGGGCATTGGTATCGATCAGGCGCGCATCGACCGCTTGTCGAAACACGTCCCCCACGACCGGCAATGCAGTGTGTGCGCCTTGTCCCCAGTAACTGCTCCGCATGGCAAGGCGTGGATCGTCGAAACCAACCCAGGCCCCGGCCACCAGGCGCGGATGCATGAGCATGAACCAGCCGTCGGTGTTGTCCTGCGTGGTACCCGTCTTGCCGGCGACTTCCCCCTGAATCCCGAATTGCGTGCGCAGGTTCTGGCCGGTGCCCTGGGTGACGACTCCCCGCAGCATCTGCACCAATGTGACTGCCGTTCCACGGCCAATGGCCGATTCCACCTTGTTAGAAAACGACACCAGAATCCGGCCATTTCGGTCTTCGATGCGGGTCACCATCATTGGCGTTCGGTATTGGCCGCCATCGGCAATGGTAGCGTAGGCGCTGGCCATTTCCAGCAAGCTCGTCGGGCTCGTGCCCAAGGCCAGGGATGGCACGGGTGCAAGCCTGCTCTGGCGCACGCCGGCACGGCGGGCAAAGTCGGCGACGCGCTCGGCACCGACCTGCTCCATCACCTGCGCAGTAATCGTATTTTTTGAATGGACCAGTGCTTCGGTCGCGCTCATGCTGCGCCCGCTTGGCATGGTCACGTCGGTGGGGCGCCAGACACTGCCATCACGGGCCCGGTAGTCGATCACACGATCGATGAAGGCTTGATCAGGTGCCATTCCAGCTTCAATGGCTGCGCCGTATACGAAGGGCTTGAAGGTGGATCCTGGCTGGCGTTGTGCACGGGCCACGTGGTCGAATTGGTTCAGATCGAAGTCACGACTGCCAACCCATGCCTTGATGTCGCCGGAAGTAGGATCGAGCGCAATGAAACCACCTTCGAGACGGCTTTTCGTTGCATGTAGCTGCGTGACAAAAGCGTCGTCCTGCTGCAGTCGCGCGAAGGCTGCGGCTGGCGTCTCGCCACGTGCCAGGGCCGTTCGATAGGCAGGCGATTCTCGAATCAGGCTGGCGCTTAGTGCCGCATGCGTGCGCCAGAAATGCGCGAATGGTTGAATGCGCGCATGCATGGCGGCGTAGGGCTCGGTCGTTGATCCGATTTGCCGCTCGCTTGCAATTCCCCATTCCACGTCCGCCACTGCCTGCAGGGCGTTCAAGCGCCGGCGTACTGCCTGGACGGCGGCAGCCTGCAGACGGGAATCGATGGTGGTGTAGATTTTCAAGCCATCGGCATAGATGTCGTAGTCATGACGGGCAGCCCAGTCGAGCAGCCACTTGCGCACATGGTCCGCAAAATGGGGCGCATTTCCACGCGACGGTTGCTGGCGTTCGAAAGCCAGCACGATCGGCTGGCGCACGATTGTCCGCATGACGCCTGCGCTAAGCACGCCACGTCGCACCATCTGCGTCAGAACCACGTTGCGGCGTGCAGTGGCGCGCGCGGGATTGAAGACCGGGTTGTAATGGCTGGCGCCTTTCAGCATGCCGATCAGGGTCGCGCTTTCTGCGATCGTCAACGCCGAGGCGGCCTTGTCGAAGTAGGTGCGCGAGGCCATTTCGATGCCGAACGCGTCATAGAGAAAAGGCACCGTATTGAGGTAAGTCTCCAGGATTTCCTGCTTGCTGAACGCATGCTCGATCTTCAGCGCGGTGATGGTTTCCCGCAGCTTGCGGCCGAGCGAGCGGGCGCGCCCGATTTCGTCGGGATAGAGATTGCGCGCCAGCTGCTGGGTAATGGTGGAGCCGCCTTCGAGATGACCGCCGAGCGAGTGCCATGCTGCACCGGCCAGACGATAGAAGTCGACGCCATGATGCTGATAGAACCGGTTGTCTTCTGTCGCAATCAGGGCTTGCACGACTGGCGGTGCGATGCGCGACAAAGGCACCCATTCCCGGTTGAAACGTTTGAAGCTGGCCAGCGGTTTGCCGTCGACCGAGATCAGCAGACTTGGCTGGTCATGTTTTGCCTTGCGCAGGTCCGCGCTGCTTGGCGTGAACGGCACCAGCGCCAGTGCATAGACGATCAACAGCAGCAAGCAGGTAACGAAGAAGACAAGACACAGCTGGACTAGCGCGGACGCACGCGCCACAGGCGGTTGCGAAGCGTCGGCAAGATGCTGCAGCCGCTTTGCACCCCAGCCGATCCATCGTGGCATTCGCGCCGGCCAGCGTGGCCGCCATTGCAATCGATCCAGGGGGCATCCTTTCAACAAGCCGTCATCGTGTAACGGCGCTACACGCCGATACGTGCTTTCGCTTTACCAACATTTACGGCTTCTTAACACCGCTTAACAGGTGGCCCCGGCAGACTGGGCCCGTCGATTTCGCCAACCCATCGATCTGCCGGCTGCTGTTTGCACGCACTGGCTGTCGTACTGCAGGGCCGGGCGCGATGACCATGCATGATGCACCTGAAGCGTGTGTTTGTGCCGTTCCTTTCAACTGATTACCAATGAGGCTGACAATGCGACACCATCAAGTCAAGGAAACAGACAGCATTACCGAACAGCGCGTGCGCCACGGCTTGCTCAAGCCGGCGGTGTCTCCGGAGCCACCGGAACTGGAATACGATCCAGGTCGTTTGCTGGACGTCCTGCGCAGCACCATGAAGCTGAAAAACGATGCCGCCCTGGCACGTACGCTTGGCTTGAGTCCACCGGTGATCAGCAAGATCCGGCACCAGCAGATTCCGGTCGGACCATCGACGCTCCTGCGGATGCATGAGGTCACGGAACTGAGCATCGCGCATCTGCGGGAACTGATGGGTGACAAGCGCAAGCATTTCCGGATTGGCGTCACGCCCTTGGACCAGGACGGCGCCTTCGGACGTCAGTAAGGTGTCGCTGTCGTAACGAATGCTCACAACAGATACAGCTTGTTGCCTTGATCACCATGTGGATACGGTAGATTGGCCGATCGACCCTCACCATCCACGATCAGCTCACCATGGCGCGCATACATTATCTGCAAGAGTCGCCCGGCGCCGTCGCCGGGCCTGCTTCCCGTTTTCCAAAATTGCATCCGCTGACGGCGGCAGCGGCTGTCTCCGTGATCACGGTCAGCTTGCTGGGCGTGGGCATACTGAGTGGCATCGTGCCCGACCTGCGACGCACCTCGGTCGCAGGTACCGCCTCGTCGATCGAGGCGATGAACAAAACGCCGGCCATGAGTGAACCAGCCGTTGCCCTGAGGCAGTCGACGCCGGCGGCTCCAGTTCGGACTGCCGATCTTGCCGACTCGGCACGACCATCGATCGGGTCATCGGTGATTCCACCGGCGCTGGCTCTGGCACCAGGCGAAGTATTGATCGCCTCCGATTCTCTTGGCGCAAAGCCTGTAGCCGCAGCCGAGTCCGAATCCTCGGCCGCGGTTGCACCGCGGGCGACGACCCGCTCGCATGGACCATTCCTCTCGAGAGCGCCCGTGCCGCAATCCGCGCCGGTCCGTTCCACCTCGTCGGGAGGGCTGACTGATGGCGCAACCAGCTCCGGCGCTGGAGACGGTGCGCCAGAGCGCGTGGTCGCAGGCGAACGTACCCGATCGGAAGTGCTGCGCGCGACATCAAACCAAACGGCGGCACGACCGTCGGTGCCGCGACTGCCCTCGGCGTATCAGATGCGTCAGGCGCGTCAGGCGCGTCAGGTCGAACAGATCCAACAGAGTCCTTCAGTACCGGCGTCGCCACGCATCACGCCCGTTCTGCGTGCGCCGATTCCGCTGGAGGCGCCTTCCGGGATTCCCTATCCCTTGCCACCCGGCCCCTGACCTGGTCCGGCACATGGCACGCCGTCCAGCAACTTCGCGCCGGCATCGGTAGCGATGACGGCAGCACCGTCTACGACCTGCCATGGCTGACAAGACATTGCTGCCAGCCTGCCGTGGCAAGTTTGCCACGGTTCGAATGTTACCCTGCTGCACTTATTCAAGTGGCATGCTATAACTTATCGCCGCGTGCATGGTCGCCCATGCAGTCTGGCCGTCCAGTGCCTCGAAGGGCAACTGCATGGTCCGATGCCAGCGCGTCGACCATACCCGCACCAGCACAACAGAGGCTGCCCGATCATAGCCCGCGAATGGAAGAGTACCCAAATGAGCAATCCTGCACACCCGGAATTCGATGACGCCGACATTGGCGCAGCATTTGCTGCCATGGACGAAGCCGGTCTCGACGCATTGAATTTCGGCGTCATCGGCTTCGACGCCGACACTATCGTTCGTTTGTACAATACTTATGAATCACGCTGCGCCGGGCTCTCGCGCGAGCGGGTCGTCGGCCATGCGTTGTTCACCATGGTCGCGCCCTGCATGAATAATTTCATGGTCGCGCAGCGTTTCGACGACGCCAAGAATGAGGGTACGGCGCTCGACGAGACCCTCGATTACGTTCTGACGCTGCGCATGCGCCCGGTCAAGGTCCGCCTGCGGTTGCTAGCCATGCCGAATGCCGGCATGCAATATGTATTGGTCCACCGGAATAGTTGAGACGATGACGGTCGATAGTATCGATGAAGAGCACGAAGCGCTGATCCAGTTCCTGTATCTGGCGCCGGTCGGCTTGGTGCAGGCGTCCATGTCTGGTGAAATCGGCATGATCAATCCGCTGTCGGCGCAATTGCTCATGCCGATTTCGCGCGACGGCGGCCTGACCAACCTGTTCACGGCGCTGGAACCCGTGGCGCCCGAGCTGCGCAATCTGTGTGCAGCCTTTGAACAACCGCAAGGCATGATCTGCGACGCGCTGCGGGTCCAGGTCAATGCCGGTATACCGGGCAAGACCGATCCGCAGATTCTGGCGGTGAGCATCGTCAAGCTAGATCATTCCCGGCTGATGGTGGTCATCAACGACGTTTCCCTGCAAGTGCGGCGCGAGCGCCAGTTGAAGCTCAATGAAGCCTGGTTCAATGCGATCCTGACCGGGATTGCCGACTATGCACTGGTGGGTCTCGATACCGAGGGCCGAATCGTCGACTGGAACGACAGCATCGGCCGCGTGACCGGATTTACACGAGAGGCTGCCTTCAAACAGTCCTACGCGTTGTTTTATCCGGAGGGCGGCGCATCGCATCAGTCGCTGCTTGACCGACTGCACGACGCCGATTCAAACGGCTGGAGCCTCGATGAAGGGGAACGGGTGCGGGCAGACGGCAAGGTTTTCTGGGCCAGCACGCTGATCGCGCCACTGCGCGACTGCCGCCAACTAGGCCTGCTCGGCGCTGGCGGCAGCGGCGACGGCGAGCCAAAGCCCGGCGCCAACGGCGACGCTGCATATTGTCTGGTCATCCGTGACATCAGTGATCGTCGTGACGCCAGCGAGCGCCACCGACAGGCAACCACCTGTGACTTCCTCACGGGTATAGCCAATCGTCGGGCATTCTTCGACGCTGCGGGGCTCGAGTTCGAACGGCTGCGCCGGGCACCGCGAGCGATTTCACTGGTCTTGTTCGATGTCGATCATTTCAAGCAGATAAATGATCGACATGGCCATCCGGTCGGCGACCGGGTGCTGGTCCACCTGGCGAAGGCCCTCACGGCGGCATTCCGGCAAATCGACATCGTGGCCAGGATCGGTGGCGAAGAATTCGCGGTCCTCCTGCCGTCGACCGACCTGCCCGGCGCGCAGGCAGTCGCCGAGCGGCTGCGTGCCGCGATTGCGGCACAACCGCTGGACATCGATGGCGTGTCGATTGCCTGCACGCTCAGTGGCGGCGTGGCCAGCGTCGACCAGGACATCACTGGCCTGGATGCGCTGATGAAACGCGCTGACCTGGCATTGTATGCAGCCAAGGGACGCGGCCGCAATCGCATCGAATGCTGGGGAGCTGACAATGGCAAGTGAAGGCCTCGACAATTACGAAGCGCTGGTGCAGTTCCTGTACCGGGCGCCGATTGGCCTGGTGCAGATTTCGGCATCGGGTGAGATCGAGATGCTCAATCCGATGTCGGCTCAGCTCTTGATGCCGCTGGCGCCGAACGGCGACCTCGAGAACCTGTTCGCCGTTCTGGGCGGCGTTGTGCCGAATCTGGAGCAACTCACCCGAGATTTCGGGTCGAATGCCGGTGTCGTCTGTGATGGCATGCGGCTGGACTTGCGCAGCTTCGGTGTGCGCAGTGCGACGCAGGTGCTGTCGCTGAGTTTGCTGAAACTTGATTCCGGCGCCTTGATGGCGGTGCTGGCCGACGCCACCCTGGAAGTCGAGCGCGAACAGCAGAAGCTCGAGCGCGACCTGAACACGGCTGCCCGCACCGACCTGCTGACCCAGATGCCCAATCGCGCCGCCGTGCGTGAACAGTTGCAACGCATGTTGGACGCCCGGGCTGGCGCGGTCAACGGCGCGGATTTCGCCGTGTTTTTCATGAACTGCGACCGCTTCAAGCAGATCAACGATACGCTCGGCCATGCGGCTGGCGACAAGGTACTGGGAATGCTCGCCGAACGCTTGCGCGGCACGCTGCGCTCGGGTGATCGCGTTGGTCGTGCCGCCGGCATGGGCCAGATGGCTGCCCGCGTTGGCAGTGATGAATTCGTCGTCATCCTCGAAGGCATGCAGCGGCTTGAAGATGCGATGCGCGTGGCGCGCCGGGTGCTTGATTCGCTGTCGGTGCCTTGCCTGGTGGAGGGGCAGCAAATCACGTGTCATTTGAGCATGGGCGTGGTGATGGCGGACCATGCCGGCCTGCAGGCAGATGGCGTGCTGCAGGATGCCAGCATCGCCATGGTCGAAGCCAAACGTGCCGGTGGCGCCCGCTTTCTCGTGTTCGATCCGGTCATGCGGGAGCGGGCTGCACTGCGCGGCGGCATTGAAGCCGACTTGCGACGCGCACTCATTGCCAAGGAACTGTTCGTGGTCTACCAGCCGGTGGTCGGTCTGCAGACCGGCGGCGATGTCGACCGTGCGGTTGGTGTCGAGGCATTGGTGCGATGGCGGCATCCGACCCGCGGCGTGGTGCCGCCACTCGAATTCATCGGCGTTGCCGAGGAATGTGGCCTGATCGGCGCGATCGGAGAATTCGTGCTTGCCAGGGCCTGTGCCGATTTCGTCGACTGGCGTTGCCGGCTCGGCACACGGGCGCCACGCTTGCTCGCCGTGAATCTGTCGCGGGCCCAGCTGGCCGACCTGGCCCTGCCGGCACGGGTACGGGAAATTTTGCTCGACACCGGCATGCCGGCGGGCCGCCTGCAGCTGGAAGTCACGGAAAGCCTGGCGGCACAGGATGATTCGATCCAGCAGCAACTGCACGCCTTGAAGGCGCTCGGGCTGCAGCTGGCCCTCGATGATTTCGGCACCGGCTATTCGTCGCTGGCCTGCCTGCATCTGCTGCCGGTCAAGACCGTCAAGATCGACCGCTCGTTTGTCAGCCAGTCCGACACCAGTGCCCATCATCGGGTGCTGATCGAAGCCACGGTACGTGTGGCGCACAGCCTGGGCATGGATACGGTTGCGGAAGGCATCGAAACCGATGCGCAGTCCGGCGTCGTGCGCCAGCTCGGTTGCGACAAGGGGCAGGGATATTTTTACAGCCGGCCGTTGATGGCCGCAGACCTGGTGACCTGGCTCGATGCCGTGCGCCCGACCAGCATGATGGCCGAGGTGAACACGCTGCGGCGCTGAACCCGCCCGGTCAGATTGCACTGCTGATGGAAAAACGCACCATTTCGCGACGCGTCCGGCCTCTCTGCCCGAGCTGCGCTCCCAACTTACCTTGAACCGGCTGACCACCTGCGTCAGCCGCACGGTTTTGTTTTGCATGGAGGCTGCCGCTGCCGCTGCTTCTTCGACCAGCGCAGCGAGGACGTTAAGACGGCGCTAGCCAGGTGACGAATGACGGAAGTGATGGGCTGTGCCGATGGCGACCGTATTACAGGCGAAACGAGAAGCCGATGGTCCAGGTCGTGTCCGGCGTGTTCTTGTTCAGGCCGCGCAAAATCGCGGTATCGATCTGGCAATCGTTGGACAACAGATAGCTGATGCCGGTGTCGAAGGAGAGCTGCGTGCCGCCGTTGCGGGCCTGCGTGATCTGCGGCGCCGAGAGTTCGACGAAGGTGCGCAGGTTGTCGGTCCAGGCCTTGCCGAGCACGACGCCGAACGAGGCGCTGGCGAAGCGACGGCCGGCGTCAGTGCGGTCGAGCGCCAGTCCCGGCATGATGCCGACGTCGAATTGCATCGGTAGCTCCCATTCGATGGGCGTACGGATAGACGGGCGAACGCCGTTGCCACGAAAACCGAGCGAGCCGGTGTCGAGATCGGCTTGCATGATCACGCCCAGTGATGGATGGATATCTTCGCCATCGGCGAGATGCCATTTCACGCTCAGTGCGGTGTCCGCAGCGCCATGGTCTGACGCCTGCACGCCAGTGCCGGTGTCGTCGGTGCGGTTGATCAGGCGGCCGTCGGTCTGGATGCGTAGCTCGCCGTTTTTGGAAATTCCATAGCGCATCAGGATCGGTGTCGAGACATTCCGCGTTCTGATGCCATCCCGCTTGTTTCTCTCCTGTTGCACGCTGGTCTCGATCTGCAAATGTTTTTCACCGACGACGCTGCTTGAATCGACATAGTCAGGGCGATCTGTCGAGATTCTGTCGGTTTCGCCGGCAAGGGCAGCGACTGGCGTGGAACACAGGAGGCAGCCAGTCGACACGACCGCTGCGTGGATGAATGAAAATCGGATGGGAAGGGAGAGTGGCATGGAAAATCTCGTTTAAAAATGGAAAAAACAGCGGAAATCGGGACAGGCATGATGGTTGCGCCGAGTGTAGTCGAACTTTTTTACCGGTTGCCGCATATTAATTTAACTCACCTGCAACCTGTCGTTAAGCAACAGAGCAAGAGAGAGCGAGAGAGTGATTCCTTACTTGAATTTCATCAATCCAGGCCAGCGGACGACAGTCTGCCGTCGTCGTTCGGCACATCGCAATCGCGTTGCTATAAACTCGACAACACCATGGTGACCTGCTGCGATCGGCGCGGCGGCGCACCGGCCGAGCGGGAATCGCCATGCGGGTGCTGCACGTTTGTACTGAAATTTTTCCTCTCCTTAAAACCGGCGGGCTGGCCGATGTGCTTGCCGGCCTGCCACCGGCGCAAGTAGCGCTGGGCTGCGATGTGCGGATACTGCTGCCGGGCTTTCCGGCCATCCGTGCGGGAGTGCAGGATCTGCAGCCTTTGCATATTTTGCCACCGGCTTTCGGCGCGTCATCAATCACCTTGCTGCTTGGGCGGCTGCCAGACACAGGATCGGCCGCGGCAGCCATCCCGATCTACGTGATCGATGCGCCGGATTTATACGATCGGCCCGGCAATCCGTATGCCGATGCGCACAATGTCGCCTACGCAGACAACGACCGCCGCTTCGCGCTTCTGGGCTGGATGGCGATGCGGCTGGCGCGCGGCCTTGATGCGCAGTGGCAGCCGCAGGTGGTGCATGGCCACGACTGGCATGCCGGCCTTGCTCCCGCTTATCTGGCGACCCTGCCGCAGCACGCCCAAGCGCCGCGTGTCGGTACTGTCATGACCGTGCATAACCTTGCCTATCAGGGCATGTTCCCGGCCGAAGCGTTCGCGCAGCTGGGTTTACCACTAGAAACGTTTGCGGTCGATGGCGTCGAATTCTACGGTCAGGTGTCGTTTCTGAAAGCCGGGTTGTATTACGCCGATCTGCTGACCACCGTCAGCCCGACCTATGCCCGCGAGATCCAGGAGCCGGCGCAGGGTTGTGGCCTGCATGGACTGCTGCATGACCGTGCCGACGCGCTGTTCGGCATCCTCAACGGCGTCGACGACCAGGTATGGAATCCGGCAGCCGACACGTTGATTGCGGCGTGCTTTGATCGTGCTGATCTGGCTGGCAAGGCACGTTGCAAGACGGCGCTGCAGGGGGAGTGCGGTCTCGCCGTGCAGCCCGAGGCGCTGCTGTTCGGCGTCGTCAGCCGGCTGACGGAACAGAAGGGCCTGAATCTGGTGCTGGCCGGCATGCAGGCGCTGCTGCGCCAGGGTGGCCAGTTGGTGCTGCTGGGCAGCGGAGACAGCTGGATGCAGGACGCTTTTCTGGCCCTCGCGCGTGCCCATCCGGCCCAGGTAGCAGTCGAGATCGGTTACGACGAGGCGAAGGCGCATCGCATCGTCGCCGGCTGCGATGTCCTGTTGGTGCCATCGCTGTTCGAACCCTGCGGTTTGACGCAGATGTATGCCTTGAATTACGGTGCGTTGCCGCTGGTGCGCCGGGTCGGCGGCCTGGCCGATACCGTCTGCGATTCGACGCTCGAGAATCTGGCCGATGACAGTGCGACCGGGATCGTCTTCGATCAGTTCGGGGAAGACGATTTCAACCGAGCGGTACGCCGAGCCTTCGCCTTGCGAGCGCGGCCGGCGGATTGGCAACAGGTGCAGCAGCGGGGCATGCAACAGCATTTCGATTGGGCCTCCGCGGCCAGAGCGTTGATCGCTCTGTACGAACGGACCATAGCCTGATGCTTTATCGCAACGTACTGCAAGGCTGACTGCAACAGGGCGTTTCTGTGAGGCATGATTCGAGGTGCGTCGTGTATCGTCCGCATGCGCTACCGCGCAATCCGAACCGTGCATCCGCTGCTTCGGCCACCATCTCACCTTTGATCCATGACTCCATCCGATTTCGGCGACACCCGTCTGACCAGCGACGAGACCAGCCTGCGCCAGGCAATTTCCGACAAACTGCGCTACGTGGTCGGCAAGAGCGCGGCCGATGCGTCACCGCGTGACTGGCTGCAGGCCGCTGAACTGGCAGTGCGCGACCGCCTGGTCGAACGGTGGCACGACAGCAGCCAAGCGCACGATGAGGGGGCCAGCAAGCGGGTGTATTACCTGTCGATGGAATTCTTGATCGGTCGCGCCTTTACCAATGCGGCATTGTCGTTGGGGATTTACGATGCGCTGCAGGCGGCGCTGTCCGAACTCGGCGTCGATCTGGCGGAAATCACCGAACTCGAGCCGGATGCGGCGCTCGGCAACGGTGGTCTTGGCCGGCTTGCGGCATGCTTCCTCGACTCGATGGCCACCGTCGGCATTGCCGGCATGGGCTATGGCATTCGCTACGACTACGGCATGTTCCGTCAGCAGATCATCGGCGGCGAGCAGATCGAGAGTCCGGACTACTGGCTCAACGGTGGCAATCCATGGGAGTTTCCGCGGCCCGAAGTGCTGTATCGCATCCAGTTCGGTGGCCACACAGAAGTAGAGCGCAGCGACGAAGATGATGGTACGGGCAATGCGGTGCGCACGGTGCATCGCTGGGTCGGCACCGACGACGTGCTGGCCATGGCCTATGACACCGTCATTCC
>JAYTLK010000169.1:0-5899 GCA_043729515.1 Herminiimonas sp.
ATGGCGGCAGCGGTTGCCGTATTGCAGGCAACCACCAGCGCCTTGGCACCGTCGCCGACCAGATAAGCGGCAATTGCCAGCGCGCGTTCCACGATCAAGGATTCCGGCCTGTCGCCATAAGGCGCAAAGGCCGCATCGGCGCAGTACACCAGGTTTTCCGCCGGCAGGGCGGCGCGCACGTGGCGCAGCACGGACAAGCCGCCGACACCGGAATCGAAGATGCCGATGCTACCGCTACCGCTGCCGCCGATGCTGCCGCTGTTGCCCAAGTTGCCCGCTGCAAGCGCTGCCGGCACTGGCACGTTCGCTGAATCAGCCAACCGTGACTGGAATGCCGCCGATGCCGGCGTTCACCCGAATTTTTTCCTGCCATTCGGCCGGCCCGGTGGTGTGCACCGAAGTGCCGCTCGAATCCACGGCCACCGTCACCGGCATGTCCTCGACCGTGAATTCATAAATCGCTTCCATGCCCAGGTCCGCAAATCCAATCACTTTTGCCGTCTTGATCGCCTTCGACACGAGATAGGCGGCCCCACCCACGGCCATCAGGTAGGCCGACTTGTGGCGACGGATCGCCTCGATGGCAACCGGTCCGCGCTCGGCCTTGCCGACCATCGAGATCAGGCCGGTCTTTTCCAGCATCATGTCGGTGAACTTGTCCATCCGGGTGGCGGTGGTCGGACCTGCCGGGCCGACGGCTTCATCGCGCACCGGGTCGACCGGGCCGACGTAATAAATGACGCGGTTCTTGAAATCGACCGGCAGCGGCTCGCCGGCGGCCAGCATGTCCTGGATGCGCTTGTGGGCAGCATCACGGCCAGTCAGCATCTTGCCGTTCAACAGCAGCGTCTGCCCCGGTTTCCAAGCGGCGACTTCCTCCCGCGTCAAGGTATCGAGATCGACCCGGGTCGAGCGTTCGGTGTCGGGGCGCCATTGCACGTCCGGCCAGGTGGAGAGCGCCGGCGGCGTCATGTAGGCCGGGCCGGAACCGTCGAGGACGAAATGCGCGTGGCGGGTGGCGGCGCAATTCGGAATCATCGCCACCGGTTTCGAGGCCGCATGGGTCGGATGCATCATGATCTTCACGTCCAGCACCGTGGTCAGGCCACCCAGGCCCTGGGCGCCGATGCCCAGCGCATTGATCTTGTCGCATAATTCGATGCGCAGTTCCTCGGTCTTGTTTTGCGGGCCACGCAGCTTCAGGTCATGCATGTCGATGTCTTCCATCAGCACCTGCTTTGCCATCAGCATGGCGCGTTCGGCAGTGCCACCGATGCCGATGCCGAGCATGCCGGGCGGGCACCAGCCGGCGCCCATTGTCGGCACCGTCTTCATGACCCAGTCGACGATCGAGTCGGACGGGTTCAGCATCACGAATTTCGACTTGTTCTCCGAACCGCCGCCCTTGGCTGCCACCTGCACGTCGACCGAATTGCCCGGCACCAGTTCCATGTGGACCACCGCCGGCGTGTTGTCGCCCGTGTTCTTGCGGGCGAACTGCGGGTCGGCCACGATCGAGGCGCGCAGCTTGTTGTCGGGATGGTTATAGCCGCGCCGCACGCCTTCGTTGACGGCATCCGTGACGGAACCGGCGAAGCCCTCGAAGCGCACTTCCATGCCAATCTTCAGGAACACGTTGACGATGCCGGTGTCCTGGCAAAGCGGGCGCTTGCCTTCGGCGCACATGCGGGAATTCGTCAGGATCTGGGCAATCGCATCCTTGGCCGCCGGGCTCTGCTCCAGTTCATAGGCACGCGCCAGGTGGGAGATGTAGTCCGCCGGATGGTAGTAGCTGATGTATTGCAGGGCCGCGGCGACGGATTCGATCAAGTCTTCTTGTTTAATGACTGTCATGTGTCGGTCTCTTGGGTCAGTAGTGGTCCACGGGCGCTGGATGCTGCGTATTCTGGTTCTGCGTACCGCTCATGATGCGGTCACAGTACGCGATCGCAATTGCCGAGAGCAGGAAAGTCAGGTGGATGCCGGTCTGGGCGAGCAGCGTCTTGACGTCATATGCACTGGCATTGATGAAGGTCTTGAGCAGATGGATCGAGCTGATTCCGATGATCGCCATGGCCAGCTTGACCTTGAGAACCGATGCATTGACATGCGAGAGCCATTCCGGCTGGTCCGGGTGATTTTCCAGGTTCATGCGTGAGATGAAGGTTTCATAGCCGCCGATGATGACCATGATCAGCAGGTTGGAAATCATGACGACGTCGATCAAACCGAGCACTACCAGCATGATCGTGCTTTCGGTCAGCTTTGTCGGCTTGACGGCGCCCTCGATGCTGACGGCGTCGAGGATGTGCTGCAGCGCTGCGGGGTTGCCCATGGCCGCACCGATCAGATCCGACAGCTCGACATAGAAATGGTAGACATAGACGCACTGCGCCAGGATCAGTCCGAGATACAACGGCAGCTGCAGCCAGCGCGCCATGAAAATGAAGCGCGGCAGCGGCCGGATCTTCTTTTGCGTCGATCCGGTTGTAGAACCTGGCAGGGCGCGTGCCAACGGGTTGCGGGATTCGCTCATGTGCAGGTGGGCAAGGGAGACTCGGGGAACCGCATTTTACACGGGCGGCCATGCTATTCTGACCATCGCATGCAAACGTGCGAACCGAAAGCGCGGCACGCAGGCAAAGGGTCAGATCAGGCCCCGCCGCCGATCCTGCGAAGACCATCATCTCTTCGCGCATGCCAGCTTGGGTGATCCCCCTCGCGCTGTTCTTGAACTGAATACGCTCCAGAAATCCAGGTAAGGCTGCCGTAAGCAAGTCGCATTAGCGTTCGTCCTGAACGCAGGTTGATCCAAATTACAACAAGCAGGAGACAGCATGGCCGAGATCGAGACAATCAAGCAGGAAACCCGCATCTTCCATCCAACCGCCGCATTTGCGAAGACCGCCGCCATTTCGGGCATGGATGCCTACCACGCGCTGTGCGCCGAAGCCGAGCGGGATTACGACGGCTTCTGGTCGCGCCTGGCGCGCGAGACGCTGTCATGGCACAAGCCGTTTTCCAAGGCGCTGGATGAATCGCAGGCGCCGTTCTACAAATGGTTCGGCGATGGCGAACTCAATGCCTCCTACAACTGCCTCGATGTCAATCTCGCCAACGGCAATGCGGACAAGACTGCCGTCATCTTCGAAGCCGACGACGGCGCCGTCACCCGCCTGACCTACACCGAGCTGCACGCCCGCGTCTGCCAGTTCGCCAACGGCCTGAAGTCGCTGGGCGTGAAAAAGAGCGACCGGGTCGTGATCTACATGCCGATGTCGATCGAAGGCGTGGTGGCGATGCAGGCCTGCGCCCGCATCGGTGCCACCCACTCGGTGGTGTTCGGTGGCTTTTCGGCCAAGTCGCTGCAGGAACGGATCATCGATGCGGGCGCAGTGGCCGTCATCACTGCTGACCAGCAGGTCCGCGGCGGCAAGCACCTGCCCCTGAAAGCCATCGTCGATGAAGCGCTGGCGCTGGGCGGCTGCGATGCGGTCAAGAATGTCGTGATCTATCAGCGCACCGGCGGCAAGATCGAGGTCGTCGCCGGGCGTGACCTGTGGATGCACGAGCTGTGTGCGACGCAGCCCACGGCCTGCGAGCCGGAGTGGGTCAGTGCCGAGCATCCGCTGTTCATTCTCTACACGTCGGGTTCGACCGGAACGCCGAAAGGCGTGCAGCACTCCACTGGCGGCTACCTGCTGTGGGCGGCGCTGACGATGAAGTGGTCCTTCGACATCAAGCCGGACGATGTCTTCTGGTGCACCGCCGACATCGGCTGGGTCACTGGCCACAGCTACATCGCCTACGGCCCGCTGGTGGTCGGTACCACCGAAATCATCTTCGAAGGCATCCCGACATTTCCAAATGCCGGCCGCTTCTGGGACATGATCGCGCGCCACAAGGTCAGCGTGTTCTACACCGCGCCGACCGCCATCCGCTCGCTGATCAAGGCCGCCGATGCCGACGCCGCCATCCATCCCGATCGCTACGACCTGGGCAGCCTGCGCCTGCTGGGCTCGGTCGGCGAGCCGATCAATCCGGAAGCCTGGATGTGGTATCACAAGAACATCGGCCGCGAGAACTGCCCGATCGTCGACACCTTCTGGCAGACCGAGACCGGTGGCCACATGATCACGCCGCTGCCGGGCGCCACGCCTCTCGTGCCAGGTTCCTGCACGTTGCCGCTGCCGGGCATCATGGCGGCAATCGTCGACGAGACCGGCAACGAGCTGCCGAACGGGCAGGGCGGCATCCTGGTCGTCAAGCGGCCATGGCCATCGATGATCCGCACCATCTGGAATGATCCGGAGCGCTTCAAGAAAAGTTATTTTCCGGAAGAGCTGGGCGGCAAGATGTACCTGGCCGGCGACGGCGCGATTCGCAACGAAACGACCGGCTACTTCACCATCACCGGCCGCATCGACGATGTGCTGAATGTCTCCGGGCACCGGATGGGCACGATGGAAATCGAATCCGCCCTGGTAGCCAATCCGCTGGTGGCAGAAGCCGCCGTGGTCGGCAAGCCGGACGAGACGACCGGCGAATCGATCTGCGCCTTCGTGGTCCTGAAACGCAGCCGCCCGACCGGCGACGAAGCCAAGGCGATCGCCAAGACCCTGCGCGACTGGGTGGCGAAGGAAATTGGCCCGATCGCCAAGCCGAAGGAGATCCGCTTCGGCGACAACCTGCCCAAGACCCGCTCCGGCAAGATCATGCGGCGTCTGTTGCGGGTGCTTGCCAAAGGCGAGGAAATCACGCAGGACATCTCGACGCTGGAGAATCCGGCGATTCTGGATCAGTTGAAGGATGCGCAGTAAGTCCTGGCTGGCTGGAATGCAGGAAAACTGTCACGCAGTGAAGCAGTCGGCGGCAAAGTAACAAGGCCATAAATCAGCAACGCAGTATGGCAACGCGGCCAAGTGACGCAAGAACGCAAGCCGCGCTGTTCTGAATCCAACCCAACGCAGCCCGCGCTGCAGGAGACATTCAATGAACCGCTCGACCATCCGCATCACCCTCGCTGCCACCACCTTTGCCGCACTGGCCGTCAGTGGCACGCTGCTGGCGCAAAACACCGGCCTGACACGCACCGTCGTTGCCAAGGCCGATGTCTCGGTGGCCGGCCGCGAAGCCGTGCTGACCAGGACTGAAATCGCCACCGGCGGCAGCGTCGGCTGGCATACGCATCCTGGCGATGAGATCAGTTATGTGAAGGAAGGCGATGTCGAGCTGGCAGTCGCCGGCCGGCCGGTGCGGGTATTGAAGTCGGGGGAGGGTTTCATCATTCCGGCTGGTGCCGTGCATGCTGCTAAAAATGCGGGTTCGGCTGCGGTGAAGTTGAGCAGTGTGTATTACGTCGAGAAGGACAAGCCGATGGCGACGCCGGCACCGGCGCCTGCGCCTTGAGTTGCGCTGGACAAAAGCACCGACGCAGTAACTGCTAGCTGAGGACTGAGCTTCCTCTACGGCATGCTTGGGCTGAAATTTGCAGGCTGGCCATGGAAAGCAGGCAGGGGCGAAAGAAATCTTGCTATACTTTGCGGCTTCGCGTTGGCTTGGAACTTGTTCTGATCAATGCGGAATTCGGAGGGATGGATGAGTGGTTGAAGTCGCACGCCTGGAAAGCGTGTATAGGTTCATAGCCTATCGGGGGTTCGAATCCCCCTTCCTCCGCCACTTTTTTAAAAAGTCAAGCGAAAAATAATAAAAGTTTGCGCAAACCACCTGTTTCCAGGTGGTTTTTTTTCGCCCCTCCAGCATCATCGGCCTGGAGAACTTGAATATTGCTGGTCTGGTAAAAAATCGCACGCTGGCGCGTGCAATTTCGGATGCGGGTTGATATGCACTGAGAATGCAGATCGAATACAAAGCAACCATGCGCGGCGGAATCGTTCAC
>JAYTLK010000170.1:0-19212 GCA_043729515.1 Herminiimonas sp.
TATTCCTGGTAGGCCGTGCGGGATTCGAACCTGCGACCAACGGATTAAAAGTCCGCTGCTCTACCAGCTGAGCTAACGACCCGAAAGACCGCAATTATAGTGAATGCCGTTACCCTCTGTCAAATGGATCGGCAAAATTTATCATGACCGCATGCATCGCGCTGCGCATCACACCCTCATGCGCGCCAGCCTTGATACGCATTCGCGAGATACGCGCCGCCGACGACGCCTGCCATCGTCAGCATCGATCCCACCGACAGCAGCGAGATGCCGGACAGCCCCTGTCCGATGGTGCAACCGAGAGCCGTGACGCCGCCAAAACCCATCAGCGCCGCGCCGCCGAGATGATGCGCGACATCGGCCGCGTCCCCAAATCCTTCCCATCGCAGTGCGCCCGTCATCAGCGCCATGACGAATGATCCGCACACCACGCCGACCGAGGACGCGATGCCGACCGTGACGATCTTGCTGACGTCGGTCCACATCATCAGCAGGTCGAGGGTATAGGCGAAAGGCGCGACGAAACTGAAGGCCTCCATGCGGCCGGTGTTGGTGGCCACGAAGGCTTCCTGCAACGTTTCCGGATCTTCGGCGACGTGACCGATGCTGCCCGAGACATACCAGGCAGCGACGATGATGGCGCCGATGATCACACCGGCGGCCACATTGGTGACGATCGCATCACGCCGCCTGAACTCGGTGCTGGAAAAAACGAACACCAGCAGCGCCAGGGCGACCGCGCCGCCCACGGCCAGACGCAGAAACCCGGCATCGGCGCCCGCCGCGGCAAGCAGGCTTGGCAGATCCTGATGCGCATCGAGCTGGATGAATTGGCTGTCCAGCACGCGCAGGCGCAGCGTCGCCAGCACGCCACGCAGGGTCATGAACGCGGTGAGACCAACCACCATGAACACCACCAGCGACTTCAGGTTGCCGGTGCCGATGCGCACCAGCGTCTTGTTGCCGCAACCGCTGGCGATCATCATGCCGACGCCGAAGCAGACGCCACCCACCAGATGCGACAACCAGTTCAGGCGCGCACTCGTGTAGAGCGACTTGGCCGGATCGATGATGCCGGCAGTCGCCAGCAGACTCGTGCCGATGATGGCCACGGCGATGGCAAGCAGCCACTGTCGCATGCGGCTCCAGTGGCCCATCGTGAAGATGTCGGACAACGCACCCATGGTGCAGAAGTGCGTGCGCTGCGCGGTTGCACCGAACAGCACGCCGAGGGCAAATGCCAGCCAGGCCACCTTCGTGGCCAGTGCCGCTAGGTCGATGTGGAGCATCTCAGCGCAAGGTCGGCAGGCGCTCTTTCGCGGTCTGTGCCGCCGGCGAATCCGGATACTGCGCAATCAGGGTCTCGAGCGCCCGTCGCGCCGCCACCTTGTCCTTGAGTTCGGCATGACAGGTCGCGATGTTGAGCAGCGCATCCGGAGCGCGGGTGCTGTCGGGGAAGGATTTCAGCACCACCTGCTGGGCCGCGATCGCATTGCGGTAGTCGCGTTGCGCGTAATACGCGGTGCCGAGCCAGTATTGCGCGGCGGCGGCGTAACCGGATTGCGGATAGCGGCGCAGGAAGTCGTTGAA
Source organism: Herminiimonas sp. (assembly GCA_043729515.1). GTDB lineage: Bacteria > Pseudomonadota > Gammaproteobacteria > Burkholderiales > Burkholderiaceae_D > JANXSS01. Next base: position 1,591 of record JAYTLK010000170.1, read on the forward strand.
GCCCTGCACGGCGTTCTTGTAGTCGCCGGCCTTGAAAAGGGCAAGGGCAGCTTCATAAATGCGCTGCTCACCCTGTTCGACCGAGGCTTCCCGGCCATCGACCGTCATCTTTTGCGGCTCGAGCTTGCGCACGCGGGTATCGAGGTCGACGTAGAAATCCTTTTGCCGCTGCTGCGCGTTGGCCAGTTCATTGGTCAGCACTTCGATCTGGCCACGCAGCTTGGCCACGTCCAGGCGCAGCTGCTCGTTCTGGTTGGCCAGGTCGAGCATCGCGCCTTTGTCGGCCTTGGTGTCGAGGCGCGAATTCATGTCGCGCTGCATGTTGTCGATGCGCGACCGGGCATCGAGGATCGCCTTGCGTGCTTCGTCATCGTCGAACATGCCGGCATGCACGGCCAGGGGCGCCAGAGATGCCGCGGCCAGGACGGCCGCAGCGCTCAGTGAACTGCGGAAAAAAGACATTGGTTTCATCATCAATAAACGATATCGGCGCGACGGTTCTCAGCATACGCTGCTTCGTCACTGCCAGTGGCTTTCGGCTTTTCCTTGCCCAGCGAAACGGCTTCCAACTGGCTTTCCGGCACACCCAGCAGCGACATCGATTTACGCACGGCTTCGGCGCGCTTCTGGCCCAGTGCCAGGTTGTATTCGCGGCCGCCGCGGTCGTCGGTATTGCCCTGGATGATGATCTTGCGATTCTTGTTGGCGCCGAGATAACGTGAATGGGATTCGACGACCGACTTGAATTCATCCTTGACGATGTAGCTGTCGTAATCGAAGTACACACTGCGGCGCGCCAGCACGCCCTTCGGATCGCTCAGTTCGTCGGTCATCGGCGCCGTCACGGTCGATACCGAACGCGCGTCCGGCGCCGGCATGGTGCTGCTGCCGGAGCGTTCGACGACGGGCGGCTGTTTTTCATCGAGCTTGGTCGAGGAACAGGCGCCCAGCAGCAGGGCGGTCGACAGAACGAGGGTGGTGGTGGTCAAGTGGCGCATGATTACTCTCCTGGTGGTGAACGAAAACTCATTTCATGAAGGGGCCCCAGGTCGGCTCGCGGATGTCGCCGGCCTGGGTGCTGAGCGTGTGGCGCACGCGTCCATCGACCGAAACCACGGCCAGCGCGCCGCGCTTGCCGGAATCGGTTGCATACATGATGTACTTGCCGTTCGGCGAGAAGCTCGGCGACTCGTCGCGTGCCGTGTCCGACAGGCGCAGTTCCTGGCCATTGGTCAGGTCGAGGGCGAACAGCTGGAAACGGCCTTCGCGCCGGCTGATGTAGGCCAGGGTCTTGCCATCGGGCGCCACGCGTGGACTGATGTTGTAGCTGCCGCCGAAAGTGACCCGCTGCGCGTCGCCACCGTTGGCGCCCATCTTGTAGATTTGCGGGCCGCCGCTGCGGTCGCTGGTGAAGTAGATGCTCTGGCCATCAGCCGAGAACTGCGGCTCGGTGTCGATGCCGTTCGAGTTGGAGAGGCGGCGCAGGTCGCCGCCGTCGGCATTGACCACATAGACCTGCGTGAAGCCGTCGCGTGACAGGGCGACCGCCAGCTTGCGGCCGTCCGGTGACCAGGACGGCGCCGAGTTGCTGCCCTTGTAGTTGGCCACCACCGTGCGCGCACGGGTCACCAGATCCTGCACGTACACCACCGGCTTCTTCGCCTCGAACGAGACATACGCAACCTTGGTGCCGTCGGGTGACCAGGCCGGCGAGATGATCGGCTCGTTCGAGCGCAGCGCCACCTGCGTGCCTTCGCCATCGGCGTCGGCCACTTCCAGGCGGTACTCACGGCCGGCCTTGGTGACGTAGGCGATGCGGGTGGCGAAGGCACCGCGGCTGCCGATCAGTTTTTCATAGATGTCGTCGGCAATCTTGTGGGCCGAGACTCGTGTCATCTGCGGCGCCGATGCTTGCGCCAGGGCCGAGAGCTGGGACGACTTGACGGTGTCGAGCAGCTTGTAGCGCACGTCGAAGCGGCCATCGGCCAGGCGCTGCACGCTGCCCACCACCAGTGCATCGGCGCCACGCGATTTCCAGTCGCCGTAGTTCACTGCAGTGGTCTCCGAGATGGTGCCGGCATCGATGATCTTGAAGTAGCCGCTGCGCTGCAGGTCGGCCTTGATGATGGCACTGACCTGCTGCGGGGCGATCGATTCGTCGGCAAAGCCTGCCACGGCGATCGGAATCTGGTTCGCGCCGACGCCGGAAATCTCGACCCGCAGCTGGGCATGGGCACCGTTGGTCATGCCGAGGGACAGGCACAGGCCAGCGCCAACGATGGCGCCAATGCGCATGAGGCAGCGCATGCCATCGGTGCTGTGAAAGCCGATGCTGCTGGGGCCGCTGACGCGCCTGAAGCCGCCGGAAGTGCCCGGAAGTTCGGCGCGGCCTTTGCCGCCAAAAAATGGTGTTCGCTTGTTTTGCATGGTCACTGATCTTTCGGTCTGTGCGCTACGGTGAAGCCGGACGGCGCGGTGCCGGATTTGTCGGGCGGGAAGGGCGCCGATTTCTCGATCGCCCGCGACACTGCCTCGTCGAACCCTGGCACGCCGGAGGACTTTGTTTTACGCAGCCGGCGGATCGATCCGTCCGGCAGCAGTTCGACTGCAAATTCGACGGCAGGATTGCTGGTCAACTCTTCGGCGCCGTTGAAGATCGTGTTCGACTTGATCTTCGCGCCGACTTTCTGGGTATAGCTGGCATCGGCCCGAGCGCCCTGCGAGCGAGCGGCGTCGCCATTGCCACCAGTGCCGGTGGCAGCCGCACTGTTGCTGCTCGGACCATCGACCGTCGCTGCCAGCCGCTGCAGTTCCCGGTCGTGCTGCGCCTGCGATTTCTTTTCCTGCTGCGCCAGTTCGGTCTGGCGCGCAGTTTGCACTTTTTTCTGGTCCTCGGCCCGTTTCGCCTTGTCGACCTCGGCCAGGCGTTTCTGGTTTGCCGCATCCTGTTGTGCCGAACGCTTCTGTGCTGCCTGGTCGGCGGCGGCCTGCTGCACTTTCATCTCTTTCAATTTGCGTGCTTCATCGGCCTGTCGCGCGCGTTCGGTTGCCTTGCGCTGATCCGCCAGTTCCTGTTCCCGCGCTTTCTGTTGCTGCAACCGCTTGCGTTCACGTTCGAGCACGATGTCCGGCGTTCGGTCTAGCGGCGTCTCGACCTGAGGCGGCGGTTTCACAGGCGTCGGCACTGGATCCGGCCGGCGCACCGGCACCGGTTCCGGCTCCGACACCCGCGGAGGAGCAACTGCGCGCGGCGCCGCTTCCCGCGCCTGCGGACTCCAGACCTCGGCTTCGACTGCGACCGGCGTCTCATTCTGCCAGCGGATGCCGATCCAAAGAAACACGAGCAAGGCAACATGCACCACGGCAGCCAGCCCGATGGCGCGCCACCGGCCCGGCTCGCGCGGCACCCGGTACGGCACGCCATCCTTCCTTGCCTGCTCGGCTGGTCCGGTTGCTGACACGGCTGCTTATTGCGTCGCCAGACCGACGCGATCGATGCCGGCTTTCTTGGCTTCCGAAATCATCTGGATCACCTCATCGTATTTGATGTCCTTGTCGGCCGAGATCATGACCGGCATCTCCGGCGCATCGGCATGCAAGGCCCTCAGGCGCTGCACCAGGGCCGCGCGACTGCCGACTTTTTCCGGGACGCTGGCGCCGGCCTGCTTGCCGCCCAGGCCGATGCTGGCGGCGCTGTCCGGCTTGAGCACGATTTGAATGTAGTCGGTTGGCGGCGCGGTCGATTTGCCGGCGGTCGGCAGGTTGATCACGCTTGGGTTAGTCAGCGGCGCGGCAACCATGAAGATCACCAGCAGCACCAGCATCACGTCGATGTAGGGCACGACATTGATCTCGGCCTTGAAGCGTCGGGTGCGCCCACCCCGCAGAGAAGACTGGCCGGCCATCAATGCGCCTGCCGTTGCAGGATGTTCGAGAATTCTTCGATGAAGCTTTCGAAGCGGATCGCCAGCCGATCGATGTCGTGCGAATAACGGTTATAGGCAACGACTGCCGGAATGGCGGCGAACAGGCCGATGGCAGTGGCCACCAGGGCTTCGGCGATGCCGGGTGCGACTGATGCAAGCGTCGCCTGCTGCACGTTCGACAATCCGCGAAACGCATTCATGATGCCCCACACGGTGCCGAACAAGCCGACATAAGGCGACACCGAACCGACCGAGGCCAGGAAAGCCAGATGCAACTCCAGGCCGTCCATCTCGCGCTGATAGGCGGCCCGCATCGCACGGCGGGCGCCGTCGAGGAAGGCGCCGGCATCCATCTGCGATTTGCCGCCCGCCGCCCGCGCCTTGGAAAATTCACTCATGCCGGCTTCGAAGATGCGTTCCATGGCGCCGGTCTTGCCACCGCTCTTGCGCCGGTTCGACATCGCATCCTGATACAAGGTCGCCAGATTGCCGCCTGACCAGAAGGCACGCTCGAATTCCTCGGTCTGCGCCTGTGCATTACGGATTGCAAACATCTTGCGGAAAATATAGGTCCAGCTCATCACCGATACACCGATCAGCAAGGCCAGCACCAGCTGGACGATGATCGACGCATTGGTGATGAGGGACAGAAAGGAAAGATCCTGGGTAACGGTCATGTGATGGGGAGGTTGTTCAACTAAAACGATTGTATGCGGAAATAACTTGCTACCCCGCCGTTTTCAACGGCCAGGTTTCAACTGGTTGCAATTCCTTGACCAAGCGTTGCAGCTTGCCGCAAGTCATTGGTTGCAACAGTACGGAAGATCGCATTCAGGCCGTCAGCAAGCGCTGCGGATGAAAGCCAGTAGTGCTGGCGGCAATGCGCGCGGCCGCAAGGTCCGCTGATCGACACAGGCCACCTTGATCCGGCCGGTAGCCAGCAGCATTGGCGCCGAATCACCCTGGCGCCACGCTTCCTGTAAAAATTCCACCGAGGCACGACCGCACTTTTCGACCTGCACCGACAGTGTCAGTTCATTATCGAGCGTCGCAGGCGCGTGATAATCGACGCTGGTCTGCTTCACCACGAACATCACGTCCTCGGATGCTGCCAGTGCCGACTGGTCGAAACCGCCGCTGCGCAACCACTCGGTGCGCGCCCGCTCGAAAAATTTCAGGTAGTTCGCATAAAACACGATGCCGCCGGTATCCGTGTCTTCGTAATAGACCCGGATCGGCCACTGAAAGACTGCCGCCGCCGCTGCGCTGCAACTGGTATGTTGCGCCACCTCGTCGAACGGCACGGGCTGCACCATGCTTACGCGCTACGCTTGACCGCCAGCGGGCCAAAACCCTGGCAGGTCGGCATCATTTCAATGTGATTGATGTTTACATGGGCAGGCAGGGTAGCGACCCAATAAGCCGCTTCCGCGATGTCGACCGCCGTCAGCGGCACCGCGCCGGCATACACCTTGGCGGCTGCCGCATCGTCGCCCTTCATGCGCACGTTCGAAAACTCGGTGCCGCCGCACAGGCCCGGCGCGATGTTGGTCGCCCGCACGCCGGTGCCGATCAGGTCTGCCCGCAGGTTCAGGTTGAACTGGTCGACGAACGCCTTGGTCGCGCCGTAGACATTGCCGCCTGGATAGGGATAGCTGCCGGCGATCGAGCCGAGATTGATCACCAGGCCGCTGCCACGCGCCACCATGCGCGGCAGCAGGGCATGCGTCATTGCCACCAATCCCTTGCAATTGGTGTCGATCATGGTGTTCCAGTCATCCAGGCTGGCTTCATGGGCGGGCGCCAGGCCGAGCGCCAGGCCGGCATTGTTGATCAGAATGTCGATTTCCTGCCACTGCGCCGGCAATCCGGCCAGGGCGGCCGTGATCGATGTCTGGCTGGTGACATCCATCTCGCACGCAAGCAAAGCCTCACCCAATTCTTCCTTCAGGCCTGCCAGGCGGTCGGCACGGCGTCCGGTGGCGATCACGCGATGGCCGTGGCCGATGAATTTGCGCGCCATTTCAGCGCCAAAGCCGGCGGTAGCGCCGGTAATCAATACGATCATGAGAACCTCGGAAAAAAGAGATGAGAGCGGAATGCGATGCGGCTGGTGCCGGAATTGTAGCCGAAAGCCCTGCCGGCCCGACCGGCCGGGGCTGTCTCGACCGGGCCGACTTGCCGAATTGCCCACGCTGCCGTAAAATTTGGAACCATTTCGTCTCACGTGACTGGCGAAAAGCGATGCTCAGCGGCGAGTCGATACCGCTGGCGCGATCGAAAGGTGGAGTTCCACCGGGAAGCGTGAGATTTCAATTGCCGTGCGCCTGGGTAGCCAAGATGGTAAGTACGCCCGAGGCTGCCCGCATCTCCTTTTTTCCAGACCTGCAGCCGTTCCTCAGGCGATTCCGGACCCGCCCAGGGCCGCCGTTTCATCGATTGGAAACAACATGTTCCTGAAATCCCATACCCTCGCCAGCGTCGACCCGGAATTGTGGTCGGCCGTCCAGCTAGAAACCCGCCGCCAGCAGGATCACATCGAGTTGATCGCTTCCGAAAACTATACCTCGCCGGCCGTGATGCAGGCGCAGGGCTCGCAGCTGACCAACAAATATGCCGAGGGCTATCCCGGCAAGCGCTATTACGGCGGCTGCGAATATGTCGATCTGGCCGAAACGCTTGCCATCGACCGCGTCAAGCAGCTCTTCGGCGCCGAGGCGGCGAACGTGCAACCGAACTCGGGCTCCCAGGCAAACCAGGGCGTGTTCTTCGCGATCCTGAAGCCCGGCGACACCATCATGGGCATGTCGCTGGCCGAGGGTGGCCACCTGACCCACGGCATGCCACTGAACATGTCTGGCAAGTGGTTCAACGTGGTGTCCTACGGCCTGGATGAAAACGAAGCGATCGACTACGACGCCATGGAGCGCCTGGCACACGAAAAAAGGCCGAAACTGATCATCGCCGGCGCCTCGGCTTATTCGCTCAAGATCGATTTCGAGCGCTTTGCCAAGGTGGCCAAGGATGTCGGCGCCTATTTTCTGGTCGACATGGCGCATTACGCCGGCCTGATCGCCGCCGGTGTCTATCCGAATCCGGTGCCGCATGCCGATTTCGTCACGTCGACCACGCATAAATCCTTGCGCGGCCCGCGTGGCGGCATCATCCTCATGAAAGCGGAATACGAGAAGATGATCAATTCGGCGATTTTTCCGGGCATCCAGGGCGGCCCGCTCATGCACGTGATCGCCGGCAAGGCCGTCGCCTTCAAGGAAGCGCTGACGCCCGAGTTCAAGATCTATCAACAGCAGGTGCTGCAAAACGCCGATGCCCTGGCGCGCACCCTGATCGAGCGCGGCCTGCGCATCGTCTCGGGCCGCACCGAATCGCACGTGATGCTGGTGGACTTGCGCGCCAAGCACATCACCGGCAAGGCAGCCGAGGCGCTGCTGGGCACGGCGCACATGACCTGCAACAAGAATGCGATTCCGAACGATCCAGAAAAGCCGTTCGTGACTTCCGGCATTCGTCTGGGCAGCCCGGCCATGACGACCCGCGGTTTCGGCGTGGCGGAGTCGGTCAAGGTCGGTCAGTTGATCGCCGATGTGCTGGATCATCCGGAAGACGCCGGCGTCATCGCGCGCGTCAAGCAGGAAGTCAAAATCTTGACGGATGCTTTCCCGGTCTACGAGTAAGACACGGCTGCGGAGGCGCAGAGCCGCCTTCGTCTGATGGACCATGCAGCAATCCCGAAAGCAGCGCCCGCCATGAAATGTCCGTTCTGCCAGCATGCCGACACCCAGGTGCTCGATACCCGCATCTCCGAGGAGGGCGATTCGATCCGGCGTCGGCGCCGTTGCGGCAGCTGCGACAAGCGCTTCACGACCTTCGAGCGGATCGAGTTGAACATGCCGGTGGTGGTGAAAAAAAATGGCAACCGCACCGAATACGATTCGCTGAAACTGGGCGCGAGCCTGAAGCTGGCATTGCGCAAGCGGCCGGTACCTTCCGAAGCGGTCGATGCGGCGATCCATCGCATCGAGGAAAAACTGCTCTCCAGCGGTGAACGCGAGATCACCTCCGGCCGGGTGGGTGAGCTGGTGATGGAAGAATTGAAGCGCGTCGACAAGATCGCCTACATCCGCTTTGCCTCGGTCTACAAGAACTTCGAGGATGTCACCGAGTTTCAGGATGTGATCGCGGAAATCGGCCGGGAGCGCAAGACGCCGGGCGGAAAGTGATGCGACATTGCGCTCGATTACTCCCGGGCAGCCTCTACGTCAGCCACATTCCCTGTTGATACCATGACGCCACCACCATCCACCGACGCTGCTGCACTCATGTTCGCTGTGACCATTGATAGCGACGAAGCCGGCATGGCCCTGGCCTTGGCATGGGCTGCAAAAGGGATGTACACCACGACGCCGAATCCGCGCGTCGGTTGCGTCATCGCGCGCGACGGCAAGTTGCTGGCAGCCGGCTTCACACAACCCGCGGGGCAGGCACACGCCGAAGTCGACGCCCTGCGTGCAGCGGCGCGTGATGGCGTCGACGTGCGAGGCGCGACCGCCTTCGTGACACTGGAACCATGCAGCCACCACGGCCGCACGCCGCCATGTACCGACGCGCTGATCGCCGCCGGCATCGGACGCGTGGTGGCAGCGATCACCGACCCGAATCCACTGGTGGCCGGCGCCGGACTGCAAAAGCTCAAGGCGGCCGGCATCGAGACCCGCTGCGATGTGCTGGCCGACGCCGCGCGTGAAATGAACATCGGCTTTTTCAGCCGGATGCAACGCGGCCGGCCCTGGGTGCGCATGAAGTCCGCCGCCAGCCTCGATGGACAGAGCGCCCTGGCCGATGGCCGCAGCCAGTGGATCACATCGCCCATCGCGCGTGCGGACGGCCATGCCTGGCGGGCACGGGCCTGCGCGATCCTGACCGGCATCGGCACCGTGGTCGAGGATGACCCGCAACTGACGGTGCGGGAAGTAGCCACGCCGCGCCAGCCACAGCGCATCGTCGTCGACAGTCACTTGCAGATCGATTCGCATGCCCGGGTGCTGGCCGGCGGTGGCACCCTGATCGTGGCTGCGGATGCCGATCCGGAAAAAGCTGCCCGCCTGCGCGCGGCCGGTTGCGAAGTGCTCTTGCTGGCCAACGCCAGCGGCAAGGTGGACCTGCCGGCACTGCTGCAGGAACTCGGCCGGCGCGGCGTCAACGAACTGCATGTGGAAGCCGGCGCCAAGCTCAACGGCTCGCTGATCCGCGAGAACTGTGTCGATGAACTGCTGTTGTACATGGCGCCAATGCTGCTGGGCGCGGGCCGCGGCATGTTCGCGCTCGATGCGCCTGCCGATCTGAGCCAGGCGCGCCGGCTTGCATTGCATGCGGTCCGGCAGATCGGGCCGGATGTGCGTATCCTTGCGCGCTTCGATGCTGTAGGCCAGGGCGATGGGCCGCCCGGTTGAATTGATCCCTTTCCATTAACCCACTCGCACTGTCGAACAACTCATGTTTACCGGAATCGTCGCCGCCGTCGGCAAGATCACCTCATTGACTCCCCTGGGCGACGCCGATGCCGGCTTGAGGGTACGGGTCGACGCCGGTGGTCTGGACCTGTCGGATGTGGCGCTCGGCGATTCGATTGCCTTGAATGGCGCCTGCATGACCGTGGTTGCCCGCACTGCCGACGCCTTCGAGGTCGATGTCTCGCGCGAGAGCCTGCGCTGCACTGCCGGCCTCGATGGCCCCGGCGAGGTCAATCTGGAAAAGGCGCTGACACTGGCCGAGCGCCTCGGCGGTCATCTGGTGTCCGGTCATGTGGACGGCCTGGGCACGGTGGTGCGCTTCGTGCGCATCGGCGAATCCTGGGAGCTGATCGTCGACGCTCCGTGGGGACTGGCAAAATACCTGGCCTACAAGGGTTCGATCGTCGTCAACGGCGTGTCGCTGACAGTCAATCGGGTCACCGATACGGCCGATGGCTGCGAATTTTCGATCAACCTGATTCCGCACACGATCGAGGTCACGACCCTGAAACACTTGCATGCGGGTGCGCGGGTGAATCTGGAAGTCGATCTGATCGCCCGTTATGTGGAGCGGATGCTGTCGATAGGAAGTGTTGTCCCCGGCGTGGATTGAGCTTTCGCTTCATTCGGCCGGCCAACCCGGCAAACTGTCATTGTTCGCACGCCGGAGGCGGGTTTCTTGTCTGTTTCTCAGCACTTACCGCGTGACGCGGTAGAAGCGGAGAAAAAAATGGCGGCGCCGAATGGCTGCTGCAGGCGGCCATGGCGCAGCAGGACATGCAGGTGAGTTCCGCTTGCATCCTCGACAATCCCCAGGCCTTCCATTTCGTGTTCTTGCCCGTCTTGCGGATCATGCGCGGTGCCGGCATGGAGGATGTCGTCGACGCTGCCATCGATGCGGGAAATCCGGTAGATCGATTTCGTCGCATTGTCCGACGCCGCATACAGATAACTGCCGCTGACCTTGGCGCCCTGCAGGCGACCAACCGGTCGTTGCAGTTCCAGATGGCCGAAGCTGCCGAAGTCGCTGAGCCGATGGATGTTCAACCGCGTGGCCTACGCCCGTTCGGCGGTACAGGCCAGGTTGCCCGGGCCTTCCACCGCGACCCGCGGAACGCCCTGGTTCAGATCGACTGCCTGCAACGGAAATGCAACACCGGTGTACGCCAGGGTGGCAGCGTCGAATACAGCGATCACCGGACGTCGATAGTCGGGCGCGTCCTCGATCGACGCATACAGCTTGCCATCGAACTGGTCGATGTTGCCGATGTGGTTGCCACCGCGCGCAGCGATCCAGGCCGGTATCCCGGATTTCCGCCACAACTGGCTATTGCGTTGCAAGGAATGGAGAAAGAACTGCCACTGCCTTGCGACGAAGAGAGTAGGCAGGCCGGGCAGCGCCCGGTGCAGACTGAAGAGCGCATCGGGAATCACGCGGCGCTGTTAAAATGCCGCTTTAGGAAAGATTCATTCGAAATGAATTCATGTCGATAGCAACCACGCAGGAAATCGTCAGCGAGCTGCGCGCCGGCCGGATGGTGATTCTGGTTGACGAAGAAGACCGGGAGAATGAAGGCGACCTGGTCATGGCCGCCGAATTCGTCACGCCCGAGGCGATCAATTTCATGGCGCGCTTTGGCCGCGGCCTGGTCTGCCTGACCCTGACTGCCGAGCGGTGCGATCAGTTGCAACTGTCGATGATGACGGCTCGCAACGGCACCTCCTACGGCACCAATTTCACGGTCTCGATCGAAGCCGCCGAGGGCGTCACCACCGGAATTTCGGCCGCCGATCGCGCCCGTACCGTGCAGGCAGCCGTGGCACGGCATGCGAAAGCGGTCGACATCGTCCAGCCGGGCCACATCTTTCCCTTGCGGGCGCAGAAGGGTGGGGTGCTGATGCGCGCCGGCCACACCGAAGCGGGCTGCGATTTCGCCGAACTGGCGGGCCTGACACCGGCCTCCGTCATCTGCGAGATCATGAATGAAGATGGCACCATGGCGCGGCTGCCCGACCTGATCGAATTCGGCCGCGAGCACAAGCTCAAGATCGGCACCATCGCCGACCTGATTCATTACCGCAGCCAGAACGAGAGCATCGTCGAACGTGTCGGCGAACGGCCGATGTGCACCGTCCACGGCAATTTTCAGGCAATCGCCTATCGCGACAAACCAAGCGGCAGCGCGCATCTGGCGCTGGTGCACGGCAAGCTGCAGCCGGAACTGGAAACCCTGGTGCGGGTGCATCAACCGGTGTCGATTCTCGATTTGCTCGAGACCTGCGCCACGACGCATTCCTGGAATGTCGCTTCCGCCATGACGGCGATCTGCGCCAGTGAGCGTGGGGTGCTGGTGCTGTTGAATTGCGAGGAATCCGCCGAGCAGCTTTTCACGCAGTTCGCCGCCTTGACCGACCCCAGCGCCCGGCCGCAGCAGCGTGCCGCCAGCATGGATCTGCGCACCTATGGCATCGGGGCCCAGATCCTGAAAGATCTGGGTGTCGGCCGAATGAAGCTGCTGGCCAGCCCGCGCAAGATGCCATCGATGACCGGCTTCGATCTCGAAGTCACGGGATATCTCGCACCGGATGCGCCCTGACGACCACGTCCGCACAGCCACGACGTCCAACACCACCAATCAGCCGACGCGCGAGCGCCATAAGGAAACATCATGACAGTCGGAACGATCGAACCGAATCTTGCCGGAGCCGGCCTGCGTATTGGCGTGGTGCAGGCCCGTTTCAATGAAGATGTGTGCCATGGCCTGCTGTCGGCTTGCCTGGCCGAATTGATGCATCTGGGTGTGGCCGACGATGACGTGCTGCACGTGACCGTGCCGGGTGCCCTGGAGATTCCGCTGGCGCTGCAGAAGCTGGCCGAGACCGAGCAGTTCGACGCCCTGATCGCGCTCGGCGCCGTCATTCGCGGCGAGACATACCACTTCGAGCTGGTATCCAATGAATCGGGCGCCGGCATCAACCGCGTCGGCCTGGAATTCGGCATTCCGATCGCCAACGCCGTGCTCACCACCGAAAATGACGAGCAGGCTGAAGCCCGCATGGCAGTCAAGGGAGCGGACGCGGCGCGGGTGGCGGTTGAAATGGCCAACCTGGCGATCTTGCTGGAAGAGCTGGCTGACGCCGGTGACGAGGAATGACGCATCCATGACTGAAAAATCCGTACATGCCAATCCCTCCAAGAACCGCACGCCGCGCCATAGGGCGCGCGAGTTCGCCTTGCAGGGGTTGTACCAGTGGCTGCTCAATGGCGAGGATGCCGGCGTGATCGACGCCCATATCCGGGAGGCGCATGGTTTCGACAAGGCCGATGCCGGCCACTTTGGTGCGCTCCTGCACGGCACCATCCGCGATGCTGCCGTGCTGCGGGCCGATGTGGCGCCCTTGATCGATCGGCCGCTGGCACAGGTCTCGCCGGTGGAACATGTGGTGCTGCTGATCGGCGCCTATGAGCTGAAGCATCATCTCGAGATTCCCTATCGGGTCGTGATCAACGAAGCGGTCGAGTTGACCAAGTCCTTCGGTGGCATCGACGGCCACAAATATGTCAACGGCGTGCTCGACAAGCTGGCTGCCAGGCTGCGCAGCGTCGAAGTCGAGGCCGGCCGGCGCTGACCGTGCCGGCAAACGCGTCCGCGCGGAGCAGGTTGCCCTTGCGCGGCTGATGTCCTGCAGCCGTCTTCAAAAGAAATCGTGATGGATTTGTCGAGTATTGCTTCCCGTGTCAACCACATCGCGCCGTTCCATGTCATGGAGCTGGCGAAGATGGCCGCCGACCTGGAACGCCAGGGCCGTGACATCATTCACATGGGCATCGGTGAACCGGATTTCACGGCGGCGCCGGAAGTCGTCGCTGCCGCCACCCAGGCCATGGCGGATGGACGCATGCAGTACACGTCGGCGACCGGTCTGCCGGCATTGCGCCGCGCCATCGCCGATCATTACGCGCAGGTCCATGGTCTCGATATCGCGCCTTCACGCATCATCGTGACGGCTGGCGCATCGGCTGCCCTGTTGCTTGCATGCGCCTTGCTGGTCGAAAAAGGCGCCGAAGTGCTGATGCCGGATCCGTCCTATCCTTGCAACCGGCATTTCGTGGCGGCGTTCGATGGTGTCGCCAAGTTGATTCCCAGTGGCCCGGAGGACCGGTTCCAGCTGTCGGATGCCGTGGTGCGGGAGCATTGGGGGCCGACCACGCGCGGCGTGTTGCTGGCGTCGCCGTCGAACCCGACCGGCACCACGATCCTGCCGGAAGAACTTCGCAAGATCAACCGGACGGTGCGTGCGCATGGCGGCTTTACCATCGTCGACGAGATCTACCAGGGCCTGACCTATGATTCGGCGCCGTTCTCGGCACTGTCGCTGGATCAGGACATCATCGTCATCAACAGCTTTTCGAAATATTTCAACATGACCGGCTGGCGCCTGGGCTGGCTGGTGGTGCCGCCGGCGTTGGTGGCTCCTCTGGAGAAGCTGGCGCAGAATCTGTTCATCTGCGCGTCGAGCATTGCGCAGCATGCTGCCCTGGCGTGCTTCACGCCAGGATCGATTGCGATGTATGAGTCGCGCAAGGAGGAATTCCGGCGCCGACGCGATTACCTGGTCCCTGCACTAGAATCATTGGGATTCGTGGTACCGGTGGTGCCGGATGGCGCGTTTTACATCTATGCCGATTGCAGTGCGCTCGATGATGATGCGGACCGCTTGACGCGGGACATGCTGCAACAGGCAGGGGTGGTGATGGTGCCGGGTCTGGATTTCGGACCCTTCACGGAACATCGTTATGTGCGCATCTCGTATGCCACATCGATGGACAATCTGCGCGAGGCAATGGCACGGCTGAAGGTGTTTTTTGCAGGGCGGTTGCGTAGCGCCTGACGCATGCCAGTTGCAGGCTTGCGCACCGCCGAAGGTGCCAGGGAAAGCGTCGTCGGCAGGTCGGGAGAACAATCATCGAAAAGCTGGAAACACGCCTGAAAATCGGTGTGCCGGGCGCCTTTTTTGATGGTCATACAGTCAGCTTATAACGCGGCAACCTTGGCTGTGTCGTCCGCTGGCACGCTGGCGGTGTTGTCGTCCGGAGGCACAGCAGACGGTGCTTCGACTGCACGTTCGGCTGGCTTGACCTTGTTGGCCAGCACGGGTGCATTCGCGGCCACGTTCTTGCCAACGGATACTTCCTTCAGGCGGCGATATTCCGCCAGCACCCGCGAGCCATAGCCAAAATCGGTATCGAAGGCGGCAGCGCCGACATACAGTTTCAGGCCGGCTTCGATCGAACCGCCACGGGTGACGTAATCTTTCAAGATCAGGGAGCCAACCTTGATGTTGGCTACCGGATTCAATGCCGCCTTGACGCCGCCGAGCGGTTGGAACTTCTCCACATGCACCTTCGACATCACCTGCATCAAGCCCTGCGCGCCGACGGGGCTTTCCGCGAAGGGATTGAAGCCGGACTCGATGGCCATGACCGACAGGATCAGCAGCGGATCGAGGTGAATATCGTGTGCAGTGGAGTAGGCTGCGGATACCAGCATGTCGGCTGCATCGCCGGCGACCCGGTATTTTTTGGCCAGCCAGTTCGTCACCAGCGCTTGCTGGCGTTCAGTGGCTGTTCGTTTGCCAGGGGCGCGCGTGCCGTCGGCGCCATCGGCCACGCTGGCAGCATGGCTTGCCTGCGACACCGGCGAGGCAAGCGGTGCCGGCATGAGCACGATCGACCCTGGCACGACCAGTTGCACCGGCTCTTGTGCACTGGCCAGCGTGAATGGCGATAATGCCTTCAGTTGGTCGGTGATGTCCGGGCGCACGAACATCAGCGCCAGTGCGCCGATGGCCGAGACGCCAAGGATCATGAAGGTATGGTGTACCGTTGTGACGAAACCGGCGGCGGTGTCGCGCGCGAAGACGGTCAATGCGGAAGATTGGAATGTCGGCGATGCAGCGAGCCGGCGTGAAGCCTGGATGAAACGATTCATGGTGCAAACTCCTGATATGCCAAGGCATCGCCAAGGACCCACGCAAATCGGCTGTAGGACCTTGAAGATACCGTCAAGCAAAAACACCGATCACCGTCGCGTAAGGCCAGGCGTAATCGGCAATCATCGGAATTGCCAGTAAATTCAATCGGTTGGCACAAGACGGGATCGTCGCGGCTCGTGACTGAAAACTGACAACCTGGTTCGGGGAGAAGGCTGACGCCTTTTGAAAACACTCCATAAAATGCGGTGTGGGACCCCGGTCCCGTGAATTGATGCGAGCATGATCTGCGCTGCCGAGGCTCTGGGGGCGACGCTGTTCATCAACTTGGGCGGATTGTAGGAGGCCGTTTATATCAAGTCAATACTATAGAAAGCAATAGCTATTACTTTTAAGTATTAATAACTACGCTGCACTGCAGCAAATCTGAATAAAATCAATCACTTGACTAGGTTAATTAAATCACATGCTCTGGTTATGACAACCATTAAAAAACCATGAAATATTCAGATCTACGGGATTTTATTTCTCAGTTGCAATCTATCGGTGAATTAAAGCATGTGGCGGCACCTGTTTCACCGTATCTGGAGATGACGGAGGTGTGCGACCGGACGCTGCGTGCCGGTGGCCCCGCGCTGCTGTTCGACCGTCCGACCGGTCACACGATCCCGGTGCTCGGCAATCTTTTCGGCACGCCGCGGCGGGTTGCGCTGGGCATGGGCGCCAACGACGTGGGTGAACTGCGCCGCATCGGCCAGTTGCTGTCCGCACTGAAGGAGCCGGAGCCGCCAAAGGGCGTCAAGGACCTGCTGGGCCTGGGTTCGCTGGTCAAGGCGGTGTGGGACATGGCGCCACGCGAACTGCGCAGCGCGCCTTGTCACGACATCGTCTGGGAAGGCGATGACGTCGACCTGGCGCGCCTGCCGATCCAGCATTGCTGGCCGGGCGACATCGCTCCCTTGATTACCTGGGGGCTGGTCATCACGCGCGGGCCGCACAAGAAGCGGCAGAACCTTGGCATCTACCGACAGCAGGTGATTGCCCGCAACAAGGTCATCATGCGCTGGCTGGCCCATCGCGGCGGCGCGCTGGATTTTCGGGAGCACAGCATTGCCAACCCCGGCAAGCCGTACCCGATTGCCGTGGCGCTCGGCGCCGATCCGGCCACGATCCTGGGTGCCGTGACGCCGGTGCCGGACAGCTTGTCGGAATACCAGTTCGCCGGTCTCCTGCGTGGCAGCCGCACGGAGCTGATCAAGGCGATTGGCAGCGAGTTGCGTGTGCCGGCCTCGGCCGAGATCGTGCTGGAAGGGCATGTCTATCCGGATGCGACTGATCCGAGCGGCTTCGAACATGCGCTCGAAGGGCCGTTCGGCGACCACACCGGCTATTACAACGAGCAGGACCGCTTCCCGGTGTTCACCATCGACCGCATCACCATGCGGCGCGACCCGATCTATCATTCGACCTACACCGGCAAGCCGCCCGATGAACCGGCAATTCTCGGCGTCGCACTGAATGAAGTCTTCATCCCGCTGTTACAAAAACAGTTCACCGAGATCGTTGATTTCTACCTGCCGCCGGAAGGCTGCAGCTATCGCATGGCCGTGGTGCAGATGAAGAAGGCTTATCCGGGCCATGCAAAGCGTGTGATGTTCGGGGTATGGAGCTTTTTGCGCCAGTTCATGTATACCAAGTTCATCGTCGTGGTCGATGAAGACGTGAACATCCGTGACTGGAAGGAAGTCATCTGGGCCATCACGACCCGGGTCGATCCGGCGCGCGACACCATGATGGTCGAGCAGACGCCGATCGATTATCTGGACTTTGCTTCGCCGGTCAGCGGGCTGGGCAGCAAGATGGGGATCGACGCCACCAACAAGTGGCCGGGCGAGACCAGCCGCGAATGGGGCCGCACGATCGCGATGACGCCGGCGGTGAAGGAGCATGTGGACCGGATCTGGGGGAGTCTGGGCATTTGAAGCGGGCACACATGCTGCCGTGTTTGTGGAAGTCCACCAGGGTGGCTTGATTGCGCTTCAGGCTACCGCGCTTTGCTGGTAGAATCACCACCGGCGGGCCCCTGCGCATTGTGGCACGGCCAACCTGGTCAGGTCGGGAACGAAGCAGCCACAGTCGTTTACCATGAGTGCCGCAGACAAGGCTCGCCT
>JAYTLK010000171.1:0-11050 GCA_043729515.1 Herminiimonas sp.
GCAAGGTCATTGTCTCGGCAGATTATTCCCAGATCGAGCTGCGCATCATGGCGCACTTGTCGGAAGATCCGGCGATGCTGCGGGCGTTCTCGGAAGGCGAGGACATCCACCGGGCGACCGCCGCCGAAATCTTTTCAATGGCGCCGCACGAAGTCGGCAGCGAACAGCGGCGCTATGCCAAGACGATCAACTTCGGCCTGATCTATGGCATGAGCGCCTTTGGCTTGTCGAGCGCGCTGTCGATCGAGCGCAGCGCCGCGCAAAGCTACATTGAAAAATATTTCCTGCGGTTTGCCGGCGTCAAAGCCTTCATGGACCGTACCCGCCTGCAGGCGCGGGCGCATGGCTATGTCGAAACCGTGTTCGGCCGGCGATTGTGGCTGCCTGAAATCAATTCGCCGAACGGCCCGCGCCGTCAGGGCGCCGAACGTGCGGCCATCAACGCGCCGATGCAGGGCACGGCGGCCGACCTGATCAAGCTGTCGATGGTGGCGGTGCAGGACTGGCTGGAAACCGAGAAGTTGGCGTCATTGATGGTCATGCAGGTGCATGACGAACTGGTGCTGGAAGTGCCGGAAGCCGAGTTGGAACTGGTGCGCATCCGGCTGCCGGAACTGATGGCGGGCGTGGCGAGCTTGAAGGTGCCGCTGATTGCCGAGGTTGGGGTGGGGGCGAATTGGGAGAAGGCGCATTGAAGCATCGGTCAGCCAATGCACAAACGGCCTGGCATCAGCGGCACGAATTCGCTTGTGCGGATTGCGCGCGTACCAGGGAAAGAAATGTTGGCCATTCCGATTCGATCTCTTGCATTGTCTTGTTGAATGATTCTGTCGTTATCCATTCATGGCGATGATAAACAGAACGGGCCACATCATCTCGTAAGCCAGGTAGCGGCAAGCGTTCATTCTTCAATGCCGGATGCATCCAGGGCCGTCTCAGTTTGGATTCGAGCTCTTCTTTTGCAATTGCATATATCAGGTCATGAATTTGCTGCGGGGTATGACGAATCGTCGCCTTGCCGATGACCTCTGGATGTGTCTGGGCATATCTTGAAAGCGGCAATCCGGTCATTTGCATCAGCGCTTCACATCTTCCTGCCTTGCAGTCCTGGTCTTGTTCCGCAAGCGCATCGATCAGCAACGTAATTGCATTGCGTTTTGCTTCAGCACGATATGCCTGGGGTGTGCGTAAAATTTGTGCATCAAGATCGAACATTACATATTGCAACACGGATTTGCTTGAACAATCAAAGCCGGAAGGGTCGTCGAACCCTTCGAAAAAAGCCCCACCTTCGTCGAAACCACCGGTAAACGAATTATCGGACTCTACGATCTCCAATCCTTCCACTGCCTGTTCCGCGTATTTTTTCCCTGCAGCACCTTGTTGCTTGATTTCGACAATTCCTTCCCAAAATGCGTCCATCGTTACTTTGCAGAGTGCAGTCTCACTGATCTCACGCCCGTTCGTTTGACGCGCATGCTCACTGACCAGTCCTACCAGCCTTTCCAAAAAAGTTTCATAGATAATCGGTTCGAACACATTGTCGTGTTTTTTCTCGGCTGCTTCGCGTAGCGTACCTTTATCTGCGGCAATTGACGGCAAGCGTAGTCGCGGTAGAGGTCGGCGCGCGTCGCTTCGCTGTGACACGAGGGCGCGCATTGCAAGAATTTCATGTTCGGGCAACGGATTGTAACGAAAATCGATGTCGCAATTTTGCGGTAATGCCAGCACGCCAGCAGGTATGGATGTAAATTTGTTCGACGATAAATCCAAGCGCCGCAAGGTCGACAGTTTGGATATTTCCAAAGGCAAACTACGTAGACAATTGAAGCTAAGATTGAGCTCCAACAAATCGGGAATTTCACCAATTTCAGGTGGCAAACTTTCGAACAGATTGACCTTGAGTTTGAATGCCGTCGCTTTTGCCGGTGTAAAGATTCCCAGGCGGCGCGGAGGATTTACCGCGTTCTTCAATGCCGTGGTGACCTTCGATGAGCAGCCTGATACTGTTGCCCAGCGGTCGATGGCAGCATCCTGCCGTTTTTTTCGCTCCCTGTTGGACAAGGTCGCTGTGCCGGATACGGTGTGAGAGTTGCCTTGCTCTGTCGAATCGTGGGCTGCAGGCGGGGTACCAAAGCTGGCCGTTTTGGATTGTGTTCGCACTGGAAAAGTCCTTCAGATTTAAAAGTTTTAGCGATGGCAGGTTCAGCAAGACAACCACCGAAAAACCGAATGTCGCATGCAGCCGAGCGCTGTGCATCGGTTTGGACATGTTCAGGTAGTCAGGCGTCCGGATCGTGAATGTGGATTGCGTGGCCAAGGCTTTTCCTGGACCACGAACCGCTCTTTAAGAATACGCACGTAAAAATCCAGCGATTTATGGAGCGACAAGAATGCATTTCTTCGTTTGCGAACAAGCAGTTGTTGGTTGAAATTGTCGTATGGAGCGCCGGTATCGCAGTGTGGGAGAGAGTTGCGGGGATACCGATCGTTGAAAATCGCCCGGCAGGCGAATGACGGAAAAACAAAACGTGGCCAAGCTGCCGCCCTGTTTGAATCTTGGGTATTATCTCGAAAGAATTTAATCTAGATAAAAAAGTAATCTCGATGCGTGCAATGCGTTCGACGATGTTACCCAGGAGACCTGCATGCCCAACGACAGCAATTTCGACCAAGATTTCCAGAGCCTGGTTGGCTCACCCCAACCAACCGAGAACGGTCGCCGCGGTTTCCTGAAAACCGCACTCGGCACCGGCTTCGCTGCCGCCGTGCTGCCAGTCATGGCGCAGACCGTGATCAAGACCGACAGCGTCGGCCTGACGGCTGGTGAAGTCATGCTAACCGTCAATGGCCAGAAAGTGCCGGTCTATCGGGCCCAGCCGGAAGGCCGCAGCAATTTGCCGGTGGTGCTGGTGATCTCCGAGATCTTCGGCGTGCATGAACATATCGCCGATGTGGCCCGCCGCTTCGCCAAGCTCGGTTACCTGGCGCTGGCGCCGGACCTGTTCGTGCGCCAGGGCGACCCGGCCCAATACGGCACCATCGCCGAGCTCTACAAGGAAGTCATCTCGAAGGTGCCTGACGCCCAGGTCATGACGGATCTGGACGCCTGCGTCGCCTATGCCAAGGCAAACGGCGGCAATGCCGACAAGCTGGCGATCACCGGATTCTGCTGGGGCGGGCGCATCACCTGGATGTATGCCGCCTACAATCCGAACGTGAAGGCCGGCGCTGCCTGGTATGGCCGTCTGGTCGGTGACAAGACCGCGTTGACGCCGAATCATCCGGTCGACATCGCGGGGACGTTGAAGGCCCCGGTGCTGGGCCTGTATGGCGGCAAGGACGACGGTATTCCGCAGACCACCGTCGAACAGATGAAGGCGGCGCTGGCCAAGGGCACGAGCAAGTCGGAGTTCATCGTCTATCCGGATTCCGGCCACGCGTTCCATGCCGACTACCGGCCCAGCTATGTCGCCGCTGATGCCAAGGATGGCTTTGCCCGCACCCTGGCCTGGTTCCGCGCCAACGCCGTGATCTGACGCCGTCCGTCCGGCGCATCTGACCGGAGGGATTCCGCAGCGCTGCACCTTGTGGTGTAATCTGCGAGCCCGCAAAATCAGCCGTGCATCATCGGCTGAATACGGCCGGTTGCGTACGACCGGCTGCGCACTACCCATAACGAGATAAAAAATTAATCCGACCCTGGTTTCCATCCTGCTGGCCACCATGATCGCCGGTGTCGCCAGCATCACTGCCGCCGCCATCTTTTCGTTTTCGCTGCTCTCGAAGATGGTCGAGCGCATGGTCAGCCTGTCGGTCGGCATCATGCTGTCGACCTCGTTGCTGCATGCACTGCCGGAAGCCTTCGAATCGAAGGCCGATCCACGCACGCTGTTTGCCACCCTGCTGGCCGGATTGCTGGCATTTTTTCTGCTGGAGAAATTTGCCATCCTGCGCCACTCGCATCATCACGAGGGCGACGGCCATCACCATCATCATGGGCATGATGCGCATGAAGCCGGCAGGGCCGGCTGGATGATCCTGGTGGGCGACGGCATGCATAATTTTACGGACGGCATCCTGATTGCCGCTGCCTTCATCGCCAACCCGAAGCTGGGGCTGGTGACCGGGCTGGCCATCATCGCCCATGAAATCCCGCAGGAGATCGGTGACTTCATCGTGCTGCTCAATGCCGGTTTTTCGCGCACCCGGGCATATGTCTACAACCTGATCTGCAGCCTGATGGCGGTGGTCGGCGGCGTGCTCGGTTATGTCATGCTGGAGCGCGGGCTGGAATGGATTCCGTATGTGCTGGTGTTCGCCTCTTCCGGCTTCATCTACATCGCGTTGAGCGACCTGATGCCGCAGATGCAGCGCCGGGCAACAGTGCGGGAAACGATTCCCCAGGTTCTGCTGGTGGCCCTGGGCGTGGTGCTGGTGCTGGTGCTGACGCGGTACGGTCATTGAGAGCTCGCTGAATGATCGATCATTGCGGGGGTCCGCCGTTGGCGCGCTCGTCCTGCAATGCGCACGAACATCCTAAATCGTTCGTAAACACGCGCATTCCAGCGCCTGTCGGTGCGCCGGATTTCTTGCCGCAGGCATAGTGCGGCTCTGGCGTGACACGCAGATTCATCATAGAAACAGTTTGGCCTCATGCATCTTCGTGCCGGGACTCCTTGACCGGACGTCATGCGATCGGTCCCTGATTCGGGTTCGCGCCAAAAAACTTTCCAGGCGCTGAACTGATGAAAACCACTTCATTCAATTTTTTCACGGGCGTGCCGGCAGTTGCGCAAGAAGCGATTGTTGGCCCGGTGGCGGGCGGATCAGCCGCAGTGGTGGCGCGTGAATCGCCCTACGAGAAGGAGTCCGCACGGATGCCAAGAGACCTTGCCCGCCTGACACGGCCGTTCGGCGTGTACCGGGCAGCAGTGGCTTCCGGCGCACACCGTCCGACGACCAATAAAACGCTGCGCATGCTGGCGAAACTGGCAGCCGTAGGCTGGCCGGTGAAAAATGCGATGGTGACGGTCAACGCACAGGCAGCTTATTCGCAACGGGCGAATCCGCCGACGCTCGATTCATTGCAACAGTGTGATCCGCAAGCGCTCGACGAGTACAAGGCGTACCTGGTCAGCCACAACGCCTATGCACCGGACATGGCGCTGCTGTGCGTCGACTCACGAACCTATCGCCGTTATCACAGCCCGCGCTTCTCCGAGGCCGAGACCAACTGCTATGGCGACGCGATCGGTATCGCCGGCAGGCTAAACCCCAGTGGGGTTCTGCACGGCGACATCCACTGCTGCGACGCCTTGATCGTCGGCGCACTGACGGATGGCGCGGTGCACGCCGAAAACGATCGCTGCCCGGACAACCGGCGCCAGATGCAGTTCTTCCTCAGCCAGGACCGGCTCGACTACCATGTCATCAGCCGCGGCGCCAACGATGCAACATGGATGAACAAATTTACCGGTACGCCACGGTTTCCAGTGACGATCGCAGGTGCGACGGTGCCGCAATTGTCAGGCGGTGGCATCACCTGGATCATCACGGATCCGCAGGGTGAATTCAAGGCGCACAAGGAGCAGCCGCAGGATTATCCGATCCATTGCCCGGCGATGCTGTGCGGTCTGCCGGAGAAACCTTCCGATCCAAAACGCGACCTGTAGGCAGGGCCGGCTGGTCGATCAATCGGACCCGATCGCCACCGGCCGGGTCGGATTTGCACACCATTCACTCCACGAGCCAGGGTAAAGAGCCGCGCCGGGCAGGCCGGCAACCTCCAGCGCCAGCAGGTTGTGGCAGGCGGTGACGCCCGAGCCGCATTGCATCACTGCGGTCGCCGGATGGTCGACCAATCCGGCAAAACCTGTGCGCAAGGCAGCCGCAGATTTGAATCGTCCGTCCGGCTCCAGGTTGTCCTTGAAAAACCGGTTCCTTGCGCCCGGAATATGGCCACCGACCGGATCGAGCGTTTCATTTTCTCCGCGAAACCGGTCCGGCGCGCGGGCGTCGACCACCGTGTATTTCTGCTCGGCCAGGTTGGCAACGAGATCGGCTGCGGAAACGGTCGCCACCAGCGATTGGCGCGCGCTGATCGCTCCTGCGGGAATCACGCTGATCGATGCCGTCGAGAGCGGCTGCGCGGCGGCGACCCACGCCGGCAGGCCGCCGTCGAGCACCGCCACAGCTGGATGCCCGACCCAGCGCAACATCCACCACAGGCGGGCGGCAAACATTCCGCCTGCCGCATCGTAGGCCACCACCTGGGTCGCGTCGTCGATGCCCCAGCTGCGCAAGGTAGCGATGAAGGCGGCACGCTGCGGCAGCGGATGCCGGCCGCGGAAGTGGCCATCGGCGGCTGGCGTCTTGTCGGATAGATCGTCGTCGATCGAGACAAATCGTGCGCCGGGAATGTGGCCGGCGGCGTAGGCATCCCGCCCCGCGGCCGGGGCGGCCAGATCATGCCGGCAATCCAGCACGACCCAATTCGGTTTGCCAAGGTGCTGCGCCAGGGTAGTGGCATCGATCAGGCTGGTGAATGGAGCGGAGTCAGTGGCGGCCATGGCGCGTCCTTTTCAATTTGGGAGAGCAATGATGATTGGCAACACCGGCAGCACCGGCACGGTCCGGTGAGCCGACAGTCTGGGAGAGGCCAGGAGCATCGGCAGCCTTGGCAGGGACGCCGCCGGCGCCGGCCCGGCTGTTCAAGTACGTCGCCGTCAGGCCACTGACCAGGATGATGCCGATCCCGAGCCAGCTCATCGGCCCCAGCAGATCGCCCCAGATCAGAATGCCCCACAGGCTCGAAAAAACGATGCCGGAATACTGCAGGTTGGCCGTGACCAGTGTCTTGCCGAGGCGGTAGGCGCGGGTCATTGCCATCTGTGCGATGGTGGCGGTGACACCGATCGAAGCCAGCAGCGCCGCACCCCGCGCATCATGCGCATGCCAGCCGAAATGCGGATCGGCGGCAAAGGCATGGCCGAAGACGGTGCCGAGCAGACCGGCCACTGTGCCCGTCAACGAAAAATAGAACACGACCCGGTATTCCGGCTCACCCAGCAGACCCAGCTGGCGCACCTGGAGATAGGCCAGCGCCGACAGGCCGCCCGAAACCAGGCCGACGGTCGCACCCAGCCACTGGTCGGCATGCACCGCCGGGCGCAGCATCAGGGTCACGCCAACGAAACTCATCGCGATGGCAGCCACCAGCCCCCACTCGAAGCGTTTCTGCCCGCGCAGCCAGCCGCCGATGAACAGGATGGCCGCCATCCAGATCGGTGCCAGATAATTCAGCGTCATGGCGGTGGCCAGCGGCAGCAGCGTGATCGACGAGAACCAGAGCCACAGGGCGGTCACGCCGATGGTGCCGCGCCACAGGTGATGCAGGCCGAAGGGCGTGCGCAAACTGCCGTGGCTCAGACGGGTGTAGAGGCCCAGGAACAGCACGCCAGTCAGGCCGCGGTACAGCACGATTTCAGTGGTCGAATACTGGGCCGAGGCCAGCTTGACGCACACGCCCATGATGGCGAAGGCGAAGCTGGCGAAGAGCATCCAGAGTGATTGCATGCAGGCGGGATCGTAAAAGAAAAAGGGAACGCTGCCGCCGACTGTCGGCGTGTTGGAGCAGCGATGCAGCGACAGGCAGTAAAGCGATGCAGAAGGCGCAGCTGCGCCAACGGCCATGCCCTCAGATCATGCCTTGACGGCGATACCATTCATGGAAATGCTGCATGCCATCTTCCATCGGCGATTGATACGGGCCGGTTTCGTTGACGCCCCGCTCCAGCAGGATCTTGCGTCCGGCATCCATCCGCTGGGCGATCTCATCATCTTCCACGCAGGTCTCGCGATAGGCGGCCCGTTCGGCGTCGATGAACTCCCGCTCGAACAACACGATTTCTTCCGGATAGTAAAACTCGACCACGTTGGTCGTCTTTTGCGGGCCGCGCGGCCAGACGGTCGAGACCACCAGCACGTGCGGATACCACTCGACCATGATGTTCGGATAGAGCGTCAGCCAGATTGCGCCGAAGGGAGGCGCCTCGCCACGGCGGAATTTCAGCACCTCTTCCTGCCAGCGGCGGTAGGCCGGGGTGCCGGACTTTGCCAGCGCCTGATGCACGCCGACCGTCTGCACGCTGTAGTTCTCGCCGAACTCCCAGCGCAAATCGCTGCAGGTGACGAAGCTGCCGAGCCCCGGATGAAACGGCTCGACGTGATAGTCCTCCAGATAGACTTCGATGAAGCTTTTCCAGTTGTAGTTGCACTCGTGGATTTCGACATGGTCTAGCAGGTAGCCGCTGAAATCGAACTGGCGCATCAACGGCGCATTGTTCGTCAGCTTCTGCATCACGGCGGCGATGTCGACGCCGTTGCGCTCGAACAGCAGGCCGTTCCATTCCTGCAGGGGCGTACCGGCCAGATTCAGGCACGGGGTTTCGCCGAAATGCGGCGCGCCGATCAGCGCGCCTTTCAAATCATAGGTCCAGCGGTGCAACGGGCAGACGATGTTGGCGGCGTGCCCGCGGCCGTCGAGCATCTTGGCCTGGCGGTGACGGCAGACGTTGGAAAGCAGTTCGATGCCGCCCTGGTTGCGCACCAGCATGCGGCCTTCGTTCTCCCACGGAAGCGTTGCATAGTCGCCTGTTTCGGGAACCATGAGCGCGTGGCCGGCGTAGCGCGGGCCGGCCTGAAACAGCTGGCGGATTTCCTGTTGCAGCAGTGATTCGTCGAAATACACGCTCACCGGCAACTGCGCATCAGAGCGCGCGAGCTTGGCGAGACTAGCCAGATCGGACATCCCCACCCCCAAATTAATTTGCACCAACCTAAGAGGAAAGAATCCGCAAAAACCACAGTTCAAACGAGTCGAAACCGATGAAGAGGAAATTTTGGACAGAACCCCCGATTATACCCGAAGCGGGTTGGCCGACCGGGTGCCTGCAACCGACCGTCACACCGGGCACCCTGTTACCCCACGCCGTGGCGGGCGGATTGTTTTAGAATGGGAAGTTATCGCTGCATTCCAGGTCTCTCATTCCCATGGTCAAAAAAATTTCGCAGGAACCCGGTTCCATCGCCCCCGCTTCTTTTGAAGAGGCCATGGCCGAGCTGGAACAACTGGTGGCGCAGATGGAGTCCGGTGAACTGCCGTTGGAAGAATCGGTGGCGGCTTATCGCCGTGGAGCCGAACTCGTGCGCTTCTGCGGGGCCCAGCTCGAACGAGTCGATCAGCAGGTCAAGATGCTCGAGGGCGATGTGCTGAAACCGGTGTCGCCTGCCATGTCCGCCGGCGAAGGCAGCGAGTGAGCGTGCAGGGCGGCTTTGCCGACTGGATGCGGGCCGTGCAGGAAAGCGCCGAACGCAGCCTGGAGGCGGCGCTGCCGGCGAGCGATGTGGCACCCGGCCGGTTGCATGCTGCGATGCGCTATGCGGTGCTGGGTGGCGGCAAGCGCGTGCGGCCGCTGCTGGTGCATGCGGCCGGCGCGCTGTTCGATGCGCCGCCAGCCGCTCTGGCAAAGGCGGCGGTTGCCGTCGAACTGATTCACGCCTACTCGCTGGTGCATGATGATTTGCCCTGCATGGACGACGACGCCTTGCGGCGTGGAAAAGCCACCGTCCATGTCCAGTTCGACGAAGCGACCGCGCTGCTGGTGGGCGACGCCTTGCAGGCACAGGCGTTCCGGATGCTAGCCGACGATGGCATCGACCTGCCGCCGGCGCGCCAGATCGCGCTGGTGCGGCTCCTGGCCGATGCAGCCGGTTCGCGCGGCATGTGCGGCGGGCAGGCGATCGACCTGGCCAGCGTCGGCATCACGCTTGATCAGATCCAGTTGGAACGGATGCACCGCATGAAGACCGGCGCCTTGCTGCAGGCGGCCGTGCTGCTGGGCGCGTGGTGCGGCAAGGCGCTCGACGAGGGCGAGGTCGCGGCGCTTGCGCGTTATGCGGACGCCATCGGCCTGGCATTCCAGGTGGTCGACGATGTGCTCGACGCGACCGCCGATTCGGCAACGCTGGGCAAGACGGCCGGCAAGGATGCGGCCGACAACAAGCCGACCTATGTCTCGATCCTGGGGCTGGCGCAATCGCAGGCACTGGCCCAGACATTGCGCGCCGAGGCGCATGCCGCGCTGCTGCCGTTCGGTGCCGCTGCGGCGCACTTGGGCGCACTGGCCGATCTGATCGTGCAACGGAAGACCTGATCATGGATCTACTTAAAAAAATAAACGTGCCGGCCGACCTGCGCCGTCTGACACGCTCGCAGTTGCATCCGCTGGCCAATGAACTGCGCGCCTATCTGCTTGATTCGGTCTCCAAGACCGGCGGCCATCTGTCGTCCAACCTGGGCACGGTGGAGCTGACGATCGCTTTGCATTACGTCTTCAACACGCCGGAAGACCGGATCGTCTGGGATGTCGGCCACCAGACCTATCCGCACAAGATCCTGACCGGGCGCCGCGAGCGCATGCACAGCTTGCGTCAACTGGATGGCATCTCGGGATTTCCACGGCGCGACGAGAGCGAATACGACACCTTCGGCACGGCACATTCCTCGACCTCGATTTCGGCCGCGCTCGGCATGGCAATGGCCGCCCGCGCCAAGGGCGAGACCCGGCATGCGATCGCCGTCATCGGCGATGGCGCAATGACCGCCGGCATGGCCTTCGAAGCGTTGAACAATGCCGGCATCCATGAGGACATCAACCTGCTGGTGGTCCTGAACGACAACGACATGTCGATCTCGCCGCCGGTCGGTGCCTTGAACCGCTATCTGGCACGGCTCATGTCCGGCAAGTTCTACGCGGCTGCCAAGAATGTCGGCAAGACGGTGCTGCCGGGCCCGGTGCTGGAACTCGCCAAGCGCTTCGAGGAACATGCGAAGGGCATGGTGGTGCCGGCCACGATGTTCGAGGAATTCGGCTTCAACTACATCGGCCCGATCGACGGCCATGATCTGGAATCACTGGTGCCAACCTTGCAGAACCTGAAGCATCTGAAAGGGCCGCAATTCCTGCATGTGGTAACGAAAAAAGGC
>JAYTLK010000172.1:0-5296 GCA_043729515.1 Herminiimonas sp.
CACCGTCAACGGCATCGACAAGCTCAACACGACGCTGACGGCGCTGCAGAGCAGTTATCAATCCAGCCAGTCGCTGCAGGCTGCCTCGTTGATCGGTCATGGCGTGCTGATTCCAGGCTCGTCCACCACGCTTGCCGGTGGCAATGCCGTCATGGGCGTGGACCTTACCGAAGCGGCCGATGCCCTGAAGGTGACGATTCGCGACGGCGCCGGCAAGGCAATCCACACCATGAACCTGGGCGCGCAGTCGGTGGGCACGCTCCCGCTGGCCTGGGATGGCAAGACCGACGGTGGCACGACGGCGCCGGACGGCAAATACACCGTCGAGATCGAGACAACCCGCGCCGGCACGAAAAGCGCGGCGACGGCGCTGTCGTATGGCCAGGTCGCGAGCGTGTCGACCAACGCGCACGGCGTCAGATTGAATGTGCCGGAGATGGGCGCGGTCGAGCTGGCATCGGTCAGGCAATTCTTCTAGGCGGCAGAACCGCTTCGTACCGTACCGGGGGCGCAGCCGGGCTCCAGCTTCATCGAATCATCATCCAACGTAATGCCCTCGGGGCCAGGAGAAAAGCATGAGTTTTCAGCAGGGATTGAGCGGCCTGAATGCCGCATCGAAGCAGCTCGAAGCCATCGGCAACAACGTGGCGAACTCCAACACGGTCGGCTTCAAGTCGTCGCAGGCGGAGTTCGCCGATGTCTTCGCCAGTTCTCTCTCGGGCAGTGGCAATGGCTCGACACAGGTTGGCATCGGCGTGAAGGTGTCCCAGGTCGCCCAGGCTTTCACGCAGGGGAATGTGACGGCATCGAACAATCCGCTCGACCTGGCGATCAACGGCGGCGGTTTTTTTCGGGTGGCGAACAACGGCACGATTTCCTACAGCCGCAATGGCCAGTTCTCGCTGGATAAAAATGGTTACGTGGTCAATGCCGGTGGCTCGCGCCTGACGGGTTATACCGCCAATACCAATGGCGTGCTTTCCACCGGCGCCCCTGGCGACCTGCAGATGAACACGTCGGATCTGGCACCGAAGCAGAGCAAGACCGTCGATGCGGTGCTGAACCTGGATTCGAACAAGCCGGTGATTCCAGCCATCCCGGCATTCAACCTGAACGATCCGACGACCTACACCAATTCGACCTCGGTGTCGGTCTTCGACAGCCTGGGCGTCTCCCACGTGCTGCAAACCTTTTATGTCAAGAGCGGCCCGGTTGCGCCCGCCACCCAGGGCGCCTGGGATGTCTATGGCGCAGCCGACGACAAGCTGCTGACCACGCCGATGGGCAACGGCAAATTGGGACAACTGGTCTTCAAGACCGATGGTTCGATCGACACCGTCGCCTCGACACCGCCTGCGCCGGGCCAGATGCAGGCGCCGATCACGGTCGCCTCCGGCGCGGCCTCGCCGTTCACGGTGGCGTTGAATTACACCGGCACCACGCAATACGGCTCGACCTTCAGCGTCAATTCGCTCAAGCAGGATGGCTTTGCTTCGGGCCGTCTGTCCGGCTTCAACATCGGTGCCGACGGCATCATCACCGGCCGCTACACGAATGGCCAGTCGACCACCCTCGGCCAGGTGGTGCTGGCGAATTTCGCGAACGTGAATGGCCTTCAGCCGCTGGGCAACAATCTGTGGGCCGAATCCTCGGGTTCCGGACCGGCGCTGGTCAGCACGCCGAACTCGGGCAGCCTGGGCGTGTTGCAATCGTCGGCGGTCGAGGATTCGAATGTCGACCTGACGGCCGAGCTGGTCAACATGATCACGGCGCAGCGGGTTTATCAGGCCAATGCGCAGACCATCAAGACCCAGGATCAGGTATTGCAGACATTGGTGAATCTGCGTTAAGTAAAGCGATGTAATCGAAGAAGCAGGAGGCAACGATGGACCGTCTGATCTACACCGCCATGACCGGCGCCAAGCACATCATGGAGCAGCAGGCCAACACGGCGCACAACCTGGCCAATGTCAGCACCACCGGGTTTCGGGCGCAGCTCGATGCATTCCGGGCGATTCCGGTGGTAAGCGAGGCCATGCCGACCCGTACCTTCGTCGTCGATTCCTCCGTCGGATCGGATTTCAGCCAGGGCGTGCATCACGAGACCGGCCGTTCGCTGGATGTCGCGGTGCAGGGCAAGGGCTGGATCGCGGTGCAGATGGCCGACGGCTCCGAGGCCTACACCCGACAGGGCAGCCTCAAAACCAGCGAGAACGGCGTGCTGCAGACCGCGGGTGGCCTGGCGGTGCAGGGCGACGGTGGCCCGATCAGCATCCCGCCGGACGTGAACGTGTCGATCGCCAGCGACGGCACCATCTCCTCGACCGAGCGCGCCGGCAAGCCCGGCCAGGCCAACACCATCGGCCGCATCAAGCTGGTCAACCCGCCGGAGAGTTCGCTGGTGCGGGGTGACGACGGCCTGTTTCGCCTGGCCGCCGGCGGCGAATCCGATGCCGATCCGGCGGTGCGGGTGGCCGGTGGCGCGCTCGAAGGCAGCAATGTCAATGCCGTCGATGCGATGGTCAACATGATCAGCCTCGGGCGCCAGTTCGAGATGCACATGAGTTTGTTGAAGAATGCCGAGAGCAACGCTGCGAAAGCAGGTCAGCTCCTGAATTTGAGCTGATTGCCATCGCCGCACAATGAAGGCGTTTTCAGGAGAAAAAAATGATTCGTTCGCTATGGATTTCGAAGACCGGTTTGGACGCCCAGCAGACGCAGATGGACGTGACTGCCCATAACCTGGCCAACGTCAGCACGGCCGGGTTCAAGCGCTCGCGCGCGGTGTTCGAAGACCTGCTGTACCAGACCATCCGCCAGCCGGGTGCGCAGTCGTCGCAACAGACGCAATTGCCCAGTGGCCTGCAGTTGGGCACTGGCGTGCGTCCGGTCGCCACCGAACGGATTTTTACGCAAGGTAATCTGCAGCAGACCAGCAATTCCAAGGATCTGGCGATCAACGGCGACGGCTTCTTCCAGGTGCTGCAGCCCGACGGCACGGCGGCCTATACCCGCGACGGCTCGTTCCAGGTCGATAACCAGGGCCAGCTGGTGACATCCAGCGGCTTCGTCATCCAGCCGGCAATATCGATTCCCGCCAATGCCCAGACCATCACGGTGGGCCGCGATGGCACGGTGTCGGTCACTTCGGCAGGTGCCGCAGCGCCAACGCAGGTCGGCGCGCTGCAGCTGACCACGTTCATCAATCCGGCCGGGTTGGAGAGCAAGGGCGAGAACCTGTATGTGGAAACCGGATCGTCCGGTAGTCCAAGCACGAACACGCCGGGCAGCAATGGCGCCGGCACGATTTCACAAGGCTATGTCGAGACCTCGAACGTGAACGTGGTCGAGGAACTGGTCAACATGATCCAGACCCAGCGCGCCTATGAAATCAACAGCAAGGCAATCACGACTTCCGACCAGATGCTGCAGCGCCTGTCGCAGTTGTGAGAGTGGAGTCGACATCATGATCCGACCAGCCTGTTTTGCGACGCGTGGCAAACGAGACCGGATGCGCGCTCGACGTGCCATCTTGCTGTCGTCCGGCCGGACTGCGCTCGTGTTGGCCAGCATTGCGCTTGGCGCCTGCGCCACCGTGCCGAGTTCGATCGTCCAGTCGCCGACGACCGCCGCCCCGCAGGCCACTCGGGTTGCTGCACCAACGAACGGCGCAATCTTTCAGGCCGCATCCTATCGGCCGATGTTCGAGGATCGCCGGGCGCGACTGGTCGGCGACCTGCTGACGATCGTCATCAACGAAAAAACCACTGCTGCCAAGGCTGCCGGCGACTCGGCCAGCAAGACCAACAGCATCACGGCCGCAGCACCATCGATCTTCGGCTTGCCGGGTTCGGTCACCGGCAGGTTCGCAGCCTCTGCCAGCGCATCGAGCAAATTCGAAGACAAGGGCGCTGCCAGCTCCAGCAACAATTTCAACGGCTTCATCGGCGTGACGGTGATCGACGTCCTGCCCAACGGAAATCTGGTCGTCTCGGGGGAAAAGCAGATCGCCTTCGATCGCGGCGCTGAATTCATCCGGTTCTCCGGGGTGATCAATCCTGACACGATCGTCGCCGGCAACACGGTGCCGTCGTCCCAGGTGGCCGATGCCCGCGTCGAATACCGCACCAACACCCGGCTCGACAAGGCCGACGTGATGTCGCAGCTGACCCGATTTTTCTTGAGCGCGCTGCCACTGTGAACGGAGTTTTCATGCCACACCGCCATCACCTGTTTGCTGTTCCACGCCGCCGTCTCAATGCCGCGCTGGCCATGTGCATCCTGGCCACCGGCCTGGTCTATTGCATCGACAGCCGCGCCGAACGCCTGAAGGACCTGGCGACGATTCAGGGCGTGCGGCAGAACCAGTTGATTGGATATGGTCTCGTGGTGGGTCTCGACGGCAGCGGCGACCAGACCACGCAGACACCGTTCACGGTGCAGAGCGTGGTCAGCATGCTGGCGCAGATGGGCGTGAACCTGCCCGCCGGCACCACGCTGCAATTGAAGAATGTCGCTGCCGTCATGGTCACCACTTCCCTGCCTGCCTTCGCGCAGCCCGGGCAGACGCTCGACGTGACGGTGTCGTCGATGGGTAACGCCAAGAGCATCCGGGGCGGCACCTTGCTGATGACGCCCTTGAAAGGCGCTGACGGTCAGGTTTATGCACTTGCCCAGGGCAACATGGTGATAGGCGGCGCGGGCGCATCGGCCGGCGGCACACAGGTCAAGATCAACCAGCTGCTGTCCGGGCGCATTCCGGCCGGCGCTATTGTCGAACGGGCGGTTGAGTCCCCGCTGGGCGGCGATGGCACCTTGCTGCTCGAAATGAACACCACCGATTTCGGCACCGTGCAAAAGGCCGTTGACGCCATCAACCGCAACCTCGGCCCCGGCACCGCCACCGCGCTGGACGCGCGGGTGATTCAGGTCACGGCCCCGGCCAGGCCCGAAGAGCGTGTCAGTTTTTTGGCGCGCATACAGAATATTGATGTGGCGCCCGAGCAGGCCATCGCCAAGGTTGTCATCAACGCCCGCACCGGCTCGGTCGTGATGAACCAGGCCGTTCGGATTCAGGATTGCGCCGTGGCGCACGGGAATTTGACTGTGGTCATCAATACCGAACCCGTCATCAGCCAGCCCGGCCCGCTGTCGGGCGGCAGCACCGTCGTGGCCCAGCGTTCGCAGGTCGAGATCAGTCAGGCCGGCAGTGCGCTGCAGGTTGTGCGCGGTGGCGCATCTCTGGCCGATGTCATCAAGGGACTCAATTCGCTGGGCGCCAATCCGCAGGACCTAG
>JAYTLK010000173.1:0-2409 GCA_043729515.1 Herminiimonas sp.
TCCACAAAGTCCGCATGGCGGAACTGGTGCACGCTGACATTGACCGCAACCATCATGCAGGTCGTGCGCCGCTTTTCCAGTCGCTTGAGCGGACTGTCCGGCCGGGACCAGGCCACGAACTGGCGACAGGCGGTTTCCAGCACCCAACGGCCAAGCGCATGGATCAAGCCGATTTCCTCTGCCAGGAAAATGAATTCAAGTGGTGAAACCATGCCGCGCTGCGGGTGTTGCCAGCGCACGAGTGCCTCTGCACCGAGGATCTCGCCCTGATGCCCAATTTGTGGCTGGTAATGAAGAATGAATTCCTTTTGCACCATCGCGCGACGCAGATCGGCTTCCTTCTCGACGCGTGCATTGACCTCGATCTGCATGTTCGGCGTAAACACGCACACGGCATTGCGGCCACTTGCCTTGGCGCGATACATCGCCAGATCCGCGCGCTTGAGCAGGTCGTCAATGGTGTCGTCCTGATTGTCGAGCAGCGCAATGCCGATGCTGCAGCTGCCCTGGTGCTGATGATCGCTGAGCATGATCGGCTGGCGCATCGATTCCAGGATTTTTTCGCTGACCATCAACGCCTTGCTGCGTGCGGCCTCTGCGTCGAGATCGAGGTCTGCCAGGCTGATGACGAATTCATCACCGCCGAAGCGCGCCACGGTATCGTTTTCTCGCACGCAAGCGAGCAGGCGGGTACCCACGACCTGCAGCAACTGGTCACCGCGTGCATGGCCGAGGGTGTCGTTCAAGGTCTTGAAGTTATCGAGATCGATGAACAGCACGGCGCCGATCTGCCCGGTGCGGGCAGTGCGCTTTTGCAGGTGACCCAAGCGTTCGACGAGCAGCTGCCGGTTCGGCAAGCGGGTCAGCTGGTCATAAAACGCCAGTTGCTCGATTTCATGGGCCGCAGCCTTGCGCTGCGAGATATCGGTATGAATCGCGAGGATCGACATGCGCCGCGTCTGCTCGTCCATCACCCGGGTCCAGCGGCATTCGGCGGTGAGCATGGTGCCATCGCGCCGGCGTTGCACGAGTTCGCCATTCCACTCGCCTTCACGCAGGGTGGTGTCGGTTGCCTGTTCGACTGCTTCGGCGCTGGCGTACAGCATCTCGGCAATCGGCGCGCCGATCGCTTCGGCCGCGCTGTATCCATAGAGCCGCTCGGCCCCCTTGTTCCAGAAACGCACCCGGTTGTCGGGGCCGCGCACGAAGATTGCGTCCTGCGCCTTGTCCAGCAGCGACGCTTGTTCCTCGATGCGGGCAGTCGCGGCGCGCTGGGCTGACTGCGCCCGCAGGTTGCCGATGCCGAAGGCAATATCGTTTGCCATTTGTTGCAATAAATGGATTTCCTCGCCACCAACGGCGAGGACCTTATCGGAAAACAGGGCCAACAAGCCAAAGGTACGCCCCTGTTCTTGCAGCGGCAGGGTCACTACCGCCCGATAACCATGCTTGATCGCGCTGTCACGCCAGGGTTTGAAGGAGGGCTCGATCAGGATATCGTTGACGAAAGAGGGCGCGCCGCTGCGGATGGTGCGGCCGGCCGGTCCCCGCCCGAGCGGCGCGTGCTCGTACCAGCTCAACGACAAACCGGGCAGGTAACCGGTGTCTCCGGCATGGGCAACCGGCACGATGCTGCGCTGTTCATCCTTCATCGCGAAGGCGACGTAGGCCATGCAATAACCGCCGACGGTGATGATCATTTCGCAGACGGCCGTCAACAGATCGTTTTCGTCGGTCGCCCTGATGAGCAGCTCATTGCAGGCGGTCCGCAGGCGCAGCGCGCGGTTCAATCGTTCCAGATCGCGCTCGAGTTGCCGCCTGCTGGACAGGTCAGTCACGCCGCCGACCATGCGCTTGACTCGGCCAGAGCTATCCCGGATCAGCAAAGCATTGTCGGAGACATAGGCATACGAGCCATCCTTGCGAGAAGACTGGTACGTATCGGACCAATGATCGGAACTGCCCTTCAAGGAATCGACGATTTTTTTCTGTACCCGGTCACGGTCGTCGGGATGCAATCGCGCCACCCATGACGTGCTGTCGTGCGTGGCGTCTTCCGGACCGAAGCCGAACACGGTCTGCATGCCATCGTTCCACCAGATGGTGTCGTTTGCCAGATCCCAGTCCCAGACGGCGTCGGTGGTGGCATGGGCGACGCTGATGAAGCGTTGCTCGCTGTCACGAATGGCCTGTTCGTACACTTTTTTGTCTGAAATGTCCTGCAGTGCGCCTTCGATCGCCAGCGTGCGACCTGCCTCGCGCACGGCATTGCCGACACAGCGCACCCATACCCGGCGTCCGGTTGCCGTCAGAATCTGCAGCTCTTCATCGAACGGCAGGCCGAACCGGATGCAATCGTCGAGCCGGCGCCGGATGAGCGGGTGGAACTCAGGTGGATTGTAATGGGAA
>JAYTLK010000174.1:0-5954 GCA_043729515.1 Herminiimonas sp.
ATGTGCGCCTTGCGCGCCACCAGCGAATATGCGCCCATGCCCGGATAGAGATTGAAGGCGATTTCCGGAAATCCCATCTTCGCGCCTTTTTGCGCGAGCACGAATTCATGCGCCAGCGCCGCCTCGAAGCCGCCACCGAGCGCCGTGCCCTCGATCATGGCGATCGAAATGGCGCCGATGCCAAAACCGGTCAGTGGCTCATACACCGCATCGACGCAAGCGCGCGCATAGGCCCGCAGCTTGGAGCGCTCGCCGGCCCGGATGTGCTGCGCGAAATAGGCCAGGTCACCGCCGACGTTGTAGACGCCGGGCACGGTCGAACCGGTCACCCAGAAATCGATCGGCTGATCGAAGGATTTCACGGCCTGGGTCAGGACCGCGATATCGTTCAACAACTCCGGGTTGAAGCAAGGACGCGGCTGCGCATGCAGCATCACCCACAAGACGTTGCGCTCGGCTTCATACCATGCGGAAATCTGGGACAACGGCCCGGCTTCGATGAAGCGGCGGGTTTTGGGATGATTCTGTAGGGGCATCAAATGAACCTGAACAAGCGCCGGGGCTGGAGCGCAATGAAACCGGGGAAGCGCTGCGACAAAGCATTCGGCTGCGTCAGAAAATTGCTCAAAAATTCTCAAAACTTGCGTTGAGTATAAGACGCGCTTCCTAAATTCTCTAAGGAAACAGTACTCAAAAACAAAATTACGACGGATTCAACACGGAAGTATCCGTAAGTCAATAAAAAACAGGCATCTTGTTGCAATAAAGCAATAAGATGCCTGTCGACGGATGCATTTGCAAAGGCTGTTTCCTCAAGTGCGGCACTGTTACTGCAACAGTCAGTCAGTCAATCACTGTCAGCATGATCTTGCCCACATGCGTGCTCGACTCCATCAGGGTGTGAGCCCGGGCCGCGTCCGCCAGGGGAAAGCGCTTGAAAATCACCGGCTTGATCTTGCCCGCTTCCAGCAGCGGCCACACGGTCTGCCGCAACTGCGCTGCAATGGCCGCCTTGAAGGCGACCGGACGCGGACGCAGCGTCGAGCCAGTGATGGTCAGCCGGCGCAGCAGGACTTGGCCAAGCGGAATTTCGGCCTTGGCGCCGCCCAGCAACGCAATCAGCACCAGCCGCCCATCGTCTGCCAGCGCCTTGATTTCACGCGGTACATAATCGCCGCCGACCATATCCAGCACCACATCGACGCCTTTGCCGCCGGTCGCGCTCCTGACGATCTCGACGAAGTCCTCGGTGCGATAGTTGATGCCGCGCTCGGCGCCCAGCGTCTCGCATGCCCGGCATTTTTCGTCCGATCCGGCAGTCGCGAAGACCCGGTGCCCAAGCGCCGTCGCCAGTTGAATGGCGGTGACGCCGATGCCCGACGTGCCGCCCTGCACCAGCAGCGTTTCCTGCCCTGACAAGCGTGCCCGATCGAAGACATTGCTCCAGACGGTAAAAAATGTCTCTGGCAGCGAAGCCGCTTCCAGCGCGCTCATGCCCTTTGGCACAGGCAGACATTGTTCGACCGGCGCCACGCAGAACTCGGCATAACCGCCGCCCTGGGTCAAGGCGCAGA
Source organism: Herminiimonas sp. (assembly GCA_043729515.1). Lineage (GTDB taxonomy): Bacteria > Pseudomonadota > Gammaproteobacteria > Burkholderiales > Burkholderiaceae_D > JANXSS01. The sequence continues at coordinate 1,575 of JAYTLK010000174.1, forward strand.
CCATGTCGCCAATGCGCAGACCGGAAGCGCCGACATCGCCGCCGATGATTTCACCGGCCACTTCCAGGCCTGGAATGTCGGAGGCACCAGGTGGCACGGGATAATTGCCGGTACGTTGCAGTACATCCGGCCGGTTGATGCCGGCAGCATGGACCTTGATCAGCACCTGGCCAACGCCGGCTTGCGGCGTCGGCCGCTCGCAGAGGGCAAGCATTTCCGGCGGGCCCGGACGCAGGATTTCAATGGCGCGCATGGCGACTCCTCAAATGACTTTCTCGGCCCGCAGCGTGGCGATGTGGTCGGCATTGAAACCGAACTGCGCCAGCACTTCCTCGGTGTGTTCTCCCAGCAGCGGCGAACGGGTCACCTCGGTGGCGCTGTCGGACATCTTGATCGGATTGCCGACCGTCAGGTACTTGCCGCGGACCGGATGATCGACTTCGACCACGGTGCCAGTGGCACGCAAGGCTGGCTCTTCGGCAATTTCCTTCATCGACAGAATCGGTCCGCAGGGAATGTCGAACTTGTTCAGGATGTCCATCGCCTCGAACTTGGTCTTGGTCATGGTCCATTCCTCGATCGTCGCAAAAATCGATTTCAGGTGCGGCAGCCGCGCCGCTGGCGTCGCGTAATCCTTGTCGGTGATCCATTCCTCACGGCCAATCACCTTGCAGATGGCACCCCAGACCGGCGCCTGGGTGATGAAATAGATGTAGGCATTCGGGTCGGTCTCCCAGCCCTTGCATTTCAGGATCGAGCCTGGCTGGCCGCCGCCGGAGGCATTGCCCGCACGCGGCACGCTGTCGCCGAAGGGCGTATCCGGAAACTGCGGATACTCGCGCATGACGCCGGTGCGCTCCAGGCGCTGCTGGTCGCGCAGTTTCACGCGGCACAGGTTCAGCACGCTGTCCTGCATCGCTGCCAGCACTTTCTGGCCGCGACCGGTCGTGTTGCGCTGGTAGAGCGCGGCCACGATGCCCAGCGCCAGATGGAGGCCGGTGCCGCTGTCGCCGATCTGGGCGCCAGTCACCATCGGCGGACCATCGTCGAAGCCGGTGGTCGAAGCCGAGCCGCCAGCGCACTGGGCAACGTTTTCATAGACCTTGCAGTCCTCGTACGGACCCGGGCCAAAACCTTTTACCGAGGCCACGATCATGCGTGGATTGAGCTCATTGATCCGCTCCCAGGTAAACCCCATGCGGTCCAGGGCGCCCGGCGCAAAATTCTCGACCAGGACATCGCAGCGCTTGATCATGGTTTCCAACACTTCCTTGCCGAGCGGTTTTTTCGTATCCAGCGTGATCGACCGTTTGTTATGGTTGAGCATCGTGAAATACAGGCTGTCCGCCTCGGGCACATCGCGCAGTTGGCCACGGGTTGCATCGCCTTCTCCGGCGCGTTCCACCTTGATCACGTCGGCGCCGAACCAGGCCAGCAACTGCGTGCAGGTCGGACCGGATTGCACATGCGTGAAATCGAGGATCTTCACGCCATCTAGTGCTTTACTCATGTACTGCCTCCTTTTGATTAATGGCGCATTATCTCTCGTCAAGGGAGGGCTTGTCACCGCAACCGTAGGCCGCAGGCTGCCGACAGGCATCCGGCGCAACAGGAAGGTTGCAGAATGGGTCAAGACATGCCGCGGCGACGCGCCATCGCAGCATTGGGCGGAGGTTCGCTGACCTGGGCATGCGGTGGCCGGTTGCCGACACCGGCGACCGTTTTTATCGAGCCCTGCCGCCTGCCTGCCCTATACTTGCACACGGACCATTCCCGCCCCCGCCATCAGCACTGGCATGGTGCGGATGGTTTTCCGACCGCCGAACCAATGACGCATCGTCGTCCGGCATCATCAGCCGGCATCTTTATCCGATATCGTACCGGCGCGCAGACCGGGCACGGGACGCAAAACGCCACCGACTCCACCCTGTCGAAGGTCAGGCGATCACACATGACGACATTCTGGCAGCAACTGCAAGGCTTCTTCCCCGCTCCCGGCTCGACCGATCGCTTCGAAAAAATGCGGGCCGCCATCGGCGCCCTGTTCGGGCTGGTGATCGTCGGCTCGGCCAGCCTGCTGATCCTGGGGGCCACGCCCGGCACCGTGTGGCTGATCGCGCCGATGGGCGCCTCGGCCGTGCTGTTGTTTGCCGTGCCGGCCAGTCCGTTGGCCCAGCCGTGGTCTATCCTGGGCGGCAATATCATCGCGGCCCTGATCGGCGTGACCTGTGCCAAGTTGATCGGCGCGCCGCTGCTGGCGGCAGCCGTGGCCGGTGCCGTGGCGATTGCCGTGATGTCGGTGCTGCGCTGCCTGCATCCGCCCAGCGGCGCGGTGGCCCTGACGGCAGTGCTGGGCGGCCCGGCCATCCTGGCACTGGGATACCAGTTCGTGCTGATCCCGGTGGCGCTGAATTCGGTGCTGATGCTGACGACTGCGCTGTTCTACAACAATGCCACCGGACGCCGCTATCCGCACCGGGTCGCACCGCCCGCACCCAACGTCCATCAGACCGCCGACGCGGCGCCAACGGCCCGCTTCGGCATGACGGCCGAAGATCTCGACATCGCGCTGGCGCGCTACAACCAGGTGCTCGACGTCAGCCGCGACGACCTCGAACAGATCCTGTTGGAAACCGAACGCCAGGTCTATCTGCGCCGGCATGGCGTGGCGCATTGTGCTGACGTAATGTCGCGCGACGTCATCAGCGTCGAATTCGGTACCGACCTGAAGGCGGCATGGAACCTGTTGCACCAACATCGCCTGCCCGCCTTGCCGGTGGTCGATCGGGGCCGGCGCGTGATCGGCATCGTCACCAAGGCCGACTTCATCACCCACGCGAACCTGGTTGACCATACCGGCCTCGGCCCGCGCCTGCGCCAGTTCCTGACACCGGTGCGACAGACCCATTCCGTCAAACCGGAAGTCGCCGGCCAGATCATGCACAAGCACGTGAAGGTCGCGCAGGCCGGCCAGCCGATCGTCGAACTGGTCACCGCGATGTCCGATGAGGGGCTGCATGCGATCCCGGTGGTCGACGAGGATCGCAAGCTCGTCGGCATGCTGACGCAATCCGACATGATCGCGGCGTTGTATGAGAACAGCTTGCAGGCAGCCTCAATCCAGACGCAGACGCAGACGCCGGCCGCCGCCGCCGCCAATCATGACGCACGGATGACGGGCTGATGTTCAGGTCGACAGCGCAAGGGCAACCAGGCTATCGACCAGATCGAGACACGACCCGAGGCGCTTGCATCGCTTTCTAAATCCATTCCAGGGCTGTGTTTGGCACTGCCCGAGCATTTCCCGCGGCAAACTGGATCACAACGTCGTTATACTTGGGCAATGAAAGTTTCCCTGGCTCGACAAGTGAAGATTGCCATCCTGACGCTGACGGTCCTGATGTTCATGCCGTCGCTGTCGGTTGCAGCAATCGATGGCCGTGGCGATCTGCGGGCGATCGACGCCACCGAATGGGGCACCAGGCAAGCCAGGCACCTGCTCGAACGGGCCGGATTCGGCGCAACTCCCGAGGAAGTCGCGCGACTTGCGGCAATGTCGCCGCAGGCCGCAGTCCGCAGCCTGGTGGAATTCGACGACATGTCCGACCCGAAGGACCGCTTCGACGAATCTGGCGCACATGATCCCGGGCTCGAACCGTTCCCGCCGTCCCGCCCGGCAGCCACCGATCTGGCCAGGAAAACCGGCGCTGCACTGGGGGTGACGATCAAGCCGGCCGGCAACCGGCGCCTGCAACCGGTGGCGGACCGTTTTTTCTACTGGCTGCGGGCGAGTCGCCTCGAGACCGAACGCATGTCGATCTGGTGGGCAAACCGGATGTTGAGCAGCCCTCATCCGCTGCAGGAGAAAATGGCCCTGTTCTGGCACGGCCACTTTGCCAACAGCGAAGAAAAAGTGCGTGACTACCGCAAGCTCCTGAAGCAGAACATCCTGCTGCGACGCCTCGGCACCGGCAGCTTTCGGGATCTGATGGTTGCCATGGCCCAGGATCCGGCGATGCTTGCCTACCTGGACGCGGGAGTAAACGTCAAGGGCTCCCCGAATGAAAACTTCGCCCGCGAGATCATGGAAATGTTCACCATGGGCGTCGGCAATTACTCCGAGCAAGATATCCGCGAAGCGGCCCGCGCTTTCACGGGCTGGAATTTTCGTGACCTCGATTTTGTTGTCGCCGCCGATCACCATGACATGGACAGCAAGACTGTCCTCGGCAGAAGTGGCAATTTCGACGGCGTGCAGCTGATCGACATCATCCTGGCACAACCGGTCACTGCAGAATATCTGGCAGAAAAGCTGTACCGTTTTTTCGTCCTGGACGACATGCCGCCGGCCTTGAAAAAGCAGCTTGGCGCACAGTTACG
>JAYTLK010000175.1:0-3936 GCA_043729515.1 Herminiimonas sp.
GCCGGACAAGGCGGTCCTCGAATGGGTCGGCATCCATATCGACATTCACGACCGCAAGCTGGCGGAAGGCGTTTTGCGCGACACTGAACAGCGCATCCGGCTTGCCACCGCTTCAGCCGAGCTCGGCCTCTGGGCCTGGTACCCCGGCACCGATGCGGTGGTCTGGGAAAATGATCGCCCGTATGAAATCTTCGGCCTGCCGCGAGATGCTCCGCCTGTCACGGCGCGCCAGTTCCTGACCGATTTCGTGCTGTCGGAGTATGTCGTCGAATTCGGCCAGGCCGTCACATTGACCATTGAAACCGGTGCGCACCTGCATTTCCAGGGCCGCATCAAACGCACCGATGGTCGGGTGCGATGGGTGGAATTTTTCGGCAACCTGCAGCCGCATCACGACGGCGATCCATTGCGCATCATCGGCACCGTATCTGACATCACGGCAAACAAGGAGAGAGAAGAAGAATTGCGGCGGCTCGCAGCCAACCTGTCGGAGGCGGACCGCCGCAAGACCGAGTTTCTGGCGGTCCTGGCGCATGAGCTGCGCAATCCTCTGGCGCCGATTCGTCATGGCCTGCAGCTTATTCGAAGCCAGGCCGTGCAGGCGGAAACCTTTGGCAAGGTCCGGGACATGCTGGATCGCCAGGTGGATCAGATGGTGCGTCTGGTAAACGATCTGCTTGACGTTGCCCGCATCACGAGCGGAAAAGTCGAACTGCGCAAACAAGCCGCCGAAATTGCCGAACTCGTCAAGGGCGCCGTTGAAACCAGCATGCCGTTGATCGAAGCATCGGGGCATACCTTGGTGGTAAGCGTTCCGGAGGCGCCGATCTGGGTGTTCGTCGACCCTGGGCGAGTTTCCCAGGTCATCAGTAATCTGCTCAACAACGCTGCAAAATACACGCCGTCCGGTGGCACGATTTCGCTGAACGTCGTGCTTGAGGGCACTGATGTCATGATCGCCGTGGCCGACAATGGCGTCGGCATCGCAGCCCATGCGATCGGCACCGTGTTCGACCTGTTCCGACAGGTGGGGCAGGATTTCGAGCGTTCCCAGGGCGGCCTGGGGATTGGCCTTTCGCTGGTTCGGCAACTGATCGACATGCATGGCGGAACCACCTCGGCACACAGCGCAGGGGAAGGCAAGGGCAGCACCTTCACGGCCAGGCTGGCAGTCTCCAAGCCTGCAACAAAGGTGCTGCCTGCCAACCTGGCTCGGCCGGAAGGGCAAGGATCACACAGTCTGCGCATCCTGATCGCCGACGACAATGCCGATGCAGCCGACATTTTTTGTCTGTTGTTGCAAGTCTCGGGACACACGGTGGAAGTGGCCCATGACGGAAGGACGGCGGTAAACATGGCGCGTACCTCATTGCCGGACGTCGTTTTTCTCGACATCGGGATGCCCGGCATGAATGGCTTCGAGACCGCGAAGGCAATGCGCAACATTCCGGCTCTCTCGAACATCATCCTGGTCGCCCTGACCGGCTGGGGCAGCGAAGAAGACAAGATCATGTCGCATGAAGCTGGCTTCGACCATCACCTCATCAAACCGGTCGATCTCAAGGTCATCGAGCAGTTGATCGCAGACACCGTCGAAAGCAGCCGGCTTGATGGCCGGCGCCATTAGGTCACCAGTCAGGCGCAGCGCTGCCGAAAAACGCGGCGCGTGGCCGCGTCACGAAATCGTATCGACCACACCGCCGTCGACACGCAGCGCGGCACCAGTCGTGGCTGAGGCCTGCAGAGAGCAGACATAGACAACCATGTTGGCGACTTCGGCCACCGTAGCCGCGCGCTGGATGATCGAGCTTGGCCGCTTGGCGCGAATGAAGGCATTGGTAACGTCTTCGATCGACTTGCCGCTTTCCTCGACTGCGCCCTGGAAAGCACCGACCAGGCCGTCGGACAGGGTCGGGCCCGGCAGCACGGCGTTGACGGTAACGCCGGTGCCAGCCAGGCGTTTCGCCAGGCCGCGCGACACCGACAGATTGGACGTCTTCGTGAAGCCGTAGTGGATCATGTCGGCCGGGATATTCAATCCCGACTCGGAAGAGATGAACACGATGCGACCCCAGCCATTGGCGACCATATCCGGTGCATAGGCGCGCGACAGGCGCACGCCCGACATCACGTTGATGGCGAAGAAGCGTTCCCACTCGCTGTCCGGTATGTCGAAAAAATCCTGCATTTTGTAAATGCCGACATTGTTGACCAGGATGTCGGCCGTCGGCGCCGCACTCACCAGTGCCGCACATCCTTGGGCATTGCCCAGGTCAGCCGCCACGCCGCGCACGGTCGCACCTGGAACGCGGTGCCGGATCGTGTCGGCTGCGGCAATGACCGCCGCTTCGGTGCGGCCATTGACGACGACCGAAGCGCCGGCCTCCGCCAGCCCGGTGGCAATCGCCAAGCCGATGCCGGCCGTCGAGCCGCTGACGACGGCGGTTTTTCCTGTCAGATCGATGTGCATGTCGGTTCCTTGGTTGTTTGGAGTGCCTGTCTGCCAAAGCATACGACTGGCCTGACTTGTTGACCAGATGCCGGCTGACGCGTGGTTGGCAAAGGAACAGACTTCCGTCAGGCGGCTTGAGTTGATGACAAGCATCATCTCGACGCGCCCGGTAGACTACGGGATTCCCGGAATGGAGCGTCGCTCCTTTTATTCAGTGTAAAGGTCACGGTCAGTGGAAGTCGTCTGGTACAAGCGTGATCTGCGGATTCGAGACCATGCGCCCCTGGCGGAGGCAGCGGCTGCCGGCCCGGTGCTGGCGGTATACGTGCACGAGCCGGAAATGATCCTGGCGCCGGATAGCTCTGCCGCGCATCAGGGATTCATTCGCGAATGTCTGGATAGTCTGCATGAGGCCTTGCAGGAACGCGGCTCCGGGTTGGTGGAGTTGACCGGGTCGGCGCGCGACGTCCTTGATCTGGTCTGGCAGCGACAGCCTTTCAGCACGCTCTACAGCCATGAGGAAACCGGGAACTGGGCGTCCTATCAGCGTGACAAGGCCGTCGCTGCCTGGTGCCGGCGGCGCGGCGTGCAATGGCGGCAATGGCCGCAGAACAGCGTGATTCGCGGGCCGATGGCCCGCGCGACGCGGGACTGGCTGGCAGAGCTCGAAGAGTATTCAAGCAGCGAACCGGTCAAGGCGCCGCGCCGGATCGCCTCGGCCGAATTGCCGATGCCGACTGCAACCAGGCCAGCGGGAGGGGAAAAATTGTTTTCGCCTGCTCCGAGGGCAGTCGGCGAAGACAAGCTCGGCCGGATGCGCGGTGGGCGCAGCGAAGCAATTGCCCTGCTGACCGCGTTCATCGGCGCCAAGGTCGGTCGGTATCCCCGTGCGATCTCCAGCCCACTGACTGCCGAAGAAGGGTGTTCCAGGCTCAGTCCCTATCTGGCTCAGGGCGTCATCACGATGCGGGAAATCATCCTGGCCATGAACCGGCGGATCGATTCGCCTGAGCTGGTGTGCAATGAACATGAGCGCGATCGCTTGATCAGCGCAATGCGATTTTTCGCGGATCGTCTGCGTTGGCGGGCCGGGTATTTCCAAAAGATGGAATCGATGCCGCGTCTCGAATTCGATAACATCCACGCCGGGATGACCGGCTTGCGCGAAGCAGAATTCAATCAGGTCCATTTCGCGTCCTGGAAAGCGGGCGAGACGGGATACCCGATGGTCGATGCGGCCATGAAAATGCTGCATCACACCGGCTGGCTGAACATGCGCATGCGTGGCATGGTGTTGTCATTCGCGGTCAACGAGCTGTGGCTGCACTGGCGTGAGCCGGCCTTGTATCTCGCATGTGAATTCGTCGATTACGAGCCAGCGATCCATTACAACCAGATGCAGGTCCATGCCGGCACGGCCAGCGGCAGCGCGATGCTGGTCTATAACCCGGTCAAGCAAGCGCAGGATCTCGACTCCAAGGGCG
>JAYTLK010000176.1:0-23839 GCA_043729515.1 Herminiimonas sp.
GCTTGACATAAGACGGGAATCGCTTAATATGCGTACTGTATACAGAGTTCAAAATACAGAGAAGACTTGCGGGCGACTGCCGAAAGATCGAACCTGGCATGCCGAACCCGGTTTCCCGTTCTTGCCCTGGGCCGAAAAGCCGGACCGCCAGGAGTGGCAACAAGTCCCGCCGCACCGCCGTGGAACGCGAACAACAAGCCGGTCGGCCAGTGCAATAACGAATCCGCACAAGATTTCCTTTCGGCACTGCCGGATCGCATCAGCCCTTCACGGCATCGCAAGCGAGCCGTTTCAACTCAGGAGTTCCCATGAATGCAAGAGACAAAGACGCGCCAGCCCCAACTCAGCCGACGACCAGGAAGCTGATTCCTTATGGCGGCTATTACACCAACAAGATCCCCGGCCATGATCCCGAATTGACGGAAGTGGGACCTGGCACGCCGACCGGTGAATACATGCGCCGTTTCTGGCATCCGGTATGCATGTCGGCGGAACTGACGGACACACCGCATTTCCTGAAAATCCTTGGTGAAGAACTGGTCGCCTTTCGTGATGGCGATGGCCGCATCGGACTCTTGCATGCGCACTGCGTCCATCGCGGCGCCTCGCTCGAATATGGCGCGATCCAGCAGCGCGGCATCAAGTGCTGTTATCACGGCATGGTGTTCGACGTCGATGGCACTTGTCTGCATGTTCCTTTTCCGAAAGGCGAGGAAAAGGAAGGCGAAAAATATGCATGCTCGATCAAGCAGGGCGCCTACAAGGCATTCGAGCGCCATGGCCTGGTCTTCGCCTACATGGGGCCGCCGGAGGAAGAGCCGCCTTTTCCTGAGTGGGAAGGCAATTTCACGGTCGCCGACGGGGATGAACTGGTCGCCTACAGCAACTTCCAGCATTGCAACTGGCTGCAGGTGCAGGACAATGCTGCCGACAATTTCCATCCGACCGCGCTCCACTCGGCGAAAAACGTCGTCAACGGACAATATCAGGGGACGACCTTTGATGAAGTCGGCGCCGCTTCCATGGAAGTCGCACCCGACATGCATTTCGTACCGGTTCATCAGGGCCGCGGCCTGGCCTGCGCCGGTGCGCGTCGGGTCGACAAGGACCGGCTCTTCGTGCGGGTGCAGCATCAGGTGCTGCCGAACCTGAGCCTGCATGCCTATACCTCCGAAGACGGTTCGAAAAAGAAGCTGTTCAGCCGTTTCCACATCATTCGCTGGACGGTGCCGGTCGATGACGTCAACAGCAAGATGCTTGGCTGGCGTGTCATGGGGCCCGGCATCGACACCCGCGGCATCGGCGACAAGGAAATGGTCGGCTACGAAACCATCGACTTTCTCGAAGGCCAGGTCGCGATGCGCCGCCCCGAACGCTTCGGCAAGTACAAGCTGGAAGACATGCCGCCGATTCCATCGGACCACCGCGCCCGTGACAACTACAAGCAATGCCAGTACGCGCCCGGCGATTACGAAGCGATCATCAGCCAGCGCCCGATCGCGGTACATGCACTCGAAAATCCGACCAAGTTCGACGCCGGCGTGTTCCTGTTTCGCAAGTTGCTGCGGGATGCAGTGCGCGGCACCAACACCGCCGCGAGCCCGCAGAATTTCGCCCAATGGCTGCGCGACGTCGGCGGCGCGCCGAATAGCTATTGCTCCGGAAACGTGTTCGACATCGCCGAGGCCGCCACCGTCGAAGAGGAAGTCGCCCAGCGCCGCCAGGTCACGCGCCAGATCGTGTCGATCATCACCGAAAGCGAAACGCGCACCGGTGACGACCGCGCCGCATTCGTGCGGGAGAAGCTCGACCAGCTGGAGCACTCGGTCAGGAAATAAGCGATGTCGCCAGACAGGGCATGCATCGAGGATAAAGGAAGTGCGATGGAGACTCCGCAACAAGACGCCGTCAGCCAGACCGGACCGTTGTCCCTGATGGTGCGGCAGATACGATTCGAAGCGATCGGGATCAATTCCTATGAGCTCGTCGATCCGAAAGGCGCAGCGCTTCCGGCGTTCGATGCGGGCGCGCACATCGATGTGCACCTGCCGAACGGATTGATCCGCCAGTATTCGCTCAGTAATTCTCCTGGAGAGCGGCACCGGTATGTCGTGGCCGTGCTGCGTGACGAGCAAGGCCAGGGCGGCTCGAAGGCGTTGCACGATACCTTGCGGGTTCAGGACATGGCGGCAGTCAGTCGTCCGCGCAATAATTTCGCGCTGGTGCCGTCGGCCAGGAAAGTGATCCTGATTGCCGGCGGCATTGGCGTCACGCCGCTGAAATCAATGGCGCATGCGCTCGATGATGCGGGTGTTCCATTCGAATTGCATTACTGCGCGCGCGATGCCAGATTCGTTGCCTTCAGCGAGGAGCTTGCCGGGCCGTGGAAATCGGGCGCGGTGAAATTCCATTTCGATGATGGCAATCCGGCCGACGGGCTGGACATCAAGGCATTGCTGGCGCGGCATGAAGAGGGCGACCACCTGTTCTACTGTGGCCCGGCCGGCTTCATGCAGGCCTGCGCGAGCGCGTCGGCGCATTGGCCGGCAGGCGCCGTGCACTGCGAACATTTCAAGGCGCCCCAGGCGTCGCTCCCCGCCTCGACAGAGGGTAATCCGGTTGCTCCCGGCGGCTTCATGCTGAAGATCGCCAGCACCGGCGCCATGATCGACGTCGCGCCGGAGCAGAGCATCACCGCCGCCCTGGAAGAGGCCGGCATGGCGATCGCGACCTCCTGCCAGTCCGGATTGTGCGGCACCTGCAAGGTGCGCTACCTGGAGGGCGAGGTCGACCATCAAGACTACATCCTGGACGAGGCCGATCAGGCGCACTGGCTGACGGCATGCGTGTCGCGCGCGAAAAGCCCGGTACTGGTGCTGGACCTGTGACGGTCGGGGTGCGCCACATCGGTTCCTGTCCCGGCGCGTCATCAGAGGACTGGTGAAGGACTGGCGAAAGGCCGGCAAAGGACTGGTCGTCTGCCGTAACCGCAGCCTGCAAGAAGCAATCAACTTTTGGAGAAAACCATGCTGGAAACACTGGAACAAAAAGAACGGTCCCCTCATGCGCCAGGCAATGCATCCGGCCACAGCGCGGGTAACGCCGCGAGCAACGCGTCGGCCAATACATCGATCTACCAGCCGAAGCAGGCTGGCCTGATCTTTCCGCAGGTGCCGAACTTCGCCACGCATGCGGAAGAGCGGCAGCATCGCAAGGAGCGCCTGGTCGCGGCCTGCCGTGTCTTTGCACTCGAAGGATTCACCTATGGTTTTGCCGGCCACCTGACGATTCGCGATCCGGAGTTTCCAGAGCTGTACTGGACCAATCCGATGTGCGTGCATTTTTCCCAGGTCAAGATCTCGAACTTGATCCTGGCCGATCACCAGGGCCGTGTCGTCGAAGGCAATCATGCGATCAACCGCGCCGGCTTCGTCCTGCATGCAGCCGTGCATGATGCGCATCCCGACATTGTCGCCATGTGCCATGCGCACACGGTCTATGGCACGGCGTTCGCAGCGCTCGGCCGTCCGCTCGATCCGATTTCGCAGGATGCTGCGGCGTTCTTTGAAGACCATGTGGTGATCAGGGATGAAGCCGGTCAGGTCGCCGTGGAAGAAAAGGCCGGCCTGTCGGTTTGCGACTCGTTCAAGGGTGTCAAGGCCGCCATCCACCAGAACCACGGTCTGCTCACGGCCAGCCGCCACAGCATCGAGGCGGCAGCCTTCTGGTTCATCGCGCTCGAACGCTGCTGCCAGCAGCAATTGATCGTGGAAGCCACCGGCATCAAACCGATCCTGGTCTCGCCCGAGCGCTCGCGCTACAGCCGCGAGCATGTGGGAAGCGAATACATCGGCTGGCTGCATTTCCAGCCGCTGTACGCGCATGTGGCGAAAACTCAGCCGGATATGTTTGACTGAGGTTCAACTGCGGTTCAACTGAAATTCACCCGAGCCGGTCGGGCAGACGTGCCCACCGGCTCGAACCAGATTACCGGCGTCAGATGACGCAGTGCATTGCCCGCCGGTGCAGTGCCCAAACCAAAATAACAGGAGACAAGCAATGACGATCACCCGCCGCAAGTTCATCACCACCTCGGCCTCGCTGGGCCTGCTTGGCATTGCAGGCAAGCCGGCATTTGCCCAGGCCAGCACCTTCAATTACAAGGTCGCCACCAACGTGCAGTCGTCGCATTCGATCTTCATCCACCTGACCGAAGCCTCCGAAAAAATCCGCAAGGACACCGACGGCAAGGTCAACATCCGGATTTTCCCGAACGGCCAGTTGGGCTCGGACACCGACATGCTGAGCCAGGTCCGCTCCGGCGGCATCGATTTCCTGACGACGCCGGGCGTGGTCCTGGCCAACCTGGTGCCGATGGCATCCTTGAACAGCGTGGGTTTCGTGTTCCCGGATTACCCGTCGGTCTGGAAGGCGATGGATGGCGACCTCGGCAATTACATCCGCAGCCACATCAGCAAGACCGGCCTGGTCGTGACCGACAAGATCTGGGACAACGGGTTCCGGCACATCACGTCGCAAAAGCTCATCAACACACCGGCTGACCTGGCCGGCATGAAGCTGCGCGTCCCGGTCAGTCCGCTGTTGCTGTCATTGTTCAAGGCACTGGGCGCCGCATCGACGCCGATCAATTTCAACGAGCTCTACAGCGCGCTGCAGACCAAGGTGGTCGAGGGCCAGGAGAATCCGCTGACGCTCATTTCCAATTCGAAGCTGTATGAAGTGCAAAAGAACTGTGCCATGACCGGTCATACCTGGGACGGCTACTGGCTGGTCGCCAACCGGCGCTCGATGGATGCGCTGCCGGCGCCGCTGCGGGCCATCGTCACCAGGCATCTGGATGCGAGCGCGCTGGCCCAGCGGGCCGACAGCGAAAAGCTCGCCGTCTCGCTGCAGACCGATCTTGCGGCAAAAGGCATGGTATTCAACCGACCCGATCCGGCGCCGTTCCGGCAGGCGCTGCAGCAGGCAAAGTTTTACCAGGAATGGAAAACCAAGTTCGGTGACGAGGCATGGGGCCATCTGGAAGCAGCCGTCGGCAAGCTGGCCTGATTTTTCATTGCATCCCCAGTGACGGCAGCGGACCGAGCACGTCCGCCGCTGCTCATGCCATTCCAGGGAGGGACACTGCCGGCAACGGCACGGTGTCCTTTTTTACAAGACGGGTCATCGAAGCCGAGGCAACATGAATATTGTAGAAGACCGCGCGCAAGTTGCCGCAACTAAATCGGCGCCATCCGCCGCCCGGATTGTGATCAAGCGTGTCGATGCCTGGCTCGGCTCGACCGTTGAATACACCGCCGCAGCGTTGGTGGTGATCGAAATCGTTCTCCTGTTCACCGGCATCGTCGCGCGTTACCTGCTGCATGCGCCGCTGACATGGTCGGACGAACTCGCTGCAGTCTTGTTCCTGTGGCTGGCCATGCTTGGCTCCGTCATTGCCTTGCGGCGCGGTGAACACATGCGCATGACGACCTTCGTCAACGGTGCCTCGACGGACGTCCGCGCGTTTCTCGAAGCCGTGGCGCTGGGTGCCACCATCGTCTTCCTCGCCATGGTCCTCAACCCGAGCCGCGAATTCGCGATCGACGAACAGGCCATGATGATGCCTGGAATGGATATCTCCGCCGCATGGCGAGCTGCCGCCATGCCGGTCGGCGCGGTATTGATGGTGCTCACCGCCGGTCTGCGGCTGTTCCTGGCAACCAGGATGGCGGTCGCGGTACGCGCCGTGCTGGCCATTGCGGGCGTCGCCTGCGTCTTAATGCTCGGCAAACCGATGTTGATGGAGCTGGGTAACATCAATCTGGTCATCTTTTTCGTCGGGATGATTTCGGTCTGCGTATTTCTTGGCGTGCCGATCGCGTTTTCATTCGGCCTGGCCACCTTCAGTTATCTGGCCCTGACCACGACCACGCCGCTGGTCGTGCTGGTCGGCCGGATGAGCGAGGGCATGTCGCATCTGATCCTGCTGTCGGTGCCGATGTTCGTTTTCCTCGGCTTGCTGATTGAAGTCACCGGCATGGCGCGCCGGCTGATCGGCTTTCTGGCGTCGGTCCTGGGCCATGTCCGGGGCGGCCTGTCGTATGTGCTGATCGGCGCGATGTACCTGATTTCCGGCATCTCCGGCTCGAAGGCGGCCGATATGGCAGCGATTGCGCCGGCCCTGTTTCCGGAGATGAGCAAGCGCGGCTGCAAGAAAGGCGAGCTGGTGGCGCTGCTGTCGGCCACCGGCGCACAGACCGAAACGATTCCGCCGAGCCTGGTCCTGATCACGGTCGGGTCCGTGACCGGCGTGTCGATCTCCGCCCTGTTCACGGGCGGTCTGTTGCCGGCGGTGGTGGTGGGGGCGATGTTGTGCGTCGTGGTGTGGTTTCGCAGCCGCGGGGAAGATCTCTCCGGCGTGCCGAAGACCCCCCGGCGCGCAATCGCCATCAGCCTGATGAAAGCCCTGCCCGCGCTGGCGCTGCCGTTCGTCATCCGCGCCGCAGTCGTCGAAGGGGTGGCCACGGCCACCGAAGTCTCGACCATCGGCATCGTCTATTCATGCATGGTCGGCCTGTTGATCCATCGCGAATTCGACTGGTCCCGCTTGAAGCCGATGCTGATCGAGACGGCATCGCTGTCCGGCGCGATCCTGCTGATCATCGGCGCGGCCACCGGCATGGCGTGGGCGCTGACCCAGTCCGGCTTTTCGAATACGCTGGCCGAGGTGGTGACGGGTCTGCCCGGCGGACGCCTGACGTTCATCGTGGTGTCGATCATCGGCTTCATCATCCTGGGAAGCGTGCTGGAAGGAATTCCGGCGATCGTCTTGTTCGGACCGTTGCTCTTTCCGATTGCAAAAGTGGTCGGCGTCCATGAAGTGCACTATGCGATGATCGTGATCCTGTCGATGGGCATCGGCTTGTTCGCGCCGCCGTTCGGCGTCGGCTATTACACCGCCTGCGCGGTCAGCAAGGTCGATTCGAGCGAGGGCCTGCGTCCGCTGATTCCCTACATGCTCACGTTGCTGCTGGGGGTGATCATCATCGCTGCCTTTCCGTGGATTTCGATCGGGTTCATTTGATCGGTTGCCGGGCAGATACATGTCCCATGTCACCACGGCGGACCACCTTAACGCGTGGTGCGCCGAACATGCCTGGTACGAGGCGGTGCACGCCTAGTCATCGCGTTCCTTGTCATCGAAAATAATAAGCTGCTTCTGATAATGCAGCCTCCTCGGAGGCAGCGCGCCCGATACGGTAGGGAAGAGCGGGCGCCGACTTGGTAATGTAGGGAAAAGCGCCTATTCTTTCAATGCGCGAGAAAGTTCCGTGCTGGATCTGGATCATTTTCGGCCTGGACGGAGACCGGACCGCCCTTTACTTGCGTCGCCACCTCGACCTTTCGGTTCCGACCCGCCCTTCACGTTATTGAACAGAGGATGACATGACCGATGTACCGCAATCCAAAACTGCACCCGACGACACCGATGGCTTGAACGCCAGTCGGCAGGAGGCCCTCAATGACGGCACATGCGTGCGGATCCGGCCGATCCATGCGCAGGATGGCGCGCTCGAGCGTCGCTTCATTGAAGCATTGTCCCCGGCTTCGCGCAGGTTTCGTTTTCTCGACACCATGCTTTCGCCGAGCGAGGCGCTACTCAAGCAAATGATCAATGTCGATCAAAGCCGCGACGCCGCCTTTGTCGCCGTCATCGAGGTTGATGGCAGCGAAAGCGAGATCGGCGTGGCCCGTTTTTACGCCACGCCGGCCGGCCACGATTGCGAATTCGCCGTCACGGTTGCCGATGCATGGCAAATGAAGGGGCTGGGTACGCTGCTATTCAAACGCCTGATCGAAATCGCGCGGTCGCGTGGCATCACCCAACTGCATTCGAGCGACGCGGCCGACAATACCGCGATGCGCAAGTTTGCCGAGCATTTGAATTTCAAGCATGCGCGTGATCCGGAAGATGGGACGCGCGTGCTCTACAGCATCGACCTCGTGCCTGTCGCGCCTTGACTAAAAAACCGCCGTTCGCGCCTGCCGGCTTGCGCCGCGTACTTTTGCTGATGGCGTCACGGCCATGTTCGCAGGGCCATGAAATGCCAGCGGCATTCATGATGTCCATTCCCGCCTTTTACCTGATGCTGATGGGAGCCTCCGGCTGGTACCGTAATGTCGGCAGCGGGTTGTACCTGGTTGCAGCCTTGCTGGTGGCAACGCAGATTGCACGACAGGCGCGCCGGGACGGGCGGGACAAGCATCACGCCCTCGATCTGCTGGTTTGTCTGGGCGCGCTGGCAAGCGCCTGGCCCAGTGTGCCACCCTGGTCGATTGCGGAATGGTGGCTGCGCCTGGGCTTCTGCGCGGTCATCCTGCTGAGCGTGACGCCGACCATCGTGCGCTGGGTTGCGCGCCGCCATCTGATGCAGATCCTGGCGCTCGGCGGCGCCTTGTTGGCCATCTCAGGCGGCGGCTTTTACTGGCTGGAGCCACGCGTGAACAGTTACGCCGATGGCTTGTGGCTGGCCTTTACCACTGCAGCGACAGTCGGTTACGGCGATCTGGTGCCGTCGACACCCGCCGCCCGCATCTTCGCGGTGTTCATTGTCCTGCTTGGTTACGCCCTGTTTTCCGTGGTCACGGCCAGCATTGCCGCCCTTTTCGTCAGCGAAGATGAAAAAGGGCTGGAAAGAGAGCTGCATGACGACATCCAGGCCCTGCACGCCGAGATCAGGGACCTGCGGGGTGAGATCGAGCGTTTTCGCAACCATCCGCCCTGAGTGCGGATGATGAAGAATATCGCGATATCGGTCGTCATCGGTGGCGCAGGTTGGATCGGCCGGTGTCGGCTGATTTTTCCGACCGGAACATGCGCATCCTGTCCGCGATGGTGAAAACGCAAGGCGCTTCGTTTCGGACGGATCCGGTCTGCGATATGGCGTCGGCGCCTGAAATACAGAACGCCGAAAGTACCGAAAACGCGTGACCGCTCGATTTCAAGCGCTATTTCCGGGCGGATTGCGCTTGCGCCGGCCTCGCGTGGTGCGGCACTTACCTTTGCATCACGCCGATTTCTTTTGCCGCACCATCGGCGCCAGATATTGCCCGGTGAAACTGGCCGGATTCTTCGCTACCTCTTCCGGCGTACCGGTGGCGATGATGTGACCGCCACCCGCGCCGCCTTCCGGCCCCAGATCGATCAGCCAGTCGGCGGTCTTGATGACGTCCAGGTTGTGCTCGATGATGACGACCGTGTTGCCCTGGTCGCGCAGCCGGTGGATCACTTTCAGCAGCAGGTCGATGTCGTGGAAATGCAGGCCGGTGGTCGGTTCGTCGAGGATGTAGAGCGTGCGGCCGGTGTCGCGCTTGGACAGTTCCAGCGAAAGTTTGACGCGCTGCGCCTCGCCGCCCGACAGCGTGGTTGCACTCTGCCCAAGCCGGATGTAGCCCAGGCCGACATCGAGCAGCGTATGCAGCTTGCGGGCGATGACCGGCACCGGCTTGAAGAAGACATGCGCTTCCTCGACCGTCATGGCCAACACTTCGGTGATGCTCTTGCCCTTGTAATGCACTTCCAGGGTTTCGCGGTTGTAGCGCTTGCCGTGGCAGACATCGCACGGCACGTAGACATCCGGCAGGAAATGCATCTCGACTTTCAACACGCCATCGCCCTGGCAGGCTTCGCAGCGCCCGCCCTTGACGTTGAAGGAGAAACGTCCGGCCGAGTAGCCGCGTTCCTTGGCGGTGGGCGTGGTGGCGAAGAGATCGCGGATCGGCGTGAAGAGACCCGTGTAGGTCGCCGGGTTGGAGCGTGGCGTGCGGCCGATCGGCGCCTGGTCGACTGCGATCACCTTGTCGAAATGCTCCAGACCGGAGACGCTCTCGTGGGCCGCCGGTTGTGCCTGCGAGCCGTAGAGATGGCGCGCCGCTGCGTGATACAGCGTGTCGTTGACCAGGGTTGACTTGCCGGAGCCTGACACACCCGTCACGCAGGTCAGGAGGCCGACCGGCAAGTCCAGTCGCACGTTCTTGAGGTTGTTGCCGGTGGCGCCGGTGATGACGAACTGTTTTTTTGGATTCGGTGGCGTGCGTTTTTTCGGAATCGCGATCTGCAGCGTGCCGTTCAGGTATTTTGCGGTCAGCGAATCCTTGCTTTTGAGAATTTCCTTCAGCGTGCCTTCGGCGATCACGGAGCCGCCATGGACGCCGGCGCCGATGCCCATGTCGACCACGTAATCGGCGCAGCGAATCGCATCTTCGTCATGCTCGACCACCAGTACGCTGTTGCCGATGTCGCGCAAGTGTTTCAGGGTGGTGATCAGACGGTCGTTGTCGCGCTGGTGCAGGCCGATCGACGGCTCGTCGAGCACGTACATGACGCCGGTAAGGCCGGAGCCGATCTGGGACGCCAGGCGGATACGCTGCGCCTCGCCACCCGAGAGCGTGTCGGCGCTGCGTTCGAGAGAGAGGTAATCGAGACCGACATTGTTCAGGAACGTCAGGCGCGAGATGATCTCCTTGATGATGCGGTCGGCGATTTCTTTTTTCGATCCCTTGAGCACCAGGTTCTCGAAGAACGCCAGCGTCTCCCGCAACGGGGTGGCGGCAACTTCATAAATGGCGCGTTGCTGGCGGCCGGTGCCGACCTTGACAAAGCGTGCCTCGATGCGCAGCCGCGCGCCTTCGCAGGCCGGGCACAGTTTCTCGTTGATGAACTTTGCCAATTCTTCCTTGACCGCCATCGAATCGGTTTCGCGATAGCGCCGCTGCAAATTGTTGACCACACCTTCGAAGGTATGTTCGCGCACCACCGTGCGGCCACGCTCGTTCACGTAGGTAAAGGGAATCGTCTCCTTGCCGGAGCCATTCATCACCACGTCCTGGGCTTTCAATGGCAGCCGCTCGAAGGGCACGTCGACATCGAAATCGTAGAACGCGGCCAGGTTCGACAGCATCTGGAAATAGAACTGGTTGCGCCGGTCCCAGCCCTTGACGGCGCCGGAGGCCAGCGACAGGTTGGGGAAAGCGACGATGCGTTTCGGGTCGAAGAATTCGATATGGCCCAAACCATCGCATTCGGGGCAGGCGCCCATGGGATTGTTGAACGAGAACAGGCGCGGCTCCAGCTCTTGCAGCGAGTATCCGCAGGTCGGGCAGGCGAACTTGTTGGAATAAACGTGTTCCACGCCGCTGTCCATTTCAACTGCCACGGCGCGGCCGTCGGCCAGGCGCAGGCAGGTCTCGAAACTCTCGGCCAGACGCTGCTTGATCTCCGGATTGACCTTGATGCGGTCGATCACGACATCGATCGTGTGCTTCTCGGCCTTCTTCAGTTTCGGCAGGTCGTCGGCTTCGACGATGCGTGCCTTGGTGGTGCCGCTTTGGACCCGGAACCGCACGAAACCCTGCGCCTGCATCTGCTCGAACAGATCCACATGTTCGCCCTTGCGGTTGGCGACCACGGGTGCCAGGATCATCAGCCTGGTGTCGGCCGGGAGCGCCAGCACGGCATCGACCATTTGCGACACCGACTGCGCGGCCAGCGGGTTTTCCGGATGCTGCGGGCAGTAGGGCGTGCCGACCCGGGCATACAACAGGCGCAGATAATCGTGGATTTCGGTGACCGTGCCGACGGTGGAGCGCGGATTGTGGGAGGTGGCTTTCTGCTCGATGGAGATCGCCGGCGACAGGCCTTCGATCAGGTCAACGTCCGGCTTCTCCATCAACTGCAGGAACTGGCGCGCATAGGCCGAGAGCGACTCGACATAGCGGCGCTGGCCTTCCGCATAGAGGGTATCGAAAGCGAGTGACGACTTGCCGGAGCCGGACAACCCGGTGATGACGACAAGCTTGTTGCGCGGCAGGTCGAGATTGATGTTCTTCAGGTTGTGGGTGCGGGCGCCTCGGATACGGATTTGTTCCATTGACTGCTTTCAAAATAGGTCGGACCGCAGGGCCGGAGAGCGGCCGCACGGCGCTTCGAGCTCGCATCGCACTTGGCGCTGCGGCACCCTTGCGGCCGCGGGTCAACCTGACATGATATCGGGTTTTGAAAACCGCTGTCGGCCACCCGGACCACCCATTCGTGACAGCCGGAACCGGAGCGCCGGGTCATGGCGGCGGCGTCCAGTCGCTTATAATGTCGGGTGTATCTGGCGGGCTAAAATTTCCCAATAAGAATAGTCAAGCGGGCGCGGTTCAGCTACATCAACCTGGAGAATAAAGTCATGGCATCGGTCAATAAAGTCATCATCGTCGGCAATCTCGGCCGCGATCCGGAAACCCGTTACATGGCCAATGGCGAGGCGGTGACCAATATCGCGGTGGCCACCACCAAGAACTGGAAGGACAAGACCAGCGGGGAAAAGAAAGAGCAGACCGAATGGCACCGCATCACCTTCTATCGCAAGCTGGCCGAGATCGCCAGCCAATACCTGAAGAAGGGTGCGTCGGTCTATATCGAAGGCGAACTGCAGACCCGAAAGTGGACCGACAAGGAAAACATCGAGCGCTATACGACCGAGATCATTGCCGACACGATGCAGATGCTGGGCAGCCGCCAGGGAATGGGCGGCGGCGCGCCGATGGATGATGAGTACGCGGCCGGTGCGCCGGCAGCGCGGCAGTCTTCGGGCGGTGGCGGTGGCGGTGGTGCCGGTGGTGGACGCAGCGGCGGCGGTGGCGATGCAGGCGGCGGTGCGGCGCGTCAGCCGGCACGGCCTGCGCCAAACTTCAACGACATGGATGACGACATCCCGTTTTAAATCCGACCAAACGGCTTTTTTGTTGATTCGCGCCCGTTCTTCGAAAGAGAAACGGGCTTTTTTACAGTTTGCCTGTTGCAGAAATATTCTTTGGGGCAATTAATTCACAGTTTTTTCTTTCCTTGGATTAAGATTTCAGCTCAAGTGACGTGACATTCCTCGGCGCTGCAATTTGCAATTTGCAATTCACGCAAGTTCTGCGCAGTCATTGCGTCATCCTCGGCATTCGCCGCCTGTACCGGCCGTTGTCGGCCTTCTGGACATGACTGGCTGCGATGATGTTTTCCCGACGTAGCGACGATGCTGCCAGCGAGGCGGCCAGCTCCCAGCTCGACAGCCTGATGGAAGCGGCGGGCGACGCCGTGTTCCGACTCGACGAGCGCGGCATGATCCTGTACGCGAGCCAGCGGGCGCTCGACCTGATCCGGCCGTCGCAGTCGCTGCTGGGCCTGCCGCTGGCCGAGCAGACCGCGCTGGAAGACCGGCTGGCAGTGGAGGTGGCGCTGACGCAGACCCGCGAATCACGCGAAACAAGCCGCCTCCGGGTGCGCTTGTACACCCACGCGACGGCGCTGTGGGTCGAGATCACGCTGGCCTCCTACATCAATGAGCGCCGTGCGATCGAATTGCTGGCGGTGGTACGCGATGTCAGTGGCGAGCAAGCCGCCGAAGAACGCCTCCAGCATCTCAGCACCCATGATGCCCTGACCGGGCTGCCGAATCGGTCGCTGCTGGCCGACCGGCTGCGCATGGCGCTGGCCCAGGCACGCCGCACCGGTACCGGTTTTGCCGTCCTGGTGCTGGACCTCGACGGTTTCAAGAAAATCAACGACGCCCTCGGCCATGACACCGGCGACCAGTTGCTGCAGATCGCCGCCCAGCGCCTGCGGGACGGCCTGCGCGATGTCGATACCCTGGCGCGTGCCGGCGGCGATGAATTCGTCGCCATCCTGCCTGGCGCGGTCGAAGAAGAGGAACTGCAAATTGTCGCCCGGCGGCTGATCTCGGCCATCCAGCTGCCGTTCGAAATCGCGCCGCACACCCTGTATGTCAGCGCTTCCATCGGCGGCGCCACGTATCCGGCGCATGGCGACGATGCCGTCAAGCTGCTGGCGCATGCCGACACCGCCATGCATCGCGCCAAGGAAACCGGCAAGTCCCGTTGCGTGGTCTACAGCGCCTTGACCTTCACGCAGCCCGAGCACGATGTCTCGATGGAAGCGGCGATGTTCGACGCGGTGCGCAATGGCGAATTCCTGTTGCACTACCAGCCGATCGTGGACGCCCGCAGCCGCCGCATCATGGGCTTCGAGGCCTTGATGCGCTGGCGCCATCCGGTGCTGGGCATGGTCCCGCCGATGCAGTTCATTCCCATGGCCGAGAACAACGGCCTGATCAACCTGCTCGGCGCCTGGGTCATGAAGGCGGCCTGCATGCAGAACCGGCAGTTCGAGCAGGCCGCCGGTCGGTCGCTCTACATTTCCGTCAATGTCAGCCCACGCCAGTTCCGCAACGAACGCTTCCTGCAACTGATGGACGAGGCGCTGGCCGTCTCCGGCCTGCGTGGCGACCAACTGCTGCTGGAAATAACGGAAGGCATCCTGATGTCGGATCCGGAGCATGCCGAAGCGCTGCTGCAGGCAATCACGGCGCGCGAGGTGCGGATCGCCATCGACGATTTTGGTACCGGTTATTCGTCGCTGGCTTACCTGAAGCGTTTTCCGATTGCGGTGCTGAAGATCGACCGTGCCTTCATCAAGGATCTGCCGGAGTCGGTCAAGGATGCGGCGATCTGCAATGTGGTGCTCAGCCTGGCCGATCACCTGCAGCTGGCAACCGTGGCCGAAGGCGTCGAGAACGAGGCGCAACTGGCTTATCTCGCGAACCAGGGTTGCGGCCTGATCCAGGGCTACCTCACCGGCTACCCGTTGCTGCCGGAAGCCGCGCTTGATGCCCTGCGCATGGCGCGCGTACCCGTCGAAGCGGGCCTCGCGTGAACCGCATTTCGGTTCCCGGCGCTAATCCGGAGACGACTCTCGACTTGCTCTGGAGCCGGGTACGTCAGCGTGGTGACCTGCCCGGATTCTCCCGCGTGATCGGCGCCATCGTTGGTGCCATGCGCGGTGAGGACAACCGGGAATTCAACATGACCCGCACCGTGCTGCAGGATCCGGCGCTGACGCAGCGCGTGCTGCGCCTTGCCAACAGCGCCATGTATTCCGTGTTTGGTCAGAACATCAACACCGTGTCGAAAGCCGTCATCGTGCTCGGCACCGATTCGATCGGCCACCTGGCGCTGGGCCTGAAGCTGATCGATGGCCTGGCCGAGGCAGCCTCCCAGTCGGGAACCGCGCGCGCCGAGATGCAGCAGGCACTGATGGCCGCGCATGTGGCCCGGGAGGTTGCCAGTGCATCGACCGTGCTCGATACCGAGGAAGCGGTGGTGTGCGCGATGCTGCACGGCCTGGGCCGCATGATGGTGACGTTTTATCTTGCCGAGTCGTGGCAGGCGTTGCAGCAGAAGATGGCGCAGGGCGAGACCGAGGCACAGGCGGCGCATGGCGTGCTCGGACTGGGACTGGATGCGGTCGGCCGGCTGGTCGCGCAGCGCTGGGGCTTGCCGGCGCCACTGGTCGACACCTTGCAGGATGTGTTGCCGCAAGCATCCGACGAGCCGCTCGACCATGCCGGCTGGCTGGCGGCGGTGGCGACCTTGTCGACCCGGTGCGCGCAGGTGATTGCCGCTTCCGGAACGCATGCGATCGGCACCGGTCCAGCCGATGGGAGTGCGGATCGCGACGTGGATGACACCGGAGCGATGCAGACACCCGGCACACCGGGGTCGGCCAGCGCGGCCACCGATGTCGCCGCCGTGCTGGCGACATTGGGCGCCGACTATGCCGCCATGCTCGGCCTGGAGCCGGCGCAACTGACCGGCGCCATCGCGGCCGCCCGCAGCAGCGCGGCAGCCGATCCGATGCTGCTCGATGCAGCCGGCATCGTGGTGGCAACGCCCTCACAGACAGATTCTGCCGGCGGACTCGCCGCACCGGCAACCGCTGGCGCCGATACGACGATGAATGTGGTGGCACGGCCGGCGGCAGTGCCGGGAAAGCCTGCCGATGCTGCTCTGCTACTCGCTCGCGGCGTGTCTGACATGCGTGGCGCGGCAGGCTCGGCTACCACGGCGCAATTGCTGTCCATGGCGCTCGAAACCATCCATCAAGGATTGGGATTCAGCCGCACCATTGTTTTCCTGCGCAACCCCGACGAGGGATGCTACGTGCCACGCCTGTTCCTGGGCGACGTTCCAGCCGCCCTGGCGGCCCGACTGGTATTCGACGACAGCTATCAACCGGACGTCTTCCACGCGGCGCTGGCAAACGACAAGATGATTTTCATCGAACGTGCCAGAGACCAGAATTTCCTGAGCAAGCTGCCGCGCTGGTGGAAAGAGGCCCTGCCGACCACCCACTCCTTCATGGTCTTGCCACTGACGGTCAACCGCCGCCCGGTCGGCATGATCTACAGCGACTGGAATACCGGCCTGCCCGAAGCCCGCATCGAACCCGCCGAAGTCGTGCCCCTCGATGAAACGCGACTGCTCGTGGTACAGGCAATCGAACGCCGCCGCCAGGTCGACCCCACTTGGGGCAAGGCACTGCTGTAAATTGGGGTCAGAGTCGCATTTTCCCTGGTTGCAATACTAATAATCGGGGTCAGAGTCGAATTACCGGCGCCTTCCTGCTTACAATACGGGCCCGAGCATCCTTCCAATGCGCCATGGCCCGCTTGCCCCGCCTGATCGTCCCCGGTCAACCCCATCACCTTATCCAGCGTGGCGCCGGCCGGCAGCCGGTTTTCCTGGATGACGACGACCGCCAGCGATTCCTACGCCATGTCAAGGAGGGCGCGCGGCAATTCACTGTGGCGATTCACGCCTATGTGTTGATGTCGAATCATTTTCATCTGCTTGTCACGCCTGCGGAAGCAAATGGCCTCGCGCGCATGATGCAGTGGGTTGGCCGACATTACGTGCCGTATTTCAATCTCAAGCATGGCCGCAGCGGCACTTTGTGGCAGGGGCGGTATCGGACTGCGGTGATCGATTCGGAGCGTTATCTGCTGCTGTGCTCCCGCTACATCGAACTCAATCCGGTACGGGCCGGCATCGTGGCGGCGCCAGCGGACTATGGCTGGTCGAGCTATCGGCATCATGCCGGCCTGGCGACAGACAGCCTGATCACCGAGCATCCGCTGTTCTGGGCGCTGGGTAATACGCCGTTCGCCCGAGAGGCAGCCTATCGGCGGTTGATCGACGAGGCATTGTCTGAAAGCGAGATGACTTCGTTGACCGAAGCCACGCTCAAGGGGTGGGCGGTGGGATCCGCACAGTTCAAGGAAACGCTGGCCAAGAAGGCCGGGCAGCAGGTCGCGCCGAAAAAGGCTGGCAGACCCTTCAAGCGAGTGGCTTCAGCGATATGAAGAAGCATGGCACAGAGCCCGAAATCACGCCGGGATTGACTCTGTCCCCAATTATCAATTACAAGAAACAGTTTTTAATTAATTCGACTCTGACCCCAATTGTTTAGATTGCTCTCCATTTCGCGGTGCACTATAGTCTTCAGCCGGCCATTCGCATCAGGAGAGCAGCATGCACGCCCAAGGTTTGTACGATCCCGCCAATGAACATGATGCCTGTGGCGTCGGTTTCATCGCCCACATCAAGGGCAAGAAGAGTCATTCGATCGTCGAGCAGGGCCTGCTGATCCTGAAAAATCTGGATCACCGGGGCGCGGTCGGGGCCGACAAGCTGATGGGCGATGGTGCCGGCATCCTGCTGCAGTTGCCGGATCAGTATTACCGAGAGGAAATGGCGTCGCATGGCGTGAACTTGCCGCCGCCGGGGGAATATGGCGTGGGCATGGTGTTCCTGCCGAAGGAAAACGCGTCGCGCATCGCTTGCGAGCAGGAGATTGAGCGGGCCGTACTGGCCGAAGGGCAGGTGGTGCTGGGCTGGCGCGATGTGCCGGTCGATCTCGACATGCCGATGTCGCCTACCGTGCGCGCCAAGGAGCCGGTGATCCGCCAGATTTTCGTCGGCCGTGGCCAGGACATCATGGTCACCGATGCCCTCGAACGCAAACTGTATGTCATCCGCAAGTCGTCGGGGCATGCGATTCAGGCGCTGAACTTGTTGCATGGCAAGGAATTCTTCGTGCCGTCGATGTCGGCCCGCACCGTGGTCTACAAGGGCCTGCTGCTGGCGGACCAGGTCGGCGTCTATTACAAGGACCTGCAGGATCCGCGCTGCATCTCCGCGCTGGCGCTGGTGCATCAGCGCTTTTCGACCAACACCTTTCCGGAATGGCCGCTGGCCCATCCGTACCGCTTGCTGGCCCACAACGGCGAGATCAATACCGTCAAGGGTAACTTCAACTGGATGCGCGCCCGCGAAGGCGTGATGAAGTCGGCCGTCCTTGGCGACGACCTGAAAAAGCTGTTCCCGTTGATCTATGAAGGCCAGTCAGACACCGCCTGCTTCGACAATTGCCTGGAGCTGTTGCTGATGGCCGGCTATCCGATCGCCCAGGCCATGATGATGATGATTCCCGAAGCCTGGGAAAACCACGCGCTGATGGATGACAACCGCCGCGCCTTCTATGAATACCACGCCGCGATGATGGAGCCGTGGGACGGCCCGGCCGCCATGGCGTTTACGGACGGCCGCCACATCGGCGGAACACTGGACCGCAACGGCCTGCGCCCGGCGCGCTATGTGGTCACCGACGACGACCTGGTCATCATGGCCTCCGAGGCCGGCGTCCTGCCGATTCCGGAGTCGAAGATCATTCAGAAATGGCGCCTGCAGCCGGGCAAGATGTTCTTGATCGACCTGGACGCCGGCCGCATCATCGGCGACAAGGAATTGAAGGACACCTACGCCAACGCCAAGCCCTACAAGCAGTGGATAGCCTCGGTGCGCATCAAGCTCGGCACGCTCGCTGCCGAGCCGGTCGAGCCTTCCTCGATGATTCCCCTGCTGGACCGTCAGCAGGTGTTCGGCTACACCCAGGAGGACCTGAAGTTCCTGATGTCGCCCATGGCGGCAAACGCCGAAGAAGCGACCGGTTCGATGGGCAACGATTCGCCGCTGGCGGTCATGTCCAACAAGGACAAGACGCTTTATAACTACTTCAAGCAGCTCTTCGCGCAAGTCACCAACCCGCCGATCGATCCGATCCGCGAAGCGATGGTGATGTCGCTGGTGTCATTCATCGGCCCGAAGCCGAATCTGCTCGACACCAACAACATCAATCCGCCGATGCGGCTCGAAGTCTCGCAACCGGTCCTGGATTACGCCGACATCGCCAAGCTGCGCAACATCAGCGCTCATACCGGCGGCAAGTTCAAGTCGCATGAATTGAACATCTGCTATCCGGTCGCCTGGGGCAAGGAAGGCATCGAGGCGCGCCTGGCATCGCTCTGCGCCAAGGCAGTCGATGCGGTGCGCTCGGGCCACAACATCCTGATCATTTCGGATCGCAAGATGGATGCCGAGCAGGTCGCGATTCCCGCGCTGCTGGCCACCTCCGCGATCCACCTGCACCTGGTCAGCAAGGGCCTTCGCACTTCGACCGGCATCGTGGTCGAGACCGGCTCAGCCCGCGAGACGCATCATTTTGCCCTGCTGGCGGGCTACGGCGCCGAAGCGATCCATCCATACCTGGCCATGGATACCCTGGCCGAACTGGCCCACGGCCTGCCGGGCGAACTGTCGCCCGCGAAAGCCATTTCCAACTTCCAGAAAGCGGTCGGCAAGGGCCTGATGAAGGTGATGTCGAAGATGGGCATCTCGACCTACATGTCGTATTGCGGCGCGCAGATCTTCGAGGCGATCGGTCTGAACCGCGCGCTGGTCGACAAGTATTTCAAGGGCACCGCATCGAACGTGGAAGGCATCGGCGTGTTCGAAGTCGCCGAAGAGGCACTACGCCTGCATTCGGCCGCCTTCGGCAATGATCCGGTGCTGGCCAATGCACTCGACGCCGGTGGCGAGTATGCCTACCGGGTACGCGGCGAAGACCACATGTGGACGCCGGACGCGATCGCCAAGCTGCAGCATTCCGTGCGCGGCAATAACTTCAACACCTACAAGGAATATGCGCAGATCATCAACGACCAGTCGCGCCGTCACATGACATTGCGCGGCCTGTTCGAATTCAAGTTCGATCCGCGCACTGCGATCGCATTGGATGAGGTCGAACCGGCCAAGGAAATCGTCAAGCGCTTTGCCACCGGCGCCATGTCGCTCGGCTCGATCTCGACCGAGGCGCATGCCACGCTGGCGATCGCCATGAACCGCATCGGCGGCAAATCGAACACGGGCGAGGGCGGCGAGGACGAGAACCGCTATCGCAATGAATTGAAGGGCATCCCGATCAAGCAGGGCGACACCATGGCGTCGGTCATCGGCGCTGAAAACGTGGTGGTCGACATTCCGCTGCAGGCCGGTGACTCGCTGCGTTCGAAGATCAAGCAGGTGGCCTCTGGCCGATTCGGCGTGACGGCCGATTACCTGGTCTCGGCCGATCAGATCCAGATCAAGATGGCGCAGGGCGCGAAACCCGGCGAAGGCGGACAGCTGCCAGGCCACAAGGTTTCGGAATACATCGCCAGGCTGCGCTTCTCGGTGCCGGGCGTGGGCCTGATCTCGCCGCCGCCGCATCACGACATCTATTCGATCGAGGATCTGGCGCAGCTGATTCACGACTTGAAAAATGCGAATCCGCAGGCCTCGATCTCGGTCAAGCTGGTATCCGAAGTGGGCGTCGGCACGATTGCCGCCGGTGTGGCGAAAGCCAAGTCGGATCATGTGGTCATTGCCGGCCACGATGGTGGCACCGGTGCTTCGCCGCTGTCGTCGGTCAAGCATGCCGGAACACCCTGGGAACTGGGCCTGTCGGAAACCCAGCAGACGCTGGTATTGAACCGTCTGCGCAGCCGCATCCGCGTGCAGGCCGACGGCCAGATCAAGACCGGTCGCGACGTCGTGATCGCTGCGCTTCTGGGCGCCGATGAAGTCGGATTCGCGACCGCGCCGCTGGTAGCCGAAGGCTGCATCATGATGCGCAAGTGCCACCTGAACACGTGCCCGGTCGGCGTGGCCACGCAGGACCCGGTGCTGCGGGCAAAATTTGCCGGCAAGCCGGAACACGTGGTGAATTTCTTCTTCTTCGTGGCCGAAGAAGCGCGCCAGATCATGGCGCAACTCGGCATCCGCACCTTCGATGAACTGATCGGCCGGGTCGATCTGCTCGACAAATCGAAGGCGATCACCCACTGGAAAGCCAAGGGCCTGGATTTCGGCCGCATCTTCCATCAGCCGGACATGCCGGCAGAGGAGCCGCGCTACCAGGTCGAGACCCAGGATCACGCGCTGGAAAAGGCGCTCGACCACAAGCTGATCGCCCAGGCGCAGGCAGCCCTCGAGCGCGGCGAACGGGTCTCGTTCATCTCGCCTGTCAAGAACGTCAACCGCACGGTCGGCACCATGCTGTCAGGCGAAGTGGCGCGCCGCTACGGTCACGCCGGCCTGCCGGACGACACCATCCACATCCAGCTGCAGGGAACCGCCGGCCAGTCGGCCGGCGCATTCCTGGCACAGGGCATCACGCTGGACCTGGTCGGCGAAGGCAATGACTACGTCGGCAAGGGTCTGTCCGGTGGACGCATCATCGTGCGGCCGAATACCGAATTCCGCGGCCGGGCGGTCGACAACATCATCGTCGGCAACACGGTGCTGTATGGCGCGATCGCCGGCGAAGCCTTCTTCAACGGCGTCGGCGGCGAACGTTTCGCGGTGCGCAATTCGGGCGCGGTGGCGGTCGTCGAAGGCACGGGCGACCATGGCTGCGAGTACATGACCGGTGGCACGGTCGTCGTGCTGGGCGAGACCGGACGCAATTTTGCGGCCGGCATGTCGGGCGGCATCGCCTATGTGTACGACCCGGACAATGATTTTGCCGGCAAGTGCAACATGGCGATGGTGGCGCTCGATCGCGTCGGCAACGCCACCGAGCATGAAGGCGCAGGCAACAGGGCGCACTGGCACAGCCTGACCCGTGGCGGCACCAGCCAGAGCGACGAGGCGATCCTCAAGGGCCTGATCGAGCGGCACTTCAAGCACACCGGCAGCACGAGGGCGCGCTTCCTGCTGGACGACTGGGCAACCGCCCGCAGCAAGTTCGTCAAGGTGTTCCCGACCGAATACAAGCGGGCGCTGACGGAACTGCATGCACCGGTGTCGGTCAAGGAAACCGTGGCGATCTAGGCAGCGACAGCAGGCAGCAGTCCGGCAGTTCAATCAATCACGAGAGCAGAACATGGGTAAAATCACCGGCTTCATGGAATTCCAGCGGCTGAAAGAGGCGAGCGAGGCGCCGCAATCGCGCACCAAGCATTATCGGGAATTCATGGTCCACTTGAGCGATGGCGAGGCGAAGGTGCAGACCGCGCGCTGCATGGATTGCGGCATCCCGTTCTGCAATTCCGCCTGCCCGGTCAACAACATCATTCCGGATTGGAACGACCTGGTCTACAACGCCGACTACAAGCAGGCGCTGGACAACCTGCACTCGACCAACAACTTCCCCGAATTCACCGGCCGCATCTGCCCGGCGCCGTGCGAATCGGCCTGCACGCTCGGCATCAACAGCGACGCCGTCGGCATCAAGTCGGTCGAGCATTTCATCATCGACAAGGGCTGGGAAAACGGCTGGGTGGTGCCGCAGCCGGCAGCCGTCAAGAGCGGCAGGAAAGTCGCCGTGGTCGGCTCCGGCCCGGCCGGCATGGCAGTTGCCCAGCAACTGGCCCGTGCCGGGCATGACGTGACCGTGTTCGAAAAAAGCGACCGCATCGGCGGCCTGCTGCGTTACGGCATTCCCGACTTCAAGATGGAAAAGTCGCACATCGACCGCCGTATCGACCAGATGGAAGCCGAAGGCGTGGTCTTTCGCACCGGCGTCATGGTCGGCAAGGATTTTCCGAAGAACGTCAACAATTGGGCCAAGGAAACGATCTCGCCGGAACAACTGTCGACCGACTTCGATGCCGTGGTCCTGGCCGGTGGCGCCGAAGTACCGCGTGACCTGCCGGTGCCGGGGCGGGAATTGAAGGGCGTGCATTTTGCGATGGATTTTTTGCCGTTGCAAAACAAGGTCGATGCCGGCGACAAGGTCAAGGACCAGATCATGGCTTCGGCCAAGCATGTGATCGTGATCGGCGGTGGCGATACCGGCTCGGATTGCGTCGGTACCTCGAACCGCCACGGCGCTGCCTCGGTGGCCCAGTTCGAACTGATGCCGCAGCCGCCTGACGAAGAGAACAAGTCGCTGGTCTGGCCCTACTGGCCGACCAAGCTGCGCACTTCGTCCTCGCATGAAGAAGGTTGTGAGCGCGATTGGGCAGTGGCGACCAAGCGGCTGGAGGGCAAGGGCGGCAAGGTCGAAAAGCTGATCGCCGCTCGGGTCGAATGGAAGGATGGCAAGATGCAGGAAGTGCCGGACTCCGAATTCGAAATGAAGGCCGACCTGGTATTGCTGGCCATGGGGTTTGTCTCGCCGGTGGCGCAGGTGCTCGATGCCTTCGGCGTCGACAAGGACGCGCGCGGTAACGCCCGTGCCACGACCGACGGCAACGAGAGTTATCGGACGTCGGTCGACAAGGTGTTCGTGGCCGGCGACATGCGGCGCGGCCAGTCGCTGGTGGTGTGGGCAATTCGTGAAGGCCGGCAAGCCGCACGCGCGGTCGACGAGTTCCTGATGGGTTCGTCGCTGTTGCCGCGCTAGCACTATATAGAGGTGGTGTGGGATGCAGATCGCTGCATCCCACTCTCTAGCTCGAGCGCAGGACCCGGTCCAACTCCGCAGTGAGGGCCTGGATCCTGGCGACCAGATGCGCCGCGTGCGCATCTTTTTTGGCCTGGACCCCGGGTCCGACCACCAATGCGCTGCCGTCGAAATCAAATACGGCGCCGGCTGTCGCGTATTTCTCGCAGAACTCAA
>JAYTLK010000177.1:0-2023 GCA_043729515.1 Herminiimonas sp.
AGATGGCCCTTGATGATCCGTTGGGTTTCGATTCCAGCAGCTTCACCTCTTCGCCGGCGCGCCGCTTGGTTCCGGTCTCGAAGTGATGTAGTGAAACAGTCATCCCGCTCCGCGACCTTCGGCCCCTTTTTGTCTCTCACTGACTGGCATCGACGATCATTGATGTGCGAGAATCCGTTGGAGAGTTGGTATCGGGTTCAATTCCACTCAGGAGAGGCATTATGTCTGAGGACGGGCAGTCTGTGCTGGTAACTGGCGACTTTGTCGAGGATCGGTACATCTACGAAGGTCAGTTACGTCGCCCGGGGTCGCAGATTCGGCTGGGGACATTGTCTGAGGAGACGCCGGGGGGGGCGGCGCTGCTTGAAGCGTTGCTGCGTTCGCTAGGGGGCTCTCCGCCGGGCCGGTTTTCCGTGGCGTGCGGTTTCGATATCGACAGAATCATGGTCACATCGGCCAAGGGGTTCTGCGTGATGCGCCCCTACCAGAAGTTCGTCAAGGGAGATGACAAAGACCCCAAAGGCAAAATGAAGGTCTGGCGGATCGCCGAGCCGCTCGGATTCGGGGCGGGTCAGGATGATCTGGACCTGATGGCCATCAACGCAACGGCGCTGAAAGCGAATCATCGGATTGTGGTGCTGGACGATGCCGGGTTGTTGTTTCGGCGCTGGCCAGCTCAAACCGCCTGGCCCCGCTTCCTGGTCGATGCGACTCGTCCATTGCCCGAGTGGCTGGTGATCAAGCTCTCGGGGCCGGTGGCTTCTGGGGATTTGTGGCACACAATTGTGTCGGGACAGACACAAGACAATGTTCCGACAGCGGTCCGACCGAGTGCCGAACTGTGCAACCGCAGTATCGCAGTCGTCTCGATCAACGATCTGCGAACCGAACCGCTGCTCGTCTCGCGAAATCTCTCCTGGGAACGAGCGGCGCTCGATCTCGTCGACGAGTTCCGGGTCAACCCGCATTTGAACGGGCTGCGGGCGTTGCGGTTTGTGGTGGTAAGCCTCAACACCGATGGGGCGATGATTGTCGAGTTCCCGCCCGATACCCCGCCGACCTATCGCCTCGTGTTTGATCCCTCTCGACTGGAAGGTGATTTCGACGACAGCCTTGATGGCGGTTTGGTCGGGTTTCAATCCGGATTGACAGCGGCGATTGTTTCGCAGTTGCTGTCGCCGCCCGCTGTGCCAAGGGAACCACAGTTGAGTGTGATCGAACGGGGCGTACGCACAGGATTGTGTGCCATGCGACGGTTGCTCGTCGATGGGCATGGTCCGGTCGCGCCCCCCCCCGGCGACGGGGACACCGGGATTTCCGTTCGCCTCGTTGACCACGGAGATGCAGGCTGCGAAGCACGAGTGGGCGTATGGCTCGGTCAACGTTCCCGAGAGCCTCAAACGCACGGATCCCTGGACGATCATTGCCGGTCGATCCCCATCGAGTACGTCCGGCGGGTCGGCGATCCCGTTGTTCGGTCTCGCCCGGCGAGTCGCCCTGCATGGTCGGAAGCAGCTGCAACAGACGCCCTATCTGCAGTTCGGAAAGCTCTTCTCCGTGGAACGCACCGAGATCGAGAGCCTGCGGACATTGCATCGGTTGCTCAAGAGCTATCAGAGTGATCCCAAGGCCGACAAGCCGCTGTCGATTGCCGCTTTCGGACCACCGGGTTCGGGAAAATCGTTCGGTGTGAAGCAGCTCGCGAAGGCGGTGTTTACCGATGATACTCCCCCGCTGGAGTTCAATCTGGCGCAATTCAAAGATGCGACCGAACTGCATGGCTTGTTCCACCAGATTCGCGATGCTGTGCTGCGTGGGAAGCTGCCGGTGGTCTTCTGGGATGAGTTCGATTCCCGGAATCTGGAGTGGCTGCAGTATCTGCTGGGGCCGATGCAGGACGGGACGTTTCAAGAGGGGCAGATCACGCACCCGATCGGGAAGTGCGTGTTTGTGTTCGCCGGTGGAACGAAGTCCCGGTTCGAAGATTTCGGCGTCGTGCCGGACGACCTGAACTCAGCCATTG
>JAYTLK010000178.1:0-15256 GCA_043729515.1 Herminiimonas sp.
ACATCCCGCAGGCGCACGGTGGAGCCGTCCGGATTGGCTCGCAGCACGATCGCACCGAAGTCTTCGGGCGTGGAGAGCTGGCCGGTCACGACGATCGGCGCTGCGGTCTGCTGGCTGCTCGGGTTCGGCAAGTCGCCCAGGGTGCCGGAGGCGACCTGTGCATTCTGGCTACGCACGGCGGTGGTGATGTCGGCCGGAGTAATTTTCAAGCCGACCAGCTTGTCGGGATCGATCCAGATTCGCATTGCCCGCTCGGTGCCGAACAACTGCGCCTGACCCACGCCCGGCACGCGCTTGATTTCATTCAAGACATTGCGCGACAGGTAATCGCCGAGCGCGATCGGGTCGAGCCGGCCGTCCGACGAGGACAGGGCGGCGAACAGCAGGATGTTGCTGCGCGCCTTCGTCACTTGCACGCCCTGTTGCGTGACGGCCTGCGGCAGGCGGGCCTCAACGCGTTTCAGGCGGTTCTGCACATCCACGGCGGCCAGGTCGGGATTGGTGCCGGGGATGAAGGTGACCGTGATCGTGGCCTGGCCGTTGGCTTCGCTTTGCGACTCGACATACTGCAGGCCCTCGGCGCCATTGATTTCCTGCTCGATCAGGCTGGTGACGCTTTCATCGAGGATCTTGGCGGAGGCACCAGGATAGTTTGCCGTGACGACGATCGACGGCGGTGCGATGGTCGGATACTGCGCCACCGGCAGTCTGGTGACCGACAGCGCGCCGCCAAGCAGGATGAACAAGGCGATCACCCAGGCAAAGATCGGACGATCGATGAAGAACTGCGCCATGCGACCTCCTGATTATCGGTTGCTGGATGGGCGGCCGGCGGCGGCCTGCGCCGGGGCGGGGGCGGGCGTTGCTTGAGTCGATGCTGTCGTGCCGGCGGCCGGCATGCCGGTCCAGGCAACCGTCTTGACGGTGGCACCCGGCTTGGCTTTCTGCAGGCCTTCCACGATCACCTGTTCGCCCGTCTTCAGGCCGCTGCTGACGATGGCCAGGTTGCCCTGTGATGCTTCGGACTTGATCGACCGGGTAGCGACCTTGCCGTCCGGCCCGACCACCAGGACGGTGGCGCCATCGGTGGTGCGCTGCACCGCCTGTTGCGGCACCGTGATGGCGGCGTCGGCCACTGCCTGTTCCAGCCGCGCCCGCACGTACATGCCCGGCAGCAGCATGCGACCCGGATTGGGAAACTCGGCCCGCAACGAAATCGCGCCCGAGCTTTCATCGACCGTCAGGTCCGAAAACAGCAGTTTTCCAGCCTGCGGATAATCCTGGCCATCGGCAGTCACCAGCGTCACCCTGGCGGCATTCTGACCGGCCGATTGCAGCTTGCCTTCTGCCATTGCCCGGCGCAGCCGCAGGACATCGGTGCTCGATTGCGTCAGGTTCACATAGATCGGATCGACCTGCTGGACCACGGCCAGCGGCGTGGCTTCACCCTGGCCGACCAGCGCGCCTTCGGTGACCAGCGCGCGGCCGATGCGCCCGGTGATCGGCGCGGTGACGGTGGCGTAACCCAGATTCAGACTGGCGCTCTGACGGGTGGATTTCGCCGTTGCCAGATCGGCGGTGGCCTGTTTTTCCGCAGTCAGGGCATCGTCGAATTCCTGCTTGCTGATGGCACTGGTCTGCACCAGCGGGCGGTAGCGCTGCACTTTCAGGATCGCCTGCGCAAGGTTCGCTTCCGCCTTGGCGACGCTCGCCTGGGTGCTGGCAAACGTCGCCTGCAACGGCGCCGAATCGATGCGGAACAGGATGTCGCCGGCGCGCACGTTGCTGCCCTCCGCGAAGGTGCGTTTCAGGACGATGCCGGGTACCCGCGCCCGCACCTGCGCCACCCGGCTCGATTCGAGCCGGCCGGGCAGTTCGGTGGTCAGCGCCAGGCGCGACGGCGCAATGGTGACGACTGCGACTTCCGCAGGCGGTGGCGCGGCTTTCGCAGCCTCCTGCTTGTTGCCGCAAGCCGCAAGCGCAAGCGACAACATCGCGGCCAGCAGCGCCGGCGTCAGGATCGCGGGGGTCGAATGGTCCGCACGGAAATCCGGCGACTGCGTGGTGCTGCGCAATGATTGCAGGCCGATGCTCATGGTGGTCTCGCGCGATGGAATAAGGATTGCAGACCAACGCCTGCCTCGCTGATATTATATATACATCCGTGATTGTATGTATGCAGAGGACAAGCGCATGGCCCGTTCCACCAAGATCGAAGCGCAGGAAACCCGCAATCGTATCCTCGATGCGGCGCAGGAGGTGTTTCATGCACACGGCGTCTCCGGCACCTCGCTGGAGGAAGTCGCGCGGGTGGCCGACGTCACGCGTGGCGCGATCTACTGGCATTTCAAGAACAAGGGCGATCTGTTCGATGCGATGGCGCAGCGGGTGCGGCTGCCGATGGAAGAGATGGTCGAGGCCGGCGCCGATGACCGGGCAGAAGATCCGATGGGCCGGATGCGTACCTCGCTGATTTTCATGTTGAAGGAAACGGCAACCGATCCGCGCTCGAAGATTGTGTTCGACATCATTTTTCTGAAATGCGAATTCGTCGACGCCAACGAGCCGATGCGCAGCAGACGGCAGGAAGGCGCGCGCAAGGCGCTGGCGAACTTCGAGCGGACGATGCGCAACGCGATCCGGCGCGGGCAGCTGGCAGAGGATCTGGATCTGGCCCTTGCCAGCCGGATGGTGCATGCCATGATCGCCGGAGTGATCAACAACTGGTTGGTGATGCCCGGCAAGCTGGATCTGGAGAAGGAAGCGGAGCGGCTGGTGGATGCCTGCCTGGACATGCTGCGCCATGCGCCGTCATTACGGCGTTGACGTGTGCCGGTGGAATGTCGGCGCAGCTGGCAGGTCCGGTCTCAACCCTTTTTTTTCTTTTGTTCCGGTGTCCCGGTCGCAGGGCGTACGGTTGTCGCCGGCGCCACTATCCCTGCCGCAGCAGGCGGCGTGACCGTCACCGGTGCCGCCACGACCGGTAGTGTCACCGGCTCGCCAGGCGCCTCGGCAGTCAGCAGACGGTTGACTTGCGCGAGATCCGTTTCCTGCAACGTGCCAGCCGCCGCCTTCAACCGCAAGCCATTCATCAACGTGTCATACCGCGCCCGCGCCAGATCGCGCCGGGTCGAATACAGCTGCTGCTGCGCGTTCAGCACATCGATGTTGATCCGCACGCCCACCTGATACCCCAACCGGTTCGATTCCAGCGCCGACAGGCTCGATACTTCCGCCGCCTGCAGTGCATTCACCTGCGCCAAGCCGTTGTTCACGCCCAGATACGCCTGGCGCGCTGCCTGCGCTGCCGTGCGGCGGGCGTTCTCCAGCTCGTTGCGGGAGCGATCTTCCAGGGCGATGTTTTCCCGCACCTTGCTGTCGACCGCAAAACCGGAGAACAGCGGAATCGACCACTGGACGCCGATCGCATTGTTGGTGCCGGCGCCATTGGCGCCCGCGAACGCCGAGCCGGTCTGGGAAGAGCGGCTGCGCTGGGCGACCAGGTCCAGGGTCGGATAATGTCCCGAGCGGCTGCGGCGGATTTCCCGGCTGGCGATTTCCAGCGCCAACTGCTGGCCGATCACCGAAAAATTCTGTTGCTCGGCGCTCTGCACCCATGGCTCGATGGCAGCCGGCGAGGGCGGCGTCAGGGTCACGCCGGTGCGCAGCACCGACAAGGCGCCGGGCGCACGGCCGATGATCTGCTGCAGGGCGGTGCGCCGGACCTCGAGATCATTTTGCGCGGCGATCTGCTGGGCGATCGCCAGGTCGTAGCGGGCCTGCGCCTCGTTGGTGTCGGTGATCGTCGCGGTGCCGATTTCGAAGTTGCGCTTGGCCGAGGCCAGCTGTTCGGTGATCGCCGTTTCCTGCGCCTTGAGGAAAGTCAGCGCATCCTGCGCCGTCAGCACATCGAAATAGGCCTGGCCGACGCGCACGATCAAGTCCTGTTGCACCTGCGCGAACTGCGCTTCGGCAGCAGCAACCGACAGCTTGCCCTGCTGATAGGTTTCCCAGTTCGCCACCCGGAACAGCGGCTGCGTCAGCTGTACCGTGTAGGCGTTGTTGTTGTAATTCTGACTCTGGCCGAAGGCGTCCTGCGCATTGCGGGTGTAACTGCCGTTGGCGCCGACCGATGGCAGCAGGCCGGCGCGGCCCTGGATCAGGCGCTCTTCGCCGGCTGCCCGGGTGGCCCGGGCGCCGGAATAGACCGGGTCGTTCGCCAGCGCCTGTCCATAGACCTGCAGCAGGTCGGCTGCAAAAGCCGGGGTGCAGGCAAGACTGGCAGTGATCAGCGAAGCAAGAACAGCAGGGCGCATTGCGGGTCCATTCGGTCTGGTGAAAATTCAGTAAGTCGGTACCGACGGGTCCACCTGCAGCGACCAGGCGTGGATACCGCCGGTCAGATTGGCGACCTGCTCGAAGCCGTGCTGTTCGAGAAAAGCGGCCACCTGCATGCTGCGCGCGCCGTGATGGCAGAGGCAGATCAGCTGCCGCGGATTGCCGTCGGCGTCTTCCTGCAGGCTGGCGATTTCGTCGATGCGCGCTGCCAGGCCCGACATCGGCACCAGGGTTGCGCCTTTGATGCGGGCAATGTCGTATTCCCATTGTTCGCGCACGTCCAGCAACAGCAGCGCCGGCCGGGCCGCATCCTGCAGGCGGGCGGCGACCTCGTGTGCGCTCAAGTGATCCATGGGCTTGTTCCTAGAACACGAAATTCGACGGCGTTGGCACGTTGCGCAGTGGCCGGATCACGGTTTCGAACAGCTTGGTCTCCTCGAAGCCGATGTCCGACATCCGGGTCACCAGCATGGCCGACATGGCCGGCGCCGCGCCGGTGACGACAAACAGGCGCCCGCCGATCTTCAATTGCTGCAGCAGCGCCTGCGGCATCAGCGGCATCGAACCCGAGACCACGATCACGTCATAGGCCTGGTCGAGTGCGGCCGTATTGCCGGAAGCACGTGCGCCGGTACCGACGCCACCGGTGCTGCCGGAAGCCGGCCAGCCGCCGACGCCGTCGCCCTGCTGCACATCGACATTGTCCACGCCATAGGAAGCCAGATTGGCGCGGGCGATGTTGGCCAGTTCCGGCAGGATCTCGACGGTCGTCACATGACGCGCCTTGTAGGCCAGGAGCGCTGCCATGTAGCCCGAGCCGGCGCCGATTTCCAGCACCTGTTCATGCTTCTTGACCGCGACTTCCTGCAGGATGCGCGCTTCCAGCTTAGGCTGCAGCATCGACTCGCCACCGAACAGCGGAATCTCGGTATCGACAAACGCCATGTTGCGACAGGCCGCCGGCACGAAGGCTTCGCGCTTGACCACCATCAGCAGATCCAGGACATCGGTATCGAGCACGTCCCAGGGACGGATCTGCTGCTCGATCATGTTGAAACGGGCTTTTTCAAGGTTCATGTGCAGGAACTCACTGGCAAAATTGGCAAGGCAAAAGGAAAGGCGTATCGGCAAGCCGGGCATTTTATCGTCATTCGGGCGTCACCCCAGACAATCCGGCGCCGGTGTCGCCGCAGCGGCATCGCCTGCCTTGCAACAATTGACGCCATCGTAGCGAAAGCGCAGGGCCGCCAAGGCAGGAATGCGACGAACTGCTGGTTTGGTGGTCTCAGGCGTCGAAAGCAGCCGGCTGCCGCCGCGCATCCGGTTTTTCCGGCACTTGGCCGCGATGCCACTTGCGCCCGATCCAGGCGCCGAAGTCATCCAGGTAGGTATAGATCACCGGTACCACCACCAGCGTCAGGATCGACGAGGTGATGATGCCGCCGATGACCGCCTGCCCCATCGGCGCGCGCTGCTCCGAGCCTTCCGCCAGGCCGAAGGCGAGCGGCACCATGCCGAACACCATGGCCAGGGTCGTCATCAGGATCGGGCGTAGCCGCACATGGGCAGCTTCGAGCAAGGCGGCATGGCGGCCGACACCGGTCTTCCTGACCTGATTGGTGAAGTCGACCAGCAGGATCGCGTTCTTGGTCACCAGCCCCATCAGCATGATGAAGCCGATGATGGAAAAGATGTTCAGCGTCGAGCGGAAGAACATCAGCGACAGGAACACGCCGATCAAGGTCAGCGGCAGGGCCGACATGATCGCCACCGGTTGCAAAAAGCTGGCGAACTGGGAAGCGAGGATCATGTAGATGAAGATCACCGCCAGCAGCAGGGCCGACAGCGCATAGCCGGCCGATTCATTCATGCTCTTGGTCGAGCCGCCGATCTGGTAGCGGTAGCCCGGCTGCAGGTTGATCGATTCGAGCATTTTCTTGATGTCGGCGCTGGCCTGACCGGCAGAACGGCCAACCACGTTGGCAGAGAGCTCGACCTCCCTTTTCAGCTCACGCCGGTTGATCTGGTTCGCGCCGAAAGATGCCTTGATGTCGGCCACCTGGCGCAGCGGCACCATTTTCGGCGAGCCGTCGGCATTGACCTGGGAGCTGGCCAGCATCAGGCGCGACAGATCCGCGACATTGTTGCGGTCCGACGGCGCCAGGCGCACGTTCACATCGTAGTTCTCGTCATCCGGGCCGCGCCAGCTGCCGGCTGCCTCGCCGGCCAGCAATGGTCGCAGCGCATCGCCCAGCTGCTGCACGCCGATGCCAAGATCGGCACCCAGCTCGCGCCGGGGCGTGATCGAAATCGTGGGTTTTTGCGCTTTCAGGCTGGAATCGATGTCGACCACGCCGCCGATGGTGCGCAGCTTCGCCTGCACCTGGTCGGACAGGCGCGCCAATTGCGCCAGGTCCGGCCCGAGCAGCGAGAAGCGGATCTGCTTGGAGTCGCCGCCGACACCGTCGAGGGTGCCGATGTGCGTGACCGTGATGCCGCCGATGCGCGTCAATTGCGTGCGCAGTGGAATGCTCATCTGTACCGTGCTGCGGCGGCGCTCGATGCGCGGCACCAGCCGGATGAAGGCGGTCGCGTAATTCTTGCCGGCCGCGTTGCCGGTGTTGACGGTGCTGTAGATGTCGCGCACTTCGGGAAAAGTACGCAGCACCGCCTCGACCTGGCGCACCTTCGATTCGGTGAATTCGAGCGAGGAGCCGACCGGTGTATAGAACGTCACGCCGGTTTCGGAATAGTCCGCCTGCGGCACGAACTCGCTGCCGATCAGGCCGGTGGCGGGCAGGGCCAGGCCAGCGGCAAACGTGACGACCGCCAGTGCCAGCGTCGCCTTTCGATGCAGCAGCGACCAGTTCAGCAGCCGTTGATACACCGCCGACAGCCGGTCCACGCCGTCGGAGAACTTGTTCAACACGCGCCCGATCGTGCGCCCGTACCAGCCGCTGCGCGCCGCCCGTTCACCGGCATGCACGTCAGGGTCCGGCCAGATCGACGACAGCATCGGGTCGAGCGTGAAGGAGACGAACATCGAAATCAGCACCGCAGCAGTGACGGTCACGCCGAACTGGTGGAAGAAGCGGCCGATGATGCCGCCCATGAAGCCCACCGGCAGGAACACCGCCACGATCGAGAACGTGGTGGCCAGGACCGCCAGGCCGATCTCGGCCGTGCCTTCCAGCGCTGCTTCGCGATGGGACTTGAATCGCCCGCCGACCCGCATGCCGGCATGACGCACGATGTTCTCCCGGACCACGATCGCGTCGTCGATCAACAGGCCCACGCACAACGACAGCGCCATCAGCGTGATGGTGTTGATGGTGAAGTTGAAGATGTACATGAACAGGAAAGTGCCGATCAGCGCCACCGGCAGGGTCAGGCCGGTGATGACGGTGGAGCGCCAGGAGTTCAGGAACAGGAACACGATCAAGACCGTCAGCGCCGCGCCTTCGATCAGGGTGCGCCGCACGTTCTGCACGCCGACGCGGATCTGGCGCGCACTGTCCTTGATGACCTCGATCTTCACGCCCGGATACAGCGCCTTCATGGTTGGCTGCAGATCTTTCAACGCTATGGTCAGCGCGTCGGCAACGTCGATCGTGTTCTGCCCCTGCGCCTTCAGCACGTTCAAGGCGAGCGTGCGCTGGCCGTTGTAGAGCGCCAGGGTTTCCTGTTCCTGCTGGCCGTCGACCACGCTGGCGATCTGGCCAAGCGTGACTGGCTGGCCGCCGCGCCGGGCGACGATGAGGCGGCCAAAATCTTCCGGATTGGTGACCCGGCCGCGGATCTGCACGACCTGTTCATTGGCCTGGGAGCGAATCGCGCCGGTCGGCAATTCCTGATTCTCGTTGCGCACCGCGCGCAACACTTCGTCGACGCCGATGCCGAGCGCTTCCATCTCGTTGGGCCGCACGTAGATGTCGACCTCGCGCTTGACGCCGCCCACCAGCGTCACCGAGCCGACGCCACGGGCGTTTTCCAGGCGCTTCTTGACCACCTGGTCGGCAATCGTCGTCAGCTCCCGCAACGAGCGCTGGCGGGCGCCGACTTCATTGGCGACCGAAATCGAAAAAATCGGCAGATCGGCCGGGTCGTAGCGCGTCACCCGCGGTTCCTTGACCTCTTTCCTGAATGCCGCCTTGATGATCGCGACTTTCTCGCGCACGTCCTGGGCCGCCTGGGCCGGGTCCACCGTCAGGTCGAATTCGATGATCACCACCGACGATCCCTCGTAGGAGCGCGATGTCAGGGCATTGATGCCGGAAATCGTGTTGACCGCTTCCTCGACCTTGCGCGAGACATCCGATTCGACCGTCTCGGGGGAGGCGCCCGGATAGTCGGTCTGCACCACCACCACCGGGAAGGTCACGTCCGGAAACTGGTCGACCCGCAGGCGCTGATAGGAAAACAGGCCGAGCACGACGAAGGCGACCATCATCATGGTTGCCAGGACCGGGTTGCCGATGCTGATGCGGGTGAACCACATGGGATGTCCTTTGATGAATCCTTTGGTGCGTCTTTGACTAGCGCGCGGCCGAAGCCGGGGCAGCGTTCGGATTTGTCGTTGCAGTGGCAGTGGCGGTGGCTGCGGCAGGCTGCGCCGATGCGGCTGGCCCGGCGCCTGCCACACCTGTCGCGCCGCCGACGGTACCGCCCGCCACACTGACCGCCGTGCCCGGCACCAGATTGCCGAGATTGTTGCGCAGCACCTGGGCGCCGGCGCGCAGGCCCGACGCGATCTCGACCGCGCCGCCCTGGCCATCGTCGCCGGTGATGCCGAGCGTGACCGGCACCTGCCGCAGCACGCCCGACTCGACCGCATACACCACGCTCTGGCCATTGACGGCCTGCACTGCCGAAACCGGCACCGTCAGCACGGCATCATGGCGCACCAGGGTCAGCTGCGCTTCGCCGAACATGCCGGCGCGCAGCATGCCCTGAGGGTTGTCGATCTCTACATAGACGATGATCGAACGCGAGCCGGATTGCGTGGAGGGATTGATGCGCGCCACCTTGCCTGCCACCGGCCGCGCCACGCCTTCGATCTTCAGCTGCACTTCCTGGCCCAGCGCCACGCGCTGGATGTCGCCGGTCGGCACCGCTGCTTCCATTTCCATCTTGCGCAGGTCGACGATGTCGAGCAGGCGGAAATCGACCGGTACTTTTTCGCCTGGCTGGACGCTGCGGTTGCTCACCAGACCGGCGATCGGCGCCCGCACCGTAGTGTCGGCCACGCCCTTGCGGCTGACATCCAGCGCGCCCCTGGCAGACTCGACATTGGCCTGCGCGATGTCGTATTGGCTGGCGGCATTGTCGAAGGCATTCTGCGAGATGAAGCCTTTGCCCAGGAGTGCCTTGTTGTTGTCACGCGCCTTGGTGGCGATGGCGAGCTGGCCGCGCGCGGCCAGCATTGCGCCTTCCGTCTGCGCGGCGCGGGCGCGGTATTCGGTTACATCCATCTTGACCAGCACCTGGCCGGCCTGGACCGCCTCACCTTCGCGCACCAGCACCTGGCGGACTTCGCCGGCAACCCGCGCCTTGACCGCCGCCTGATTGACCGCGCGCAGGGCACCCGTCAACGGCAGCACCTGGCGCAGGTCGCGTGGCTGCACCTGGACCAGGTCGCCCGGCAGCAATTCGATTCCTGTCGCAGCAGTCGACACAACGGCTGCCGGGCTGCCGGCGCCGGACGCGGCAGGCCGACGCAACACGGCTGCGGCAATGCCGGCTGCGATCAGCAGGATGATCAACAGACTCCAGAGCAAACGTTTTTTTGGCATGGCAATCAGGCGGATTCGGACAATTGCAGGAGTGTAAAGCAGATGGGCCCGGGCGGCATCGCACGACTGGCGTCACTGTGTCTGCCGCCGGCCACGATGCACAGGCCATCGGCCAGAAATTCCTTTGTAAATACAAAATTTTCGCATTGGCCGAGCAGGTAGAATTTGGCAACCTGCCTGCATCGAAGACGGCAGATGACGACCGATTCCATTTGCTGCATGATCGGCGGTTTGCAATGTATTGCCGTACTGCCGTATTGCCCATGAATCGAACATCGAGAAAGTCGCCATGCGCCGTGACGTTTCCCAAATCCGTTTTATCCTGTTCCCGTCGGTTTTCGCTACGTGGCTGCTGGCAGGCTGTGCCAGCCTGGTCGGTCCGCGCGATGTCACC
The DNA here is from genome assembly GCA_043729515.1 of Herminiimonas sp. Classification (GTDB taxonomy): domain Bacteria; phylum Pseudomonadota; class Gammaproteobacteria; order Burkholderiales; family Burkholderiaceae_D; genus JANXSS01. The sequence goes on from JAYTLK010000178.1 coordinate 10,525, forward strand.
ATCCCCATCGAAAAATTGCAAGCTTCGCTGGCTGCGCGTTTTCCGTTCCAGCAGCGTTACCTGGACGTGCTCGACATCACGGCAACCAATCCGCGCCTGCAGCTGCAGCCGGCGAGCAACCGCATGACAGCTACCGTCGATGCAAAGATTGCGCCGTTGTTCATGCGGCGCAGCTTCACCGGCAGCTTCACCTTGTCGGGCATGCTGGCCATCGACGCCGCCGGCAATGCCGTCGTGCTGCGCGATCCCCGCATGGAGAACCTGACGCTCGACGGCGTCGATGCCAACCTGACCGGGCAGCTTGCCAGGATCAGCGGATCGCTCGCGCAGGGGGTCGTCGGCGATGTTCCCTTGTACCGGTTCGATCCGGCACAATTCCGCACCGCGGGCGTGCAGTTCCTGCCCACCAGAATCGTCACAACGCCACAAGCCCTCGTGGTAACCTTCGAGCCGGTCAGATAAGGCGATCGACCGCTGGGCAGCGCCCGCCAGCCGCCGATGGACAGCGCTTCGGTATCCGCTGTCAGTTGCCGCGCAATCGAGCCACCGGAGCCATTTCGCCATCAAGCGCCAGACACCGGCCGATGCCTTGGCCCTGGCCATATGCTTCGATGCAATGTTGTCATGCCGATGTACGCCATCCCCCTTTTTTCACTGCCTTCATGGAAACCGCATGGACCTGATTCTGTTGTGTAAAGCCCTGATCATGGGCATCGTCGAAGGTCTGACCGAATTCCTGCCGATTTCCTCGACCGGCCACCTGATCCTGGCCGGAAGCCTGTTGCATTTCACGGGTGAAACGGTAAAAGTGTTCGAGATCGTGATCCAGGCCGGCGCCATCTTTGCCGTCTGCTGGGAATACCGCGCCCGCATCGCGTCCGTGCTCGGTGGCCTGACCAGCCAGCGCCAGGCGCAGCGATTCGCGCTCAATCTGCTGATCGCATTCCTGCCAGCGGCGGCATTGGGCCTTTTGTTCAGCGCAAAAATCAAGGCCAAACTGTTTGCCCCGGTGCCGGTGGCACTGGCGTTCATTCTGGGTGGCATTGTGATTCTCTGGGTCGAGCACAGGCAAAAACGCCGTGGCGGCGGGATGGCTGCCGATGCTGCGATTTCGGCCGGCGCCACTTTGCAAGATGCGCCGGCCCGAATCCAGAATGTCGACGACATGACGCCGCTCGACGCCCTCAAGATCGGCTGCGCCCAGGCATTCGCGCTCATCCCCGGCACCAGCCGTTCCGGCGCCACCATCATCGGCGGCATGCTGTTCGGTCTTTCGCGCCGGGCGGCAACCGAATTTTCCTTTTTCCTGGCGATCCCGACGCTGCTCGCCGCGACCGTCTACTCGCTCTTCAAAGCCCGTGCCCTGCTGACCGCAGCGGACCTGCCGGTGTTCACCGTGGGTACCGTCGCTGCTTTCATCTCGGCTTTCTTTTGCGTGCGCTGGCTGCTGCGCTACATCAGTTCACATGACTTCACCGCGTTCGCCTGGTACCGGATCGCATTCGGCCTGGTCATTCTCGGCACCGCGTATTCCGGCCTGGTGGTATGGGCGGACTGATCCGGATGCAACTTTGATCCGGTCTGACTGATCGGCCGCATGGGGTCTTGCACCGAACGGTGTAAGTTGAAGCCGTGCTGGTGGGATCAACCCGATCAGTGGCGCCTGAACATTTCCCCAATCCTGACCGATCTATAGCGATAGCGATTCCATGACCACTTCTCCTGTCCGCCAACCGGCGGGCGGCAGCATGCAGCAAGCCTTGCAGATTCTGCAGGATGTGTTCGGCTATCCGGCCTTTCGCGGCCAGCAGGCCGAGATCATCGAGGTCGTCGCCAGTGGCGGCGATGCCCTGGTGCTGATGCCGACCGGTGGTGGCAAGTCGCTCTGTTATCAGATTCCGGCGCTGGTGCGTGATGGCGTCGGCGTGGTGGTGTCGCCCCTGATTGCGCTGATGCAGGATCAGGTCGACGCGCTGGCCGAAATCGGCGTGCGGGCTGCGTTCCTGAATTCCACCCAGACCTGGCATGAAGCCAACGCCATCGAGCAGCAGGTGCGGCGCGGCGAGATCGATCTCGTGTATGTGGCGCCGGAACGTCTGATGACGCCGCGCTGCCTGGAGTTGCTGTCGGCCTCCAAGATTGCCCTGTTTGCCATTGACGAAGCCCATTGCGTCTCGCAATGGGGCCATGATTTCCGCCCGGAATACATCCAGCTGTCGGTGCTGCATGAGCGGTTTCCGGATGTGCCGCGCATTGCGCTGACCGCCACTGCCGACGCCCAGACCCGGGCCGAGATCGCGCTTCGTCTGAATCTGAACGACGCCCGCCAGTTCGTCTCTTCCTTCGACCGGCCGAACATCCGCTATCAAATCGTGGAGAAGGCGAACGGCCGCAAGCAGCTGCTCGACTTCATCGAAAGCGAACACGCCGGAGATGCCGGCATCGTCTATTGCCTGTCACGCAAGAAAGTCGAGGAGACCGCGGCGTTCCTGAACGAGCAGGGCATCACCGCGCTGCCGTATCACGCCGGGCTGGACCTGGCGGTGCGCACGAAGAACCAGGCCCGTTTCCTGCGCGAGGATGGCATCGTGATGACCGCCACCATCGCTTTCGGAATGGGCATCGACAAGCCGGACGTGCGCTTCGTCGCGCACCTGGATCTGCCGAAAAGCATCGAAGGCTACTATCAGGAAACCGGCCGCGCCGGCCGCGACGGGACGCCGGCAAATGCCTGGATGGCCTACGGCCTGCAGGACGTGGTGCAGCAGCGCCGCATGATCGACGAATCCGAGGCGCCCGAGGTCTTCAAGCGGGTGCTGGGCGTGAAACTCGATGCGATGCTGGGCCTGTGCGAAACCCTGGGTTGTCGCCGCATGAGCCTGCTGGCGTATTTCGGCCAGTCATCCGGGCCTTGCGGCAATTGCGACACCTGCCTGCAGCCGCCGGTGTCCTTCGACGCCACGGTGCCTGTGCAGATGCTGCTGTCGACCATTTACCGGGTAGATCAGCGCTTCGGCGCCATGCATGTGCTCGATGTCCTGCGCGGTGTCGAGTCGGACAAGATGCGGCAGTGGGGGCATGAGCGGCTGTCGACCTTCGGCATCGGTTCGGACAGGAGCGAAGCCGAGTGGCGCGCCATCCTGCGGCAATCGATTGCGCTCGGCCTGATCACGGTCGACCATGAAGCTTACAGCGCCTTGAAGCTGACGGACGCGGCCAAGCCCGTGCTGCGGGGCGCCGAACCAGTGCAGTTGCGCCAATATCAAAAGCCTGTCAAGCCGGGTCGCAGCCGGGGTGGGAGTGGCGCGAAACCGAAGGGCTATGTCGAATCCGATCTCTCGACCATGGAGCAGGCGATCTTCGACAAGCTGCGCTGGTGGCGGGTCGAGACGGCGCGCACCAACAACGTACCGGCCTACGTCATCTTTCATGATGCGACGATGCGCGAGATCGCCAAGGCGCAGCCGCGTTCGTTGGGGGAATTGCGCGGCGTCTCTGGCGTGGGAGAGAAAAAACTCGAGACCTATGGCGAAGAGATCATCCGCCAGGTCGCTGAAATTCTCGACACCTAGCGTATGCGGGCCTGATGGCGAAGAGCTTGCGCGCGTCAAGGTGCAGCATCGCGCCGTTCGAACAGCAAATCCCAGACACCGTGACCGAGGCGCAATCCACGATGCTCGAACTTCGTCACCGGCCGGTAAGCAGGCCGTGGCGCATATGCTTCGGCAGTGTTATGCAGGCTTGGCTCGGCTGACAGGACTTCCAGCATCTGTTCCGCATATTCCTGCCAGTCGGTAGCGCAATGCAGGATCGCGCCGGGCGCCATGCGCGAGCAGAGCAACGCGACCAGCGCCGGCTGGATCAGGCGGCGTTTGTTGTGGCGCGCCTTGTGCCACGGATCGGGAAAGAACACGTGTACGCCTGCCAGGCTGCCAGGCGCGAGCATGTGCGTCAGCACTTCCACCGCATCATGCTGGATCAACCGCAGGTTCGTGAGGCCCTGTTCCCCGATCAGTTTGAGCAAGCTGCCAACACCCGGCGTGTGCACCTCCACGCCGATGAAATTCTTGTCCGGCATGGCAGCGGCAATTGCGGCCGTGGTGTCGCCCATGCCGAAACCGATTTCCAGAATGGTCGGCGCCGGGCGGTCGAAACACGCATCCAGATCCGGTGCTGCCTTGGCATAGGGAATGCAAAAGCGCGGGCCGAGTGTCTCGATGGCGCGCGCCTGGGCTGTCGACAGGCGACCTGCCCGAGTGACGAAGCTGCGGATGCGGTGTTCGGCCGGATCGTAGAAGAGCGGCCTGCCGGCGGCATTGAACAAGGGAGAATCGGACATGCAATCTGGTTGGTCACGGCAATCGATGGGCCGCGTAGTGTAGCGCAACACCGCCGCGGCAGCGCTGCAACGGCGAAGCAACGGCAGCGCAACACGACAGTGCACCGGCAGGCCAACTTATAATGGCGGCCCATCCCGAGGACCACCGCCGTGACACCGATTCGCATCCTGTTCCATGTGACCCATCTGCGCCGCGGCGGCGGCATCGAATCGTCGCTCCTGAGCTGGCTAACGGTCCTGGACCGCGACCGCTACGCGCCGGGCCTGTCGATCGCTTATCCGACCGATGAACTCGATGCCGAATTCCGCCCCCGCATCCCGGCTGATGTGCCGGTGCATGTGCTGGGGCAGGCGGGCTGGTTGTCGCACCAGCGCAATCGCAAGGTCAATGGC
>JAYTLK010000179.1:0-3357 GCA_043729515.1 Herminiimonas sp.
GGCCGGTGTTGCGCCGAACCGTCTATCTGCGAAACTATTTTAGCCAGTGCCGCATCCGCCGTCCCCTTTCGAGACCATGCTGGCCGGATGCGTGAACGGTAACCTGACGACCGTTCGATCAGCCTGCCCGGCGTGTGAACAGCGCGGCGCGCTATGATGCCGCTCCACAAAACGAAAGCCGCCCATGCTCATCATCACCATCAAACAGGGTAAGGAAAAAGGCCTGCTTGCCGGCGAACCATGGATCTACGCCTCCGCCGTCGACAAAGTCGACGGCAAGCCGCAAGAGCGCAACAGACCAGGCGCCACGGCAACCGTGCAGTCCTCGGCGCGTCGGTTCCTGGCGCGCGCGGCCTACAACGCAACTTCGCAGATCGCCGCCCGCATCTGGACCTTGCGCGAGAACGAGCCGGTGGACCACGCGATGATGAAGCGGCGCGTCGAGGCAGGTGTGTTGCGTCATGCCGACACCCTGCGCAGTGCCGATCCACAGGCGCTGGTCCAGCTGATCGATGGCGAGAAGGATGGCTTGCCAGGCCTGCTCGTGCACGGCTACGGTGGCATCGCGGGCTATCTGGTCTGCCAGTTCAACGCCGGTGGCGTCGATCTGTGGAAAGTGCCCGTGGTGCAGGCGCTCCTGCATGCCACGGGGTACCGTAACGTCTTCGAGCGTTGCGACGCCCTGTTACGCAAGGGAGAAGGACTGCCTGTCGCGCCGCGCACGCTTGCCGGCGACGAACCCCCCAAGCGACTGATGGTGCGCGAGGGCGAGCGCCTGGTACCGATGGACATCCGCACCGGTTTCCTTTATCCGCGCTGAACAGTACACCGGGCAGAAAATTTCAACTGTGCGCGTATCACCGGTCCACCGCTGCCGGTCCACCGCTGCCGGACCGCCGATTGCCACGGCGCTCCCGGCCCATTCTTTTTCGCGCGATGTGGTCATCGGCAAGCAGGTGGCAACGGCTGCGGCATCAGTAAGTCTCCACATGAAAACGTCCTTCCTGCACCATCGCTGCCTGCAGCGTTGGCCAGTCGATGGCGTGTTGCGCGCATACCGCTGCCAGCGCGTCCATCACGCCGGCCTCCATGCCCTTCAGGCCGCACACATACAGATAGCTGTCGCCTCTGAGCAGCGCGGCCACTTCCGGGCCAGCCTCGCGCAGTCGATCCTGCACATAGGTGCGTGGCGCGTCCGGCAAGCGCGAAAACGCGAAATGCCGGTCAATGAAGGCGTCCGGCAGTTTCAGCAGTGGCCCGAAATACGGCAGCTCCTGCTGGTTGCGCGCGCCAAAAAACAGCATCAGCCGCCCGCTCGCCGGCTGGCCCGCCGCCTGCAGCCGTCGGCGGTGCTCGGTCATGGCCCGCATCGGCGCCGCGCCAGTGCCGGTGCAGATCATCAGCAGGTTGGCATCGGGATGATTCGGCATCAGATACGTGCTGCCGAACGGGCCGACCACTTGCACCGTCTCGCCTTTTGTCAGATCACAGAGATAATTCGACGCCACGCCGCGGGCAGGCAAGCCGGCATGGTCGGTGACGACGCGCTTGACTGTCAGCGCGAGATTGTTGTATCCCTCGCGCTCGCCGGTACGCGGGCTGGCAATCGAATACAGGCGCATGTAGTGCGGCCGGCCTGCAGCATCGGTTCCAGGTGGCAGGATGCCGATCGACTGGCCTTCGAGCACCGGAAAGGCCTGGCCGCCGAAATCGAGCACGATGTGATGGATGTCGCTGTCGACTGTTTCCGCAGTCAGGCGGTAATTGCCGGCGACGGTCGCCATCGCCGGCGACTTCAATCCTGCCAGGTTGATCTGCGCCGGCGCTGCCGACCAGGGCGGAATGTTTGACGAAAGTGAACTCGCGGCATTCGGCTGGTAATCGGCCGGCATGCCGCGTGCGTCGGCCCGTGGCTGATCCGGATCGCCCGGCGGCACCGACACGGCCTGCGTGGCAGCCGCTGCATCGGCCTCTGACACCGGCGGCAATTCATCCCAGCCGAACTGCTCGACCAATGTATAGGCCGCTGATTGCGGCACCGGATGCCAGTGATCGATCGAGCCGGTCGGACACGGCGAGACGCAGTTGCCGCAACCGTTGCAGATCGCCGAATCAACCACGTAATTGCGGTCGTCATGTGTGATCGCGTCCACCGGGCAGGTCTCTTCGCAGGTATTGCAGCGAATGCAGATTTCCGGATCGATCAGGTGCTGGCGGATGAAGACCACGGCCTCCGGCGCGTTCATCGAGCCCTCCTCAGTTGAAGCGCACGTAGTCGAAATCGATCGGCTGGCGGTTGATGCCCACCGGCGGCGGCGCAATCCAGTTCGCCATCTTGCCGGGCTCGATCACCCGGCCCATCAGCGAGGCGACATACGCCCGATCGGTTTCGCTCGGCAGCCAGTGATTCACGTTGGCCGCCCATTCGGCGTCCGACAGCACCCGGCCATCCGGCGCGATCTTGAACTCGGCCATGGCGCCGATATGCCGGTTGAACGCCTTGTGCGGCGTGACCAGGCGGAACGGCAGACCGGCTTTTTCGATGACGCGGTTCCAGCGGCCGACACCGGCGACCGAATCGCGGATGTAATCGTCACGCAGGACCTCGTTCAGGGAATTCAACATCGGCACCTCGCGCTCGACCAGCGCGCCGTTGGCCACTTCAAGAATCCTGTAATGGCCGCCTTTCAGGACGTGGTCATCATCGCGCTTGTTTTCCTCGTAGCGGCCTTTCAGTCCGGCGCTGTAGAACGTCGCGGCGTTGGAAGACTGATCGGCGCCGAACAGATCGATCGTCACGGAAAAATGAAAGTTCAGGTAGCGCTGGATGGTCGGCAAATCGATCACGCCCTTGGCGCGGACCTGCTCCGGATCCTCGATGCCGAATTCCTTCATCACCTGGCAGGTGCGATTGATCACGCGCGAGATGCCGGACTCGCCGACGAACATGTGATGCGCTTCTTCGGTCAGCATGAAGCGCGTCGTGCGCGAGAGCGGATCGAAGCCCGATTCGGCCAGCGCGTTCAATTGGAACTTGCCGTCGCGATCAGTGAAATAGGTGAACATGTAGAAGGCCAGCCAGTCCGGCGTCTCTTCATTGAACGCTTCAAGGATACGCGGCTTGTCGGCATCGCCCGAATTACGCTGCAACAGCGCTTCGGCTTCTTCACGGCCATCGCGGCCAAAATGTTTGTGCAGCAGATAGACCATGGCCCACAGATGCCGGCCTTCCTCGACGTTGATCTGGAAGAGGTTGCGCAGGTCGTAATTCGACGGCGCGGTCAGCCCCAGGTGGCGCTGCTGCTCGACCGACGCCGGCTCGGTGTCGCCCTGGGTGACGATGATGCGGCGCAGGTT
>JAYTLK010000180.1:0-5002 GCA_043729515.1 Herminiimonas sp.
TCTTGGTATTCCTGCTGTTATCGGCATGGCAACTTCTTCCCGCCCATTAAGTCGCGCGCAATGTTACCGGTTGTCTCGTTCGGCGCCGCATCAATCTGCGGAAAAAGTCACACCACTCCTTTCCTGGAATTCCGTCCGTGGTTACCAAGGTCTGCTTTACCGTCGACACCGAATGCACGATCGGCGGCGCCTTTCGCGATCCGGCATTATTGCCGGTCGGGGAACAGGCGCTATGGTGCATGGTGGCCGGCCGCTCGGAAGGACTTGGCTTTGTGCTGGAGAGCCTGGCCTCACATCAGCTGACGGCAACATTTTTTCTGGAAACCCAGCATGCCCATTATTTCCGTCGCAGCCCGATGCGCGCTGCGGCGCACCGCATTGCTGCCGACGGCCATGAAGTACAGTTGCATACGCATCCCTGCTGGTCGGTCTTCCAACATGCGGACTGGCGCAGCCGTTGCAGCGCGACCGCGCGGCTGGATGACTTTTATGGAATGGAGATCGCTACATCGGTTGCCCTGATTCGTGACGGCCAGGCCCGCTTTGCGGAATGGGGTTTGCCAACGCCTACTGTTTTTCGGAGTGGCAATCTGCAGCATGATGATGTGCTGTATCAAGCACTCGCCCACTGCGGCATCATGACCAGCTCCAATATCGGCATGGGCATCTTCGATAGCGGCGACGCCCGGTACCGACTCTACAGCGGCCAACACATACGCCACGGCGTGCTCGAAATGCCCGTCTTGAGTTTTTCTGACCGGCATGCATGGCAGCCGGGGCGTTTGAAATCACTGACCATAGCAGGCACCAGCTTTACAGAAACCCGGGCATTGCTGCTTGCTGCAGAACAGGCTGGCATGCATCAGGTCGTGGTATTGACCCATCCAAGTGAATTCGTGCGCAAGGATAATGATCAGTTTTCCGTCACGCGCCGGCACCAGGTCAACCAGCGCCGCCTGCAGCGCCTTTGCCAATTTCTGGCGGAGAACCGGGAGCGATTTCCATGCGTGGGCATGGCGCAGGCAGCGCAAGCCGCCCCCAGCCCGGCCCTGTGCGCAACCCCGCACAACACGCTGCTGCAGACCCGGCCGATGCATAGCCTGTTGCGTCAGGCGACGAACCTGTTGTACGACCGGCTAGGGAGCGCAGCGCTCGGTTGGTAACTCAGTGTTCAAGCACGACACAAGCCGAGCCTGCAAGGCTTCGCAAGCCCGGTAACATTTCGCCATATGGCCATACCTCCGTATCCCGACCAGCAGCACGCAATCGGCGACAGAGGACGCCGTTACGTTATCCTGTGGCCGGTGCGTTACCGGTCGGTCATCTCCGGCCCGGCCCGCCGTCGCCCAGGACCATCCATGCAGAATGTCGCCATCATCTTTTTCATCGTCTTTTGCCTGCTGTTGCTGCTGATGGTGTTCACCCGCACCGTGACGAACAAAATCAGGCGGGGTTTCCCGCCGCCAGGCAAGTTCATCGATATCGAGGGCCTTCGGCTGCATTATGTCGAGCAAGGCGCTGGCCCGGCCATCGTGATGATTCACGGCTTGAATGGCCAACTGCGTCACTTCACGTACGCGCTGGCGGCGCTGGTGGCCACCCGGTGCAAAGTAATCTTGCTGGACCGCCCCGGCGCCGGCCATTCAAGCGCCCGCGCCGATGGCCAGGCAGGCCTGCGCAGCCAGGCAGCGCTGGTGGCGGCATTCATCGCCGCACTTGGATTGGATCGCCCACTGCTGGTAGGCCATTCGCTTGGCGGCGCGGTTGCCCTTGCAGTGGCGCTTGATCACCCCGATGCGATCAGTGGCCTGGCGCTGGTGGCGCCTTTGACCCAGGTCCAGACCGACGTGCCGCCGGCCTTCAAGGCGCTCGGCATCGCTTCTCCAGCCCTGCGCTGGCTTTACAGCCGCCTGTTCCTGATGCCGATGGCCATACGTCACCGCAAGGCAACGCTGGCGATGGTGTTCGGACCGGAGGCAGCGCCGGCAGATTTTCCGACCGCTGCCGGCGGTTTGCTGAGCCTGCGCCCGGAAACCTATCTGGCCGCCTGCGCCGACTTGCGTGGGGTGGCCGATGATTTGCCGGCTCTGGTGGCACGCTATGGTGACATCCGCATGCCGGTGTCGGTTCTATTCGGCCGCCAGGACCGCATCCTGGACTGGCAGCGCCACGGGGAGTGTCTGCGCGCCCAGGTGCCGCAGGTGCGTCTGGAGACAGTCGACGGCGGCCACATGCTGCCGCTGACCCAACCGCAAACCACCGCTGCCTTCATCGAAAGCGCGGTGCGGGTGCGCGGCCGGCAGGATCCATCGAACCGGTATCAGCCGTGCTGACGCGCCAGCCAGGCATCGATCTCCGGCAAGCGTTCCTGGCGTACCCGGATGCGGTCGCGGATGCGTGCGACTGCGGTGTCGGCCTCCCGGCGGGAGCCCTGCGCGAGTTGCGCCTTTGCATAATCCTCGATCTTGCCAATCATTGCCGGGTCGCCGGAATTGGCGGCCAGTGACGGGAAGAACCGGCTGCGCGATGTCGTGTCGACCCGTTGATTGACCTTGTCGATGTTGGCCAGCGCAAAATCAAATGCCATGTCGGGATAGACCGACGCCACCCCGGCCAGCATGCCCGAGCCGGTGGTGATGTCCGGCTCGTCGGTCAAGGCCAGTTCCAGGGCCTTCTGCGCCAGGGTACGATCACGTGGTGCGGCCAGCATGTCGTACAGATCATTCTTGATCATGGGTGACTTTTCAGCTTGGGCGGTACGGTGCAGGGCCTCCCAGGTCGCCGCATCGGCATGCTCGGCCACTACCGACAGGATCGTCTTGCGCAGCGGTGCCGGCATGGCGGCGGTGTCGCCAGCCGGCGCGGCGTAACGACGGCGAGCTTCGGCAATGGTCACCGGATCGTCCATCTGGCTCAAGGTGCGGATCAGCAATTCGCGTAGCGGCGGCACGGTCTCGGCTTCGCCCGCCTTGGCATTCCAGCCAAGCCGGTTGATGACCGGCGCCAGGCGTGCCACGGCAAAGTTGTCGAAGCGGGCGCGGCGCTGGGGATCGTTGCGGTAATACCGCTCGATGGCGCCGAAGGCCTGGGTGATGTTGCTCCAGACCTGGGGCTCGGCATCCAGCGGCGCGGCTTGCGCCAGATCCAGAAAATCCGACACCGGTTGCAGGCCGGTGATGCCCAGCGCCCAGGTATCGGACAACAAGCCGAGCTGGTCGATCGGCGCCAGGCGCGCGAAGTCGGCGCCCAGACGCTTGAATGCCGGCGCGGCGTAGACGGTGCGGTAATAACCGGTCTGGCCGCCGTTGGCCAGGATCGGTCCGCAGCCCGGCACGCGCAGGCTGGCCGCACCTTCAACCAGGGTCGTGACGGGCTTGCCATCGACGCCTGCCTGAACGCTCACCGGCACCCGCCATGACAACGGTTTCTTGCCTGGCTGGTCGCGGCTGAATTCGGTCTGGGTCAGCTTCACGGCAGTCATGCCATCGACGCAGGCGTCCGCTTCCACCCGGATCATCGGCACGCCAGGTTGCAACGTGAAATCATGGGCAATCGCCGTGATCGGCTTGCCGGCGGCCCGCTCGACTTCCCGCCACAGATCGTCGGTGGCGGTGTTGCCGTAAGCATGCGCGGCCATGTAACGGCGTACGCCAGTGCGCCAGGTGTCTGCGCCGACGTAATGCTCGAGCATGCGGATGACAGATTCGCCTTTCTGATACGTGATCGCGTCGAAGGCCTGGCTTGCCTGCTCCACCGTTTCCACATGCTGCACCACCGGATGGGTAGTGAGGAAGGCGTCGCGGTTCATGGCATCTTCACGGACATTGACGGCGTCGAGGGCGGTCTTCCACTCCGGGTGCAGGCGCGCCGTGGTACGGCTTTCCATCCACGAGGCAAAGCCTTCGTTCAACCACAGGTCATCCCACCATTGCATCGTGACCAGGTCGCCGAACCACTGATGCGCCATCTCGTGGGCGGCGATTGAAAACGAACGCTGCTTGTCGGTCTGGGTCGAGATCGACGGATCAAGCAGGATCACATGTTCGAAGGTGAAGATCGCGCCCCAGTTTTCCATGGCGCCGAAGAATTGGCTGCGGCCGGGTGCGGCGATGTTGTCGAGCTTGGGCAGCGGATAACGCACGCCGAAGTAGTCGTTGTATTCACGCAGGATCGCAGCCGATGAATCGAGTGCGAACCGGGCCTGCGACAAGGTGCCTTTTTGCGTGATCACGCCCAGCTCGGTCCCATCGACCTTGGTCGTGGCCCGCTCGAATTCGCCCAATCCGAAAAACAGCAGATAGGTCGACATGACAGGCGTTTGCTGAAACGTCACCAGGGTTTTCCCGTTCGGAAGCGCCCGGCTGCTGGCAACCGGCATGTTACTGACTGCCATCTCTGCAGCCGGTACTGTTGCCCGCAAGGCGAAACTGGCCTTGTAGGCCGGCTCGTCCCAAGAAGGAATCATGCGCCGTGCATCGGAGTTTTCGAACTGTGTGTAAAGCGCGCGTTTTCGGCCGGCTGCATTGTCGTAGTCAAGCGAAAACAATCCGACCGCCTGAGTACCAATGAGACCGGTGTAATCCAGGGCCAGGCGATAGTTGCCAGGTGCCACGGCAAGTGGCAAACGGAATGTCGCCGTCTGGTTGGCGGCATCGACGCTGGCCGTGGCTGGCGTTGCCCGCACTCCATTGGCAGTGGTGAGAACGGCCTGCTGGAAGCTGAGGTCGGCGGCATTGAGAGTGATGGCGTCGGTGGCGCTCAGCACCGTGATGTCGATGACGACCCGGGCGCTGAAGCGGCCGCCGGCGGCGTCGGGAGTGATCGAGACGTCGTAGTGCGTCGGGCGCACGGTGCGCGGCAACTGGGTCGTGATGGTGGCCGGCAGCGCCTTGACCAGGCTGGCCGAGATCGGTGCGGCAGTCGCTGGCAGTGCGGTCAAGACCGGCAGGCACAACGACGCGGTGGCAGTGATGGTGGCGCCGACACGGGCGGCAGCCGACAA
>JAYTLK010000181.1:0-3679 GCA_043729515.1 Herminiimonas sp.
GCCACGCCATTCTGCTGGCGCAGTTGCGCCAGGCGCAGGCGGTCTGCCTGCGCGTCGAGGAACTGCTGCTGGGCGGTGATCTGCTGCTCCAGCGTGCCGCGTGCCACCAGCGCATCGGCGACTTCCCGAAACCCCACCTGGATCGTTTTTTCATAGTCGGTCACGGCCAGGTTGGTACGCACTTCGGCCAGGCTCAGGTTGGCCCGATTGCGACCGGCGTCGAAGATCGGCAACAGCAATTGCGGACCGAAGGACCAGGCGCCGGAGCCGCTGTCGAACAGGCCGGATAGCGCATTGCTGGCCGTGCCCAGGCCGGCCGTGAGAGAGATGCGTGGAAAGAAGGCCGCGCGGGCTGCGCCGATGTTGGCGTTGGCTGCCCGCAGGCGCTGCTCGGCGGCGCGAATGTCGGGCCGGTTGGCCAGCAGGTCCGAGGGCAGGCCGGCCGGAATGCCCGTGATGATGTTTTCCGCGGACAGTGCCTGGTTCGGTGGCAAGTCGGTCAATGGCCGGCCGACCAGCAACGTCAGGGCATTGAAGGCTTGCGCCCGTTGGCGCGCCAGCGTCACGGCAGCCACCCGCGCCTGCAGCACGATGGTCTCGGCCAGGCGCAGGTCGAGCGCGGAGGACGCGCCGACATCGAAGCGCTGCCTGGACAGATCATAGGCGTTCAGCCGGGTCTTTTCGGTGTTCTGCGCCAGTTCCAGTTGCTCGGCGTAGCTGCGTTCGGTGAGATACGCCTGCGCGACCGAGGCCACCAGGCTGATCTGCACCGCCTGCTGCGCCTCGGCGGTGGCGAGATAGCTCGCCAGCGCGGCATCATTCAGGGAGCGCACCCGGCCGAAGAAATCGAGTTCGAAGGACGACAGCGACAGGCCGACCTGGTAGCCCGAACCCACCACGGAGCGGCTGGCATTTCCGGCCTGCGGCGAGAACGCCCGGCTGCGGCTGGCGCTGGCCGACACGCCCACGTTGGGCAGCAGATCCGCCTGCTGGATATTGTAGAGCGCACGTGCTTCCTCGATGCGCAGCGCCGCCGTCTTCAAATCGCGGTTGTTGGCCAGGGCCGAGGCGATCAGCGCCTGCAGGCGCGGATCCGGAAAGAAGTCACGCCAGCCGGTGTCGACCGCGCGCCGCGCCGCCGGATCATTGTTCAGCTCGCCATCCGGGAAGCCTGCCGCCACCGGCGCGTCGGGACGCGTCAGGCGCGGCGTGAAGGAGCAGGCACCCAGCATCAGGGCCGCGCAGGCCGCGGCCAGTGCGATACGAACTGGCGCTGGCGCCGCCGGCATGGATGGTGTCACTGATGCTGCGCGTCGCTGGTTCATGCGTGCGTGCTCCCCCGTAGATATTCTTCGTGTTTCCGATTCTCTTCCTGCTCCTGCTTCTTCGTATGGAACACCTTGCGCACCACCACGAAGAAAATCGGCACCAGGAACACCGCCAGCACGGTGGCCGTGATCATGCCGCCCATGACGCCGGTGCCGATCGCCCGCTGGCTGGCCGAGCCCGCACCCGAGGCCACCACCAGCGGCAGCACGCCCAGAATGAAGGCCAGCGAGGTCATGATGATCGGCCGGAAACGCAGGTGCACTGCTTCCAGGGTCGCCTCGACCAATCCCATCCCCTCCGCCTGCAGATCCTTGGCGAACTCGATGATCAGGATCGCGTTCTTGGCAGACAGACCGATGATGGCGATCAGGCCGACCTTGAAGTAGACATCGTTCGGCAGGCCGCGCAGGCTCGCGCCGAGCAGCGCGCCAAGAATCCCCAGCGGCACCACCAGCAGCACCGACAATGGAATCGATGTGCTCTCATAGAGCGCCGCCAGCACCAGGAACACGGCCAGCAGCGACAGCGCGAACAGCGCCGGCGCCTGCGAGCCGGATGTCTTCTCTTCGAAGGACTGGCCGGTCCATTCGAAGCCGAAGCCGGCCGGTAGCTGGCCCGCCAGTTTTTCCATTTCATCCAGCGCTTCGCCGGTGCTGCGGCCCAGGGCGGCGTCGCCCGAGATCTTCATCGCCGGATAACCGTTGTAGCGCGCCAGCTGCACCGGTCCGGAGATCCAGTGCGAGCTGGCAAAGGAGGCGAACGGCACCATGGCGCCGGCGGCATTGCGCACATACAGCTGCTGCAGATCTTCCGGCGTCACGCGTTGCGGCGCATCGGCCTGCACGATCACCCGTTGCTGGCGTCCCTGGTTCGGAAAATCATTCACGTAGGACGAGCCGAGCGAGGTCGAGATCGTCGCATTGATGTCGGCAAATGACAGGCCAAGCGCATTGGCCTTGTCACGATCGATGTCGACCTGCAGCTGCGGCGTGTCTTCCAGGCCTTCCGGGCGCACGCCTTTCAGGACCGGGCTCCTGGCCGCCAGGCCCAGCAATTGGTTGCGCGCCGCCAGCAATGCGTCATGGCCCATTCCGCCGCGATCCTGCAGGCGGAAGGTAAAGCCGGTGGCATTGCCCAACTCGCGAATCGGCGGCGGATTGGCTGGAAAGACGATCGCATCCTTGATGCGCGAAAGCCCGGCCAATGCCCGGTTGACGACACTGCCGGCATCCTGGCTGGCATTGCGCTCGCTCCAGTCCTTGAGCGGCGTGAAGACCAGGCCGGCATTCTGGCCGCTGCCGGAAAAGCTGAAACCGGTCACGGCCAGGATCCGCGCGATCTCCGGCTGCTTCTGATAATACTGCTCGACCTGCTGCAGCACGGCCAGGGTGCGGTTGGCACTGGCGCCCGGCGGCAGTTGCACGTTCGTGATCAGGAACCCCTGATCCTCGACCGGCAGGAATGACGACGGCAGCCGCACGTACAGCAGGCCGACCACGACCACGATCAGGCCATACACCACCATGAAGCGCCAGGCGGTGCCGAGCATGCGGCCGATCAGGCTCTGGTAGCGATCGGCGGTGCGCGTGAAATGCCGGTTGAACCAGCCGAAGAATCCCTTTTTATCCGCATGTTGCCCGGCCTCGATCGGCTTCAGGAGCGTGGCGCACAGGGCCGGCGTGAGCGTGAGCGCCATCAGCGCCGAAAACAGCATCGACGACACCATCGCCAGCGTGAACTGGCGATAGATCGCACCCACCGCGCCGCCGAAGAATGCCATCGGAATGAACACCGCGACCAACACCAGCGTGATGCCGACGATGGCGCCGGTGATCTGGCCCATGGCCTTGCGTGTCGCCTCTTTCGGCGACAGGCCTTCCTGGCGCATGAGCCGTTCGACATTTTCCACCACCACGATGGCGTCATCGACCAGGATGCCGATTGCCAGCACCATGCCGAACATGGTCAGCACGTTGATCGAATAACCGAAGGCGGCCATCGCGGCGAAGGTGCCCATCAGCGCAACCGGCACCACGATGGTGGGAATCAACGTGTAGCGCAGGTTCTGCAGAAAGAGGTACATCACCAGGAACACCAGCACCACTGCTTCAAGCAGGGTCTTGACCACTTCCTCGATCGAAATCTTGACGAACAGCGAGGTATCGTAGGGGATGTCGTAGGTTACGCCGGCGGGAAAGAATTTCGACAGTTCCTTCATCTTGTTCTTCACCAGCGTCGCCGTCTGCAGGGCATTGGCGGTGGGTGACAACTGTACCGCGATCGCCGAAGTCGGCTTGCCGTTCAATCGCGCCGAAGTGGCATAGGCCTGACCGCCGATTTCGACGCGCGC
>JAYTLK010000182.1:0-6206 GCA_043729515.1 Herminiimonas sp.
AGTCTGGGAATACATCAAGAAGTTCAAGCTGCAAAATGAGCAGAACAAGCGCATGATCGACGCAGATGAAAAATTGAAAGCTGTCTTTGGCGGCAAGAAGCAAGTGTCGATGTTCGAGATGACCAAACTCATCTCCGACCACTTGAAATAACTCTTCCAACGTGCCAAACAAAAACGCCCGCAGCTTGCGGGCGTTTTTGTATCTGCGCGATCCGCATCAGGCCCGATATTCCCAGTTCTTCCAGGCGTGCAGCACGGCATTCGGATAGTCATTGCGGCCGCGGCTGCCGTTATAGCGCCCCAGCGCCAGGAACAGGTCGCCGCCTTCCAGGTCGATGTAGAGCCGCAGGATCGCGCAGCCATAGCGCAGGTTCGACTGCATGTTGAACAGCTTCTTCGGTTCGCCATCGCCGATGACGCGGGTCCAGAATGGCATGACCTGCATCAGCCCGCGCGCACCGACCGGTGACAGTGCATATTTGCGGAACGCCGATTCCACCTGAATCAGCCCGAGCACCATGCCCGGATCAAGCCCGGCCCGACGCGATTCATACCAGACCGTCTTCAGGAATTCGGTGCGCACCTGCACATCCGGCAGTTTCTTCTTCAGCCGCTCCGACATCTCGCCCAGCCAGTACAGATACTTGATGCGCTCCTGGATGTCGGTGAAGCGCTGCACCGGCGGGCGGGCATCGGTGATCGATCGCGCCAGCGCCAGCCGCACGCCGTCGGCCAGCGCTTCTTCCTTCTGATTGCCGGCCTGCGCCAGGCCTACCGTGCCGATGGCCGCCAATACGACCAACGCTTTTACCCGAGCCGGCGGCAGGACACCACGCATGATCCTTGCCAGCAGAATCGATACCGGCCAGGCCCGCATCTCAGGCAGCCAGCTTGCTCTGCACGAAGGCCGCCATCTCGCCAATGGCCACCGCAGTGGCGGCAGCATCCCGCCGGCCCTGGTATTCCAGCTTGCCTTCCTTGATGCCGCGCTCGCCGATCACCACCCGGTGCGGCACGCCGATCAATTCCCAATCGGCGAACATGGCGCCCGGCCGTTCGCCGCGGTCGTCCAGGATCACGTCCGTGCCTGCTTCCTGCAGCACGGCATACAGGCGGTCGGTCTCGGTCCGCACCATCTCGCTGCGGTCATATCCCATCGGGCACAGCACGACTTCGAAGGGTGCGATGGCAGTTGGCCAGATGATGCCGCGCTCGTCGAAATTCTGTTCGATCGCCGCGCCCAGGATGCGGGTCACGCCGATGCCGTAGCAGCCCATCTGCAGCAATTGCGGCTTGCCGTTTTCATCGAGGAAGGTGGCCTTCATGTCTTGCGAATAGCGGGTGCCAAGCTGGAACACATGACCGACCTCGATGCCGCGCTGGATTGCCAGCGCGCCCTTGCCGTCGGGCGAAGGATCGCCGGCCACGACATTGCGCAGGTCGCAGACTTCCGGCACCGGCAGGTCACGGTCCCAGTTGACACCGGTGTAATGATGTCCGGCCTCGTTGGCGCCACAGACGAAGTCGCTCATGACCGCCACGCTCCGGTCGGCCACGACACGGACCGACTTCACGGTGCCGATCGGCCCCAGATAACCGGGCGGCGTGCCGAAGTGTTCGATGATTTCAGCCTCGGTCGAAAAACGGTAGTTCGCCAGGCCCGGCACCTTCGATGCCTTCACTTCGTTCAAGTCATGGTCGCCCCGCAGCAGCAGCAACCACACCGATTTCGCAGGGACGATGCCTTTGGCGGCATTGGCTTCGGTTTCCACCGTCAGCACCAGCGACTTGACGGTGCGGGTCAGCGGCAGGCCGAGCAACTGCGCGACTTCAGCACAGGTGGCGCTGCCTGGTGTCGGCGTCTTGGTCAGCGCCTGCGATGCCGGCACGGCGGCAGTTAAGGGCGCGAGTGCCTCGGCTGCCTCCATGTTGGCGGCGTAATCCGACTCCGGACAATAGACGATCGCATCTTCCCCGGTGTCGGCGATGACGTGGAATTCATGCGAGCCGGAGCCGCCGATGGCGCCGTTGTCGGCTGCCACCGGCCGGAATTGCAGGCCGAAGCGGTTGAAGATGCGGATGTAGGCGTCGTACATGATTTGATACGACTGCTTCAGACCCTCGACATCGCGATCAAAGGAATACGCATCCTTCATCGTGAATTCCCGCCCGCGCATGAGGCCGAAGCGCGGTCGCCGCTCGTCGCGGAACTTGGTCTGGATATGATAAAAATTCACCGGCAGCTGGCGATAGGAGCGCAATTCGGTGCGGGCGATGTCGGTGACGACTTCTTCCGAAGTCGGCTGGATGATGAAGTCGCGGCCATGACGGTCCTTCACCCGCATGAGCTCGGCGCCGTATTGTTGCCAGCGGCCGGTCTCCTGCCAGAACTCTGCCGGTTGCACCACCGGCATCAGCAGTTCGATCGCGCCGGCCCGGTTCATCTCTTCGCGCACGATCGCTTCGACCTTGCGGATGACGCGCAGACCCATCGGCATGTAGGTATAGATTCCGGAGCCGAGACGCTTGATCATCCCGGCGCGCATCATCAGTTTATGGCTGACGACTTCGGCGTCGGAGGGCGCTTCCTTGAGAGTGGCGATAAAAAATCGTGAGGCGCGCATGCGTGAGCTTCTTTTAAAAAGAGAGAGTTATAATCAGACCAATTTTAAAGGATTAGCTGGCTGATGCACCCTCACTTCGTACATTTGATGTCGACATCACTGCAGGCGCTCGGCACCCCGCTTCCAATGCAACTGCGGACACGGGACTAGCGCATCGATCCAGGGTGGATTGCCGCGGAAAGTTTTGGGGTATGACATGCTTGACCGTGAAGGCTTCCGCCCGAACGTCGGCATCATTCTGCTCAACGCGCAGAATGAAGTTTGGTGGGGAAAGCGGGTGCGCGAGCACTCGTGGCAATTTCCACAAGGCGGCATCAAGTTCGGTGAAACGCCCGAGCAGGCAATGTATCGTGAGCTCGAGGAAGAGGTCGGCCTGCGCGCCGAGCATGTGCGCGTCATCGGCCGTACCCGCGACTGGCTGCGCTATGAAGTGCCGGACCGATTCATCAAGCGTGAGATCCGCGGCCATTACCGTGGCCAGAAACAGATCTGGTTCCTGTTGCGCATGGTCGGGCGGGACTGCGACGTCAACCTGCGTTTGACCGAACATCCCGAATTCGATGCCTGGCGCTGGCACGACTATTGGGTGCCGCTGGACGTGGTCATCGAGTTCAAGCGCGATGTCTACTTGCGCGCACTGCAGGAATTGTCCCGTTTTCTCACCCGTCCGGGCAACCCTGGCGCGCAACGTCATGGCGCCCGCTACCTGCGTCAGCCGGTTCCGTCTTCGCCGGCCGGCAGCACGCCGCTGGCCGACATCGCAGGCGATGCAGAATCCGGCACACCGCCTGAATAAGGAATTGCATGACTTTTGAAATTGACATTCGTACTGGCGCGATCATGACAGCACTCGGCCTGGCGATGGCCGCGAGCGGCTGTGGCAGCCTGGGCAGCAAGTCCACGGCAGATGCCCTCGATGACGGTGACAAGAGCTGGCAGGAAATCGCCGTCAAGCTGCCGCCGGCGCCGCTGGCCGCCGATCTTCTTCCTTTTGATGTCAGTGTCGTGAGCACGCAGCGCTTCGCCCTGGATGCCAGGTCCCTGAGCGTGGGCACCGACGGCGTGTTGCGTTACACCTTGGTCGGCGTCAGCAGTTCGGGCGTGAAAAATGTCAGTTACGAGGGCATCCGCTGCGAATCCCGGGAGCAGAAGATCTATGCGCTCGGGCACGATGACGGCAGCTGGTCGCAGGCGCGCCGCAGCGAGTGGCAGCCGATCCTCAACAATGCCGTCAATCGCCAGCAGGGCGCGCTGGCGCAAGATTATTTCTGCGCCGGCAAAGTCATCGCCGGCACGCCCGCCGACATGCTGAGTCGCCTGCGCCGGCGTGAGACGCTGACAAACGACTATACGCGTTGAGGCGTATCGAGGCTGATTGAAGTCTCGTCAGGTTAAAGCAAGACCAGGTTATCCCGATGGATCAGCTCCTGCTCTTCGACGAAGCCGAGGATCGACAGGATCTCCGAAGAAGGCCGGCGCAGGATGCGACGCGCCTCCGAACTGCTGTAGTTGCTGATGCCGCGCGCCACCGGCACGCCATCGGCCCGCACGCAAGTCACGACCGCGCCCCGGCCGAATTCGCCACCGACTTCCGTGACCCCGATCGGCAGCAGCGATTTGCCTTCCAGCGTCACCTTTTCGACTGCGCCGGCGTCGAGCACCAGTTTGCCGGCGGTCTGCAGATGATCGGCCATCCACTGCTTGCGGGCGGTGAGCTGCGCCGTCTGCGCCGTCAGCCGGGTGCCGATTGCCTCGCCACTGGCCAGGCGTGTTAGCACGTCTTCTTCGCGGCCCCAGGCGATGATGGTGTGGGCGCCGGAGGTTGCCGCCCGCTTGGCTGCCAGAATCTTGGTCAGCATGCCGCCACGGCCGATCGCACTGCCCGCACCACCGGCCATCGCTTCAAGCGCCGGATCGCCGGCGCGGGCTTCGTGCACGAACTGCGCTGCCGGATCGTTGCGCGGGTCGGCTGAATACAGGCCGCGCTGATCGGTCAAGATGATCAGCGCATCGGCTTCGATCAGGTTCGCCACCAATGCGCCGAGCGTGTCGTTGTCGCCGAACTTGATCTCGTCGGTGACCACGGTATCGTTCTCATTAATGATCGGTACCACGCCAAGCCGCAGCAACGTGAACAAGGTCGAGCGGGCATTGAGATAACGCTCACGGTCGGCCAGGTCGGCATGGGTCAGCAGCACCTGGGCCGTGCGCAGCCCATGCGCCGAAAAACTGGTTTCATAAATCTGCGCCAGGCCCATCTGCCCCACTGCAGCGCATGCCTGCAACTCATGCACGCCGGTCGGACGTTTATCGAAGCCCAGGCGCTGCATGCCCTCGGCGATGGCGCCGGAACTGACCAGCACCACTTGCTTGCCCTGCAACCGCAGTTCGGCGATCTGCGCCGCCCAGCGTGCGATGGCTGCATGATCGAGACCGCGCCCGTCATTGGTCACCAGGGACGAGCCGACCTTGACGATCAGGCGCCGCGCATCGCGAATCAGTTCAGCCATGACGCCATCATTCCATCACCTTGAAACGCGGATCGTCAGGGTCGATCGACACGATGCCACGTGCTTCTTCCACCATCGAGGTTTCCTCGGCGCGGTATTCGGCTGCGCGTTGTTCGGCAAGGTAATCATAAATTGCAATGACCAGGTCTTCGCAACCGGCGCGCGTGAGCGCCGAGATCTGGAACACCGGACCCTTCCAGCCGAAGCGCTTGACGAAATCCTTGACACGTTTTGCCTGCTCGGCTTCCGGCACCATGTCGAGCTTGTTCAACACCAGCCAGCGCGGCTTGTCGACCAGGGACTGATCGTATTTTTTCAGTTCCTTGACGATCGCCTTGGCTTCCTTCACCGGATCAACCGCTTCATCGAACGGCGCCAGATCGACGATATGCAGGAGCAGGCGCGTGCGCTGCAAATGCTTCAAGAACTGCACGCCCAGACCGGCGCCATCGGCCGCGCCTTCGATCAGGCCGGGAATGTCGGCGATCACGAAACTCTTTTCATGACTGACCCGCACCATGCCCAGATTCGGATGCAACGTCGTGAACGGATAATCGGCGATCTTCGGCCGCGCGTTCGAGACTGCCGTGATGAAGGTCGACTTGCCCGCATTCGGCATGCCCAGCAAACCGACGTCGGCCAGCACCTTCAGCTCCAGGCGCAGCTCGCGCCGTTCGCCTTCCTTGCCTTCGCCTTTCTGGCGCGGCGCGCGATTGGTCGAACTCTTGAAATGGATGTTGCCCCAGCCGCCCTCGCCGCCTTTTGCCAGCAGCGCCGTCTGGCCGTGTTCGGTCAGATCGGCCACCAGCTCGCCATCGTTCAGATCGACGATCAGGGTGCCGACCGGCATGCGCATGAAGATGTCGTCGGCGCCCTTGCCATAGCAGTCCGCACCACGGCCGTTTTCGCCATCGCGCGCTTTATGCAGCTTGGAAAAACGGAAATCAACCAGCGTGTTGATGTTGCGGTCGGCAACCGCCCAGATGCTGCCGCCCTTGCCGCCATCACCACCGTCGGGCCCGCCAAAGGGCCGGAATTTCTCCCGGCAGAACGAGGCGACGCCATTGCCGCC
>JAYTLK010000183.1:0-7374 GCA_043729515.1 Herminiimonas sp.
AATCCGCCGCGGCCGGAGCGGAGCCGGGTGGCAACTCGTGCAACTCGCACATCGCGTCGGACCAGATCAGCTTGTCGTGGACGACGTCGTAGATCCATCCGCCACTGCGGGTGGCGCGGCTGGCGATTTCGAACAGGCGTGCGCGCAGTGCCGTATCAAGCGGTGCGTTGCCCGAGGGTGTAATCGGATCCATCAGGGCAGGGAAGCGATTGATGAAATGAACCTGGCAATCGGAACAGAAGGGAAAACCGTCACGGTCATTCAGCCCAAAAATTTGTTATGGAGAACCATCGCGTCTGCGCCATGAAAAAAAAGCCCTGACGGCCGGGAAGGCAGCAGGGCAACTCATGATGCATGAGGGAGGTGACGAAAACAAGACTAACGTGCCGACCGTCAGCGTCACAAGATTTTTACAAACTTTTACGCTGGCATCGTTTGCACACGCCGCGATACGTTGGATTCCCTGCTCATTATTGCCCGGGCATCACTCTATCAGGCCGTCCGGCGCTGCCCGCGGCTGCTGCGGCCGTGCCTGCGCGGCGCTGGTGAAACAGCCGCCACGGCGATTTCAGGCTCGCCGCGCAGCATGCGATGTACACGGATCGCGTCGGCGGTACGGTGGACGGTTTCACGGGCATTGAGCAGGACCATGATCGCGCTGTGGCCAGCGGTTTGAATGCGCATGATGATGCAGCGGCCGGCTTCTTTGGTAAAGCCCGTTTTCGACATCAGGATATTCCAGTTGCGATCGGCGACGAGATGGTTTGTATTTCGGTATTGCACTGCCTGGCCATTGACATCGATCATGTCATTTGCCGCAGTGGTGATGCGGGAAATTTCGGGATACTTCGAGGCGGCCAGTGCCAGCTTCGACAAATCCCTGGCGGTCGACGTATTGTGCGGTGACAGCCCGGTCGGCTCTTCGATATTGGTGCGGCGCAAATCAAGCGCTGCAGCCTTGTTGCGCACCGCAGACAAAAAGCCTTCCATGCCGCCGGGATAAGTTCGTGCAAGGGCAAACGCGGCACGATTGTCAGACGACATCAACGCAAGCTCAAGCAATGTGCTGCGCGGAAACGCTGCGCCAACCGGCACCCGTGAAGAGCTGTGCTTCAAGGTATCGACGTCCTGATAAAGAATGGTGATCGGCTCACGCATGTCAAGGTTGGCGTCAAGCACGACCATGGCAGTCATCAGCTTGGTCAAGGATGCAATCGGCACGATATCGGTGGAATGTTTTTCCAGTAAAACATTTCCGGATTCTTCGTCGACGACGATGGCATGTTTCGAGCCAAGCGACATGGCGTGCGCATGGACGGAGAACACCATGCAGCAGGCAATCAAAAGGCAACGTCCCATGTCCCGCTCCAAAAATTTACTTAGAGCAATAATGATATACGGTACTGACTGAGATCGATACCCCGATTCCGAAGAATTCACTCGACAAACGCGGGTTTTGCAACATCACGTCTTTGGGAGGACGGTAGTTATGGACATCTCGGCATTGCATGAACATGCCGGATGATGGTTTTACCTGCGGGAGAAATCCACGTGATCAAGTCCACCTGGCGTAGTTGGCCAATCCAACTTGAATTTTCAACAAAGCAGGGCCTCTGTACAAATTCTATTTTACATAAGATAAATTACACGCCTTTTTGATGTAGCGGCAAAGTTGTAATGTTTTCCACGGTGGTAAGAAAATTTGATAGAGCCCTTTCCTTCAGTGGTGAAAAAAGAAAAACATCGTGGCGGCTCTTTTAGAACCCGCCCTGGCGCCATTCAGCCTTCTTCAACCATTCAGCAACCATGCGCGCGGCGTCCTCGATCGGTTCCAGACAGCAGAACGCCGCGCTTGCAAAGCCTTTACACCAGATCGTAGCGATCCAGATGCATCACCTTGGTCCATGCAGCAACGAAATCACGCACGAAGACCGGCAGCGAATCGCTGCAGGCATACACTTCCGCGATCGAGCGCAATTGCGAGTTCGAGCCAAAGATCAGATCGACGACGGTGCCGGTCCACTTCGGCGCGTCCGAGCGGCGATCACGGCCTTCGAGCAGGTTTGCATCCGTATCCGACCGGTGCCATTTGGTGCGCATGTCGAGCAGGTTCAGGAAAAAGTCATTCGTCAAGGTGCCTGGCTTATCGGTGAACACGCCGCGTGGCGAGTGATCGAAGTTGGCGTCGAGTGCACGCATGCCGCCGATCAAAACCGTCATTTCCGGCGCCGTCAAATTCATCAGCTGGGCACGATCGACCAGCAACTCGGCTGCCCTCTCCTCGAAGCCCTTGCGAACATAATTGCGGAATCCATCCGCCATCGGCTCCAGGACCGCTGCTGACTCGACGTCGGTCTCTTCCTGCGATGCATCCATCCGGCCCGGGATGAACGGTACCGAAACAGCCTGCCCCGCTTTCCTTGCAGCTGCCTCGACTGCCGCACTGCCCCCCAGGACGATCAGGTCAGCCAGCGAAATCTTCTTGCCGTTCGATTGCGCGGCATTGAAGGCTGTCTGGATTGACGCGAGCACCGGAAGGATCTGCGCCAGCTCTGCCGGCCGGTTGACTTCCCAATTTTTCTGCGGCGCCAGGCGCAGGCGGCCGCCATTCGGACCACCACGTTTGTCGCTGCCGCGGAAGCTGGCGGCCGCCGCCCAGGCTGTGGTGACCAATTGTGGAATCGTCAACGCCGACGCCAGGATCCGCGTCTTCAATGCAGCGATGTCTGCTTCATCGACCAGCGGGTGGTCCACCGGTGGAATCGGGTCCTGCCAGAGTTGCGGCGTGGCCGGCGCCAATGCGCCGAGGTAGCGCGAGATCGGACCCATGTCGCGATGGGTCAGTTTGTACCAGGCCTTGGCGAAGGCATCGGCGAACTCCTGCGGATTCTGCTGGAAATGGCGTGAAACCTTTTCGTAGGCCGGATCCATGCGCATGGCCAGGTCGGCAGTCGACATCATCGGCGCATGGCGCAGCGACGGGTCGTGCGCATCCGGCACGGTCGTCGCCGCTGCTGGATCGGTCGGCTTCCATTGATGTGCGCCGGCCGGGCTTTTCGTCAACTCCCATTCATACTTGAACAGGATGTCGAAATAGTCGTTGTCCCATTTGATCGGATTCGTGGTCCAGGCGCCTTCCAGGCCACTGGTGATCGTATGGACACCAGAGCCGCTGCCGTGCGAACTTTTCCACCCAAAACCCTGGTCGGTGATGTCTGCGCCTTCGGGTTCGCGGCCGACATGCATGCCGGGGTCTGCTGCGCCGTGGCACTTGCCAAAGGTATGACCACCGGCCACCAGCGCAACGGTTTCCTCGTCGTTCATTGCCATCCGGGCGAAGGTATCGCGGATGTCGTACGCCGAGCCAAGCGGATCAGGCACGCCGTTCGGGCCTTCCGGGTTCACGTAGATCAAGCCCATCTGCACGGCCCCGAGGTGGCCTTCGAGCTTGCGCTCGCCGGTGTAGCGCTTGTCACCCATCCATTCGCTTTCCGGTCCCCAATAAATATCCTCTTTTGGCTCCCACACATCTTCACGGCCGCCGGCGAAACCGAAGGTCTTGAAACCCATCGATTCCAGGGCGACATTCCCTGCGAGGATGAACAGGTCTGCCCACGACAGCTTGCGACCATATTTCTGCTTGATCGGCCATAACAGGCGTCGTGCCTTGTCGAGATTGCCGTTGTCCGGCCAGCTGTTGAGCGGTGCGAACCGTTGGGTGCCGGAAGAGGAGCCGCCACGGCCATCGCCAATCCGGTAGGTGCCGGCGCTGTGCCAGGCCATGCGGATGAAAAACGGGCCATAGTGGCCGTAGTCGGCCGGCCACCAGTCCTGCGAATCGGTCATCAGGGCATGCAGGTCGGCAACCGCGGCATCGAGGTCGAGTGTCTTGAATTCTTCGGCGTAGGAATAGCCGGTTTCCATTGGATTGGACAACGACGAATGCTGGTGCAGCACCTGCAGATTCAATGACTCCGGCCACCAGTGGGCGTTGGTCCGAACACGTGCTGGGGAATGATTGATCGTGCCGCTGGCAAATGGACAGGTGGCTTCTGACGACATGGTGCTCTCCTCGTGGTAACCGTTAATGACGAGGCTGAGTATAAGTTCACGGTTGCGATTGTGAAAATCGTGGTTTTAGATACTTTCGATAGCGACGGGCTATGATGCCGTGTTGTCGGGGATGGCGGATGCGCCTGCAGAATTGCTTGATTGCGCTGATCGGCAGGCGCATCCGCCGGCCCAGAAGGCAGCACACTCGGCCGCGCTGATGCCGCGCGTGCCGCTCGTTTGCTGACGGACCTGGTCGGCCACTGCTGCATGCGGCAGGCATTGCGCCACAGGCTTTGCATGGGTGAGAATGCGGCGTCTGAATTGGCGGTCCGGCCGGCGATGCCGGTTGCGCTCGCGCCACGCCGATGGTGGCAGGCGCAGCCATCGGCGAAATGCCTCCGCGTCGCCTGCCGGATCAAGGCTCTGGGGAGGCCGCCCGACCGTCAACGGGATCGACGGTGGAAAAGCTGCAGGAATCGCCTGCGCTTGCGTCACCGGGGTAGGTCCGATGGACCTGTCAGGAATTACCTTCGGCATCTGGCGCAAGATCAACATCAAAGTCAATGCATCGTCGACGCCGTTGGTTTCGAGCCGCCGGTTCATCAGTGGCGCCACGTAAGGCAAAGCCGGAGGCGCAGTCGGCCCGGCGTCGTCTGCCGGTGAACTCTCTGGTTCGCTTGCCTGCGACGCGGGGTCGTCGGATGACTGATCGCCGCCGGCATGGCCATGGCCATCGTGGCCGATTGTCGTCGCCGACGTATCTGCCGGCGCCAGCATCTTTTCTGACCCGCTGGCTATCGCCCGATTGCCTGAGCGAGAAGCTGCAGAAGCGAATCCCGACAGGCTGCCAAAACTGGCTCGCGCCTGATGCGCCAGTTCGGTCAGTCCTGCCAGCATCTGCAACCCGCGCAAGAGGATCGGATCGCCCTGCTCGACCAATGCCTCGGTTCCTGTTTCCTGGGCTGCGGTCACGGCCACGGCGAGTGATGGAGCCGCCGTCGCCGGTGCATCGTCGACAGGCTCGTCGACATCGCTTGCGGCGGCACTGCCGCCCGAGCGGACTGCGCCGATGCGACTGCCGCGTCGCCGGCGGCCGCGAGGCCCAACGAGCTGCAGGGCGATGAGGTCGGCACCCAGGCGTCCGGCCATTTGGTTGATCAGGGCGTCATCGGGGACATCATCCTCGGCGCCAATGGCGCGTGTGCCACCGCCTTTGCCACGGGCGTTGCGCGGAGGCGCTGTCATGCCAGGCGCCCTGGATGGCGCAGTTGAAGGCACTGGACGCGACGGCACAGTCGACTTCGTCGCCATGCTGACTGCCTGCTTCGACGGGCTTTCCCCGCGTCTTGCGGCAACTGACTGCGCACTGTGGGCGATCAGGGTGTCCATCGCCGCCATGGCGGCAGGCGTCACGGCCGGTGGGGCAGCATCGATCACCGGCTCCTGCGCCGCTGGCCAGGCGAGCACGCCAGCGGCCGGTGCCGAGATGCGCGAGGTGCGGGAAATTTTCATGTGGGGTGGCACCTGAAGCTGTTCAGCGCGCTACGCACTGGGCGCGCCGGGTAGCGAAACATGCTGGGCAGCTGGCAGCGCTCTCCTGGCAGCCTATCCTGCCGGTCGGTTGAAAACGGCTTGCATCCGAAGTTTTCTGCATCGATCCGCAGTCACCAATCTCCAATGACTGGCATGCTTAAAAACAATATACGGACGAAAATGTTTGATTCGGGAATGCCAATGGATCAGCAAACAGTCATGAATTCTCGTATTCAGCGGGCCAGATGAAGCGCCTCCGTTCGGTATATTTCATCTTATTGATGCCCATCAAATAGCGTCGATTTATTTCGTTTTCGTGCGCACATTTCCACAGCGGATCTGTCCAATCAAGTAACGGTAGCAGCCGCTGCCGACACTCCGGATAACGCCGACCTCCGCATGGAACAACTCTCCCTGATTGCCGTCCCTTGCCTCGATGGCGCCGAACAATGGCGGCGAGATTCAATTACCGCTTTTGAAAACTGGCAGCGCAATACGCCCCATGCCGAAGGTTTTCTATATGCTGATCGTTCAGTGCGCCAGCACTGTGCGATGTGGCATGTGTTCATCACTTTTTTGCGTGAACATGAACGTGACTTGCGTTCGGTTCAATCAGATGTGTTGGCGCGGTTTCTTGACAGCCTCACGGCGAAGAACGGTGGCACTGCCCAGGACTCCACCCGGCGGCGCTACCTGAAATTGTTGGCTGCGACCTTTGATCATTTGCGGGCGATCGGCTTGCGGCGCGGCGCCAATCCATGGCTGGTACTGTTCAAATATTACCGACCCGCACCTGTCAAAAGCCCTGGCGCACTGGCAGCGCAGGAAGACGACAAATTCGTCGCCCTGGTCCTCGCGCTCGCGCCGACGGCCTGGCGGGACGTACGCGACCAGGCGATGCTGGTGCTGATCATTGCCTCTGGGCTGTACGCAGCCGAAGTCATCGCATTGCAGATGTCGCATCTGATCCTGGATGCCGATCCGCCGTACATGATCATTGAAGCCCATGGCAAGGTGCCGGAGCGCCGCGCGCCGATCATCGCATTTGCCCGCGAACCGTTGCGGCGCTGGCTCGACGTGCGGGAAGGCTTGCCGTTGGGGGAAGAAAAGACGGTGTTTGTCTCCGGCAAGGGCGGTCAAATGCTGCCGGCAACGCTTTATCGCAAGGTGCAGGCAATTTTGAAAGATGCAGACGGCGGCCTGCGTCCACGCGGCGGCTTCGGCCCCCAGGTGTTACGGAACTCATTCCTGATGCGTCAGCTTGCCCGCGACAAGCCGGTCGACGTCGTCCAGCAATGGGCTGGTCATGTTGAATTGAAATCGACGCTGCGCTATCGCAGCCTGGTCGTCAATCCTGGCGGGATCGAAGCCGAGTGACCGGCGCAACGGTACAACTGACCGTTCCAAGCAGAGCAAAATAAGACAGATTTTATTTCTATAGAGAAATAAGTTACCCAACACACACGGCGCCTTCTCGCCGGGTGTTACTCTCGGCCGTGCCTCCGGGCAATTCAACCGGCGTTGTCGATACTTGTCGCAATGCCGACCCCGCGTGACCGCTGAACCGAGGAAAAAATGACTGTAAAACCCCTGCGCCGTGCAGCCCGGCTGACCGCCGTCGTGCTCGCCTTGTGCTTGAGTGCCTGTGCGTCGTTGCCGGACGTACGCAATCTGCAGGCGCAGTCTGCCACCGCCGCCACACCCACGGTCGAGGTTGGCGCCGGGGATCTGTCGGCACGTGCCGCCCGGTCGATGCTGCTGCGCCGCATGCGTGGGACGAAAACCGAT
>JAYTLK010000184.1:0-4511 GCA_043729515.1 Herminiimonas sp.
GGCCCTGGCCATTGCCGTACACGACGCCCAGATTGAACTGCGCACTCGCATGACCCTGCTCGGCCGCTTGCCGGAACCAGTGGGTCGCCTGCGGCCAATCCTGCGGCATGCTTTTACCAGTGCTGTAGAGCATGCCCAGTCGGTTCTGCGCATCGGCATTGCCGCGCGCGGCGTCGTCGCGCAATGCATGCTGTTCGCCGGTTTCGGGGCTTTTGCTGATCATGTGTGGCTGCGGGCGGCGCCCGCGCTCAGACCCGCACCGGCAGCGACAGCACGTTCGCTGCCGTCGTCGCGGCCGGCGCGGCGCTGCCGATCTTGTCGCGCAGCAGCTGCACGAATGCACGGCGCGACAATGGCTGGTAATACAGAAACCCCTGCATCGTGAAGCAGCCGGATTGTTCCAGGTAGTGCGCCTGGATCTCGGTCTCGACGCCCTCGGCCACCAGGTTCAATCCAAGGCCCTTGGCGATCGAGATAATCGCCAGCACCACTGGAAAGTGGCCGTTCTCGCGCTGGATTTCCTTGATGAAGGACTGATCGATCTTGATGGTGTGGATCGGGAAGCGGTGCAGATAGGCCAGTGACGAATAACCGGTGCCGAAGTCATCGATCGCAACCGACACGCCGAGCTGGCACAGCTTGTTCAACTGGTCGATCGCATATTGCGGATTGCGGATGCAGATGTTTTCCGTGATCTCGACTTCTATCTGGGTCGGCGAAATGCCGTAGGTGGCCAGCGCCGCACGCATCTTCTCGACGAAATCGCCGCGGTCCAGATATTGCGGCGACAGATTGAGCGACAGACGCACCGGCTCGCCGCCGGCCGCATTCCATTGCACCAGATCGCGGCAGAGCGCATCGAGCATCCAGTCCGAGATCGGAATCATGAGGCCGTTCTCTTCGGCGAACGGCAGGAACTCGCCGGCGGTGAGCAGTCCACGCTCCGGATGATTCCAGCGCATCAGACCTTCGGCGCCGACGATCTCGCCGGTGCGCACGTCGATCTGCGGCTGGTAGTACATCTCCAGCTCGCCCTGCTCCAGCGCGCGACGCAGGCTCTGTTCGAGCGTGATCTTCTGATACGAGGCGTCCAGCATCTTCGGATCGTAGAAGCTGTAGCCGTTCTTGCCATCGGCCTTGACCTGGTACATCGCGATGTCGGCATGGCGCAAGAGGTCGTCCATGGTGTCGCCATCGGTCGGATACACGGCAATCCCGATCGAGGCCGAGATATAGACTTCATTGCCGTCCAGGTAGAAGGCCTGCTGCAGACACTCCAGGAATTTGTCGGCCACTATCTGCGCATCCTCGCGGCTCTGCAGCTCGGGCAGGAAGATCGTGAATTCATCGCCCCCCAGGCGCGCCAGGGTGTCCCCGCGGCGCAGGCTTTCCTTCAACCGGCCGGCCACCTGCTGCAGCAATTCGTCGCCCCGGATGTGGCCGAGGGTATCGTTGACCAGCTTGAAGCGGTCGAGGTCGACGAACATTACCGCCAGTTCGGTCTCGTTGCGCTTGGACTGGATCATCGCCAGCCCCAGGCGGTCCTTGAACAGGATCCGGTTCGGCAGGTCGGTCAGGATGTCGTGATAGGCCTGGTACGAGATCAGTTCTTCGGCACGCTTGCGGTCGGTGATGTCGCGCGCGACACCATAGGTGCCGTGGAACTCCATCTTGCGCACGCCGGTCTCGTTGGCATACATGCCCATCGAATTGAAGGACAGCGTCATCAGCGTGTTGTCGAAGGTACGCTCGGCGCCATCGTTGGCCAGGGATTTCAAGCGCAGCTCGACATTGCGCGAGGCGCGGTCGCCGACGCGGCGCTCGTTGAAGACGTAGTAGGCGCGCTCGAGATCGTCGTCATGCACGACGGTCGAGTAATGCTTGCCGAGCAGTTCTTCACGGGTGAAGCCGAGCAATTGTTCGGCCCGGTCGTTGATGAAGGAAAAACGGCCTTCCTGGTTCAGGGTGTAGATGATGTCCGGCGAGCTGTCGACCAGATAGCGGTACAGCTGCTCGGAACATTCCAGCTGCCAGGCGATGCGCCGGTTCTCGGTTTCGAGCTGGCGCTGTTTCAAGACATTGTCGACCGTTTTCAGCAGATCGGCGCGGGTGTAGGGCTTGCGCAGGTAGTCGTGCGCGCCGCGCTTGAGTGACCCGATCGCGCCGTCGATGCCGGTCTCGCCGGAGAGCACGATGATGTGGGCATCGTTGCCCTGCTGGCGCATGAAATCCATGATTTCATGGCCGCCGAAATCCGGCAGGCGCAGGTCAAGCAGCACCAGGTCGAACGGCAACCGACGCAACTGCTCGAGGGCTTCCTGGCCACAGGTGGCGGTCTCGAGATGATAATCGCGCTCGCGCAGCAGTTCGCACAGGCTCGACAACAGCCGCGGTTCATCGTCGACCAGCAGCAGGCGCAGCTTGCGCGCAGGCTCCGGCGCCGGCGGTGCGACCAGGCCATTCGGGTTGAACTGGATGACGTTCTGGTCGCGGGCAATTGACACGGGCATGATTCCTTACAGCGAGTCCATCTGGGACGACCGGCCGCCGCCGACCACGCCGGGGGGCATGGTTGGCCGGGCTGCCGCCGATGCGGGTGACTGCGTGGTCGACGGTGTGGCTGACGGTGTGGCTGACGGTGTGGCTGACTGCCTGGCCGACTGCACCCCGCCGGAGGCTGCAGCTGTCGCGAAGGAAGCGGCAGCCTGCGGCACCGGCAACAGGATTTCAAAAGTGGTGCCACCACGCCCGCTGCGGCACAGCACCATGCCGTCGACCTGCCGCACCAGCGATTGCACGATCGACAAGCCCTGCCCGCGATGCGCGCCTTCCTTGGTACTGTGCCCCGGCTTGAACAGATTTACCAGGATGTCGGCTGGAATACCCGGGCCGGTGTCGCGCAGTGCCAGTTCGAGATAGATTCGACCGTCACGGTTCAGCTGCCCCAGATTGGCCAGCTCGATTTCGCCGCCGTCGGGCATGGCCTCGACCGCATTCTTCAACAGATTCATCAGAATCTGCTTGATGGTGTCGGCCGGTGCCGCCACCTCGCCCGGATGGTCCTCCAGGCGGGTGACGATGCGCACCGACGGCGGCAGGAATTCAGTGTTCTGGAACAGCCGCACCACGCCGCTGGCCACCTGGTTGGCATCGGCTGCGCCACGGCCGCCGGGCGGCGCTTTCGGCTGCAGGTCGGCCAGGCTGTTGACGATCTGGCCGACGCGATCGATTTCCTCGTTCAGGATCGACATCTCGCCCATGACCGGTTCCTGGCGCATCAACTTGCTGTCGAGGATCGACAAGTAATTCTTGATGATCGACAGCGGATTGTTGACCTCATGCGCGACCCGGCGCGAGGCATCGCGATATTCGCGGGCGACGCTGGCGAGTTGCTGGTCGCTGTCGCTGCGCTCGTTGCCAACCGAGACCAGCGCAGTGCTGGCCTGCGCGGCGAACGCCTGCAGGAAGCGCTCGCGGCGTTGCAGGTCGGGTAGCTGGGCCTGGGCAATACCGCCGATCAGCACGGCACGGCAACGGCCCGCATTGACCAGCGGCAGCGCGACCAGCGCATCGGTGCCAAGCATGCGCAAGAGTTGTTCTTCACCGACGCCCAGCAGCATGCCGCCACGGCGCAGGTAGATCGGTTGCAGTTGCAGCGCGGCGCCAGCAATCGGACTGTCGCCGTTCAATGGCACGGAGAATTCGCTCAGGCGCTGACGATGCGCGCCGACCGGGCAGCCAATCAGGTTGCGGCCGGTCGCATTCATCTGCAGCAGAATGGCGTCGTCGAAGCTGAACAGGATGCGGGCCGAGCGGGTAACCGTCTCCAGCAATTCTTCCTCGCTCTGGCGGCGTGCGAAGGAGCGACCGGCGTTCGATGTCAGCACCAGGTTGCGCACCTCCTCGGACAAGCGTTCGCGGGTCGGGTCGGGCGGTGGCGCGGGCGCCACCGGCTTTGGCGCATCGTCGGCGCCGGCCAGGTCGATGCCCAGGTGCTCGGCCGCTTTTTTTACCTGCGCCACGGCGGATTCACTGATCTCCACCAGCGCTTCGGCGTCGATGCCGCACAAGACGGCCGCATCGGCGACTGCAGGATCGTCGGCTTCGTGCTGCGACAACAGATGCGCCAGCAGCACGATCCGGATCAGCGGATGGGCGCTGCCCAGCCGACTGGCGCTCTCATGATGATAGAGAACGCTGTCGGCCAGGAAGGAATCCAGATGCCAGTGTTCGATCAACCAGGCGCCGGCTTCGGCATGCGTGACTTGCAACGTGCGCAATTCGACGGCGCACAGGTTGGCATCATCGGGGGCCGTGAAGCTGGCGGCATATTCCTTTGGCGCGGCAGCCAGCAGCGCCAGCCGCCCGACATCGTGCAGCAGACCGGCCAGGTAGGCTTCCTCGACATGCGGATATTGCATGCGGGTGGCGATGTCGCGCGCGATCACGGCTGCAGCCAGGGAATGCTTCCAGAAGCTGCGCAGGTCAGCGCCATTCGAATGGGAGAAATT
>JAYTLK010000185.1:0-1977 GCA_043729515.1 Herminiimonas sp.
CCACCCTCCCCGAACGCATCCGAGCCGTCCGCCACGCCCTCACCACGCACAACAAGCCCGCCACAGCTGCCGACATCGCAGGGCAGTTCACCAAGGCGAACAAAGCCACCGTCGGCGAACTCCTCGAAACCCTGGTGGCAGTCGGCCAAGCCCGCGTCACGGCTGGCGGGGAATATGCTTCGTGATGGGAGAAGCGTCCGCCGAATCGCAGACTACGGGACTGCCCCCGACGAAGTTCAGATGATGTGGGACACAGCCCCGCCCCGGTTGCCGATCACTCGCCTCCCGGACGTGTGAGCAGTCGCTGAATGCACTCGGTGACGCTCTGAAGAGCAGCTTCAAGCCAAAACGCGGGGCGTATCTACGTCAAATACCCTCTCAAAACATGGTTCAAATGGCGTGAAAAACCGCTTTTTCGAGTCACTTTCGCGACCATCACAGTCGGGTTTTGGAGGCAACGAGCGAATCCGCGAGAAAAATCCCTAAGAACCAGATGACTTGACACGCAATGGAACAGCTGTTCCAAAAATAGGGGGGGGGTATCCCCATTTTTTGCCAAAAATGCGCGCGTGGCTGCGAGCGGATATCCAGCCGGGTTTGTTTCGGCGGACCTCCCCCCCCGGCAGGTGTCCGTTTCTGCCCGGTGGCTCGCGCGGGATGGAACCCGGAGTCGCGAATGGGAATAATCCGGCATCGGGTGCGGTCGGGGGTTGCAAACCTCGATCGCTGAAATAGACCAGCGGGCGGGGCGGAGCTACTTCCCGTCCCGCCCGCCGGTCGTCCCGTCTGGGGAGTAGCTGGCATGCCTGGAACCAACTCCGGCGGGGATGATCCGCTTCCGCCGACGGAATCGAATGAGCCTGGCTCTGCTGACGAGCGGCTCGCAACGCCGCTGACTCCGCCGATCTCCGAAGCGGATCAACGCCAATGGGATGAAGATCGAGAGAGGGCGCGTCGCCTCATCGAGCGACTCGAAAGGATGCCGATCCCGGAAGCCCCCGAGCCTGAGCCGTACGTCGAGAATGATCTGTTACCTCCTGGTTGGGAATGGCGGGAAGGGGAGAATGGGATTGTGTTGCCCGTTGCACCGCCGCCGGACCCGAACGAACCGGCCACGGTGATTATTCGGTTCTTGGACAACGCCAACGGGACCATCAACGGTCGTCCCGTTCTTCGTGGAACGATTGCTGAGGTCGACTCGCAGACTGCCAAGAGGCTGTTTGCATATCGACCGATGGGGCTGCCCCCTGGGATGTGGCCAGCCAAGGTCGAGTATGCCACTCCAGACCATTTGAACCGATACGAGGCTGCCATGCTGGAAGTCGACAAGAATGCAGAAGCGACCGCAAGAGATCCACTGAGCCAGCAACTCGGGATGGTCCCCCCGGAGACGCCGAAGTTGATCGTTCGGTTCATTCGGGATGGCTGTGCCAGTGCCCCCGACGACCCCAAGGGCCAGCGAAACTGCGGGATCGGTGAAGTCTGGCCGGTTGAAAAGGAGTTGGCCATACGTCATCTGCTCGAAACCGATCCGGTGGTTGAGCTGGCCACTCCCGAAGAACTGAAACGGGACCGTGACACCATCGACCATTCCGAAGGGCAATCGAAATCCCAAGTCGATGCCAGAAGAAAGCATCGATTCAAGAATGGAATCCCACACTCCGGGCCGTCGACGCTGGTTGTTCGGTTCCTGACTCCGGGCCGATTTGCGATCCACGTGTCGCAAGGCATTATTTATGAAAAGCGATCCGAAGGATGTGAGAGCCTCCCCTGCGCCGCCGGTGAGATCTGGGAAATCGAGCAGGATTTCGCCTATCGCCTGTTGCGGGGGAAGTCGCCGATCGGCACGTTGGCCACGGATGCCGAATGGGAGGCATACCGGGCCATATTCACTGGAGAACCGGTTGCGGTTGAACCGGCGGAACAAGGCCAGACCCAGCCCGCCCGATTGGTTCTGGATGTCGTCCCCGTCCCGGT
>JAYTLK010000186.1:0-3031 GCA_043729515.1 Herminiimonas sp.
AGCGGAGCAACGATTCGCGATCAGCACGCGGCAATTGAGAAATCGACGATTGCAGTTCCTGGAGACTCATGATCCGCGAAGATTACGCAGATCCACCCAATCACTCAAGCGAGGTTTCACACGGGTCGGGTGGCCCGGCGAGATCTCCAGCCCTCCCGGTTGACATCGCCCCAGCCCCGCCGGACACTCCACACACTGCTGATGGTCTCGGTCCTTCGGCAGACACCGCCTGACGAGCAGTCCCGTGTCAGGCAGTATCTCGGCATCGGATGGGCAGATTTCGGTTCTCTTTTTCGCTGGTGAGGTCACATTCACACCATGACATTTCCCATCACTGTTTTCATCTTCCTCGGCTGCGTCATCGTCAGTCGCATTCTGAGTGAGCGAGCGTTGCGTCAGCTCTCGCCTGACCAGAAGGTCCGGTTGCTGGATGGCTTCGCGTCCATTCGAGCTTACTCCTTTGTGCCCATCGTACTCATTGCGATGATAGCCTTTGGACTGCCGGAGATGTTTCCCGATGGCCCGTGGTGGTTGTCGTGGCTCGGGCTGGGGGCGTTTCTGGTTTATGCGGTTGTCATGCACTTCATGGTGGCTCGCAAGCTGTACTCGCTCGACTTGCCAGAGTGCTACACGAGGCAGGTCTTGCTCTGTCGGCACATTCACCACATGGGCCTGATCATCATTTTTGCAGGAGTTGTTTATGAGGCGTTCGCCAATACCGCTGGCTAACCATGCGCCGGGTGACTCACATGAGCCGTAACAGACTCCTTCTGCTTGGTGCCGTTCTTGCCAGCGGGGCGGTGGTTCTTCTTCCGTATTTTAGTCGTGGCAGCAATTGCGGTGGCAACTCTGCGGCACTGGCCAGCGTGCATCAGTATGCGATGCTCGCCATCATCGGTGCGAAGGACAGTCCAGATCACACTTTCCGAGTCGGCACTGCGAATGCAGAACAGCAGAAAGAGCTTGCGGAGCTCGCACACAGTTTATGGATTCCCAAGGCGCGCTTCCTCGTGTCCAACGCGACATTGTCCGAACGAGAGTCGCAACCACGACGCGTGATCGTTGTCTGCGATACTCCATACTGCAATGTTCCACGGCGCTGGATCGGTTCTGCTCCCTACGCACATGCCGCTGGCTTCTCAGACGGCAGTGCAGGGCTGATCTCACCCGCCGAGTTTGCGGCACTCGATCGATCATCGTTTGCATTTCTGGATGTGCTTTATCCGAGCCAATCGCCGGAAAACGCGGGGTGGCCCAGACGCCGCTTTGGGCGTCTGGGTGACGCAGGAACAACAGGTATTGCCAGGGTGAGCCGGGCTCCATAACCTCTTGTTGCATTGCAACCCCGACACTCAAAGCAGTGTCTGGGCCACCCCGTCACGTTCAGAAACACTGGCGGTCCAGAGCGACCGCCAGCGGCACCCAACGCCGTCCTTACGGATTCTCTTCCAGCCACTCGGCATCGGCCAGATCTTGGGCTCGTCCGGTCGACCGCTTGTTCTTCAGAAACATGGCACGTCCCAACACCGCAAAGTGGATTCCGGCAACAGTAGTCAGTCGACGGTCGGCCCAGGCTTCATCAAAGTTCACGTTCGCAATGGAGGTTAGGAGATCAATCCGGCGTGGCGGTAATCCGATCTGGAACACGATGTCCGGTGTGTACAAATCGGCCTCTGTGAGATTCCCCAGTGGAGCCCGGAATTTTCGGAGAGCCTGCATCACGCGCGAGGCGTTCTCGGCTGTGGGACGAACCCACAGATCGATGTCGCCTGTCGATCGCACGAGTCCATGTGCGGCGAGCGCGTACGCCCCCACCACGAGGTACTCAACCCCGGCCTCGTTGAACGCGGACAACATGTCGCAGAAGTCGGGATTCATCGACCGGCTCTCCCTTCATGGCCCACGCCTCACACGCCAGTGGCCACATCATCTGAAGCCAGTCCTCGGGTCCGCCGGGCGGGCGTCCGTCTGGGGACGCTTGCCGAGTGGTCTTGGTCACCGGCCAGTGAGAGCGATCCGGGGGCAGTGAAGATTCGAGTTGAGGCATGTGTTGCTCGCGACCTGTGAGGGCCATATCCTATTCAATTCTATCCGAAACAGTGACCGTCGTCACATCGTAGAAGAACGGTCCCGGGCGGGGTGGCACTCAACGCTCATGTCAGACTTGAGGAGGCTGATTTATCGCAATGTGAGTAGGCCGGGCTGGTGAGCCAGATCGTTCGGCAACCCCAGTCGCGGTTGGAGTCGTGTCAGAAATCACCCTGGACCCGGTTCCATTGAGACTCCGCCGTCCGACCGATAACCTCCCTGCTCAGGCATCCCTCCCTCCCCGCATCAGGCCCCGCCCGCATGACGACCGCTGCACAGACCGTGGAACATGTTCTCGTGGTTCCCACCTCGCTGTTTCACGAAATCGGGCACTTCCAGGGGTTCCAGCCGAACATCGCCCCGTATCTGGAGACGCTGCTCGACCCGGCCTACACCAGCTATCGGCCCCGCAACGAGATGGAGCAAGACCCCAGCTTCAAGCAGTTGATCCCGTACTGCATCTTCATGTGCAACGGGGAAGTCTTCTCCTACCGGCGGGGCAAGGGGCAGGGGGAGGCGCGGCTGTTGAGTAAGCGGTCGGTGGGGGTCGGCGGACACATCTCGTCGATCGACCAGCATGCGGTGAGCGTCTACCGCGAGGGGATGCGCCGCGAGATCGAGGAGGAGGTGTTTCTTGAGTCCAAATATACAGAACGCTGTATTGGGCTGATCAACGATGACCTGACCGAGGTTGGT
Organism: Herminiimonas sp.; assembly: GCA_043729515.1. GTDB lineage: Bacteria > Pseudomonadota > Gammaproteobacteria > Burkholderiales > Burkholderiaceae_D > JANXSS01. The sequence continues at coordinate 2,785 of JAYTLK010000186.1, forward strand.
AAGGTCCATTTGGGAATTGTTCACCTGTTTGAGATCGATCAGCCGAAAGTTCGAGCCCGTGAAGAGTCGATACATGAGGCAGGATTCGCCAAGCCGTCAGAACTGATACTCGCCCGAGATCAGTTCGAAACCTGGTCGCAAATCTGCCTGGACCACCTGATTTCCTAAAGAGATCGCGTGCCGGGGACAGAGCGTCCGCCAGGCTGACAGCGACCGCATCCGACCGGACTCCGCCCCGACCACCTAG
>JAYTLK010000187.1:0-12476 GCA_043729515.1 Herminiimonas sp.
GGCCCTGCAGGCGCGGCTGTTGCGGGTGCTGGAGGAGCGGGAAGTCGTGCCGCTGGGCAGCGAGACACCGATCAAGCTCGATATCAAGCTCATCAGCGCCACCCACTGCGACCTGCCCAACAAGATCGCCAAGGGTGAGTTCCGCGAAGATCTGTATTACCGGATCCAGGGCTTGACCTTGACGTTGCCGCCGCTGCGCGAGCGCGGCGACCGGCGGCAGCTGATCCATTTCGTCCTGAAGCAGGAATTGCCGGCCGATGCGAAGGTGAGCATTGACGAGCGCCTGATGGACGCGCTGGAACGGCATCGCTGGCCGGGCAATATCCGGCAACTGCGCAATGTGTTGCGTACCATGGTCGCCCTGCGCAACAACGACGTGCTCACGATCGACAACTTGCCCGGCGATTTTTTCATCGGCCGGCCGGTGGTCGACCAGGTCACGACGCCGTCGATGGCGCCCGAAACCACCTTGAATCCGCTGGAATCGGCGGAACGCGATGCACTGATCCAGGAACTGAAGATGTCACGCTGGAATCTGAGCAAGGTTGCGAAACAGTTGAAACTCAGCCGCAACACCTTGTACCGCAAGCTCGAGCGCCTCGACATCAAGATCGCGTCGCGAGAAAATTATTAATGTCCGATTTCTGACACCGGCAGCTTTTGCGAAGGGCGCTCGGATGCCCGCAGGGCGGCGCCAATAGAATGGGTGGAGCGGATGGAAGAAATCCTGTCGATCATGATGTCCTGGGCGGTCACGCTGTCGGGCTACCCGATGCCGGCGCGGATGCCGATCGTTGAAATGGTGCCGCATGCCTTCCTGGTCGAACGGGCCTGTCGTGGCCGCGAGTGCCACGTGCAGGGCTGGTTCCCCGGCGGGCAGACGATCTACCTCGACCAGCAACTCGATCCTGCCGATGGCCTCTACGACAGTTCGGTGTTGTTGCACGAGATGGTGCACTACCTGCAGCAAGAGTCCAGCAGCACCGGCCAGACCACCTGCAAGAGCAACGTCGAATCCGAGCGCCAGGCCTATGGTGCGCAGCGGGAATATCTGATGCGCTACGGCGAGTACATGCCGGTCGGCTCGAGCATGCACAACGTGATGTGCTGAACCTTCGGCGCTGAGGGGCGACGGCGCGCTGCATGGCGCCTTCGGGACTGCCTGTCTTTATCAGTGAATCGAGGCGCAGGAGGCGCGATTGCCTGGCTCGCGATCGGTCACGTCGACGCTGACCTGCCGGCCCTTGGCGGCCGCTGGCAAGCCACAATGGCCGCGGCGCAGCATGTCGAACAGCATTGCTGCCGGGTTGGTGCCGATCGACGCATGCAGGCCGACATGTGACATCGTCATGCGCGGATTAACCTCCAGCACCACTGGTCCCTGGTCGGTGATGATCAGATCGATGCCGACATACCCCCACAGACCCGGCATCGCATCGATCACGCAACGCGCCAGGCGTTCGAGCGCGCCGCCTCGGTCGTCGATGCTGTTGACGGTGTTGCCCATGTAATGAAACTGGTTGTCGGAGACGGCCACGCGCTGGTCGTTGCAGCCGAGCAGGAACACGTCGTCATTTCCGCACAACAGTGACAGGCTGCAGGGCCGACCGGCGATGTACGGCTGCATCACGTAATCGACATCCGGATGCGCCGTGATCCATTCACGCGCCGCCTGCGGATGGGAAAAGATATGGGTGTCGGAGCAACCGGCGCCATCGTCCGGTTTGACCACCAGCGCCTGCAAGTCTCCCGGCAGGCTCGTCATGGCGCGCCAGGTCGGCACGACATCGACCCCTGCCGCGCTCAGGGCGTGGGAGGTGCGGTATTTGCTGCCGGCCAGATGCACTGCATCAGGCGTGCTGCCGAGCAGGATCTTTTGATGCTGCAGGATTTTTTTTGAAATCGACTCGAGAACGCCTCCAGACTCCGGCGCCAGCGGCCAGACCGCGTCGGCATCACGGATGCAGGCATCGACAGCAAGCCCTGCTTCGCTGCCGCAGGCGCCTGCTCGCATGGTGATGATGCTCGCACCAGCCGGTAGTTCCAGTTTCGCATTGGCCGGGTCGCGCAGGATCGACACGCTGACGTCCCCAACCCGGGTCAGGTCGTCCAGCAGGGCAGTCAGCAGCAAATCGCTGCGAAAGCCTGCCGGCGGCACGCTGCATGCATGTTCACAGATAAAGATGTTCACGATCCGGCCCTGGCATGTTCGCTGACGCTATGGTTGACGGCTCCGACGAGGTTGCAATGCGGTCGCTCCGGTACGGCTCATTGCCGTGCGACCGTCGTGGTCCAAGCAGTGGCCGAAGCAGTGGCAGCACCGGCCAGCTTCGCGCCCGTCGCGCCCTGCGCAATCGTCATGCTGGCGTCTACCGCCGGGATGGCCTTGTCCTTCTCGCCATCGATCGTCGTGTAGACCTTGTAGAGGCTGCCGGGGACGGCATCGCTGACGATGAAGACATAGGTTTTGCCGGCCAGCTTGCCGAACCGGTCCTTCAAGGGATCGTCGACATAGGGCCGGATCGTGATTTCCTGCGCAGCGACCTGGCGTCCCTGATAGGTAACGTCGATCTTGCGCACAGGTACGTTTGGCGCCGCCAGCGCGAGGCGGATGCGCTTGCGGAAGTAAGCAGTGGCGCCGCCGGTCAGGCGCTTCATTTCTGCAATGTCGCGCTCCAGAAAACCAAGGATGGCCGGATTGCCTTGCGCATGGTCGATGGTCGGAATCGGTATCTCATGGGTACCGCTCAGAAAACGGGCCGCGATCTCGGCCGTGCCATCCGCATTGGGCTTGACGACCTCGACCGAGACATCGTCGCTGAACGCGTCCGGGGCCGCGGCTTCCTGGCGATAGATGTATTTGATCTTGGTCGGCTGTTTGATGCTGCCGAAGTGATTCGACTGAAACAAGAGTTTTTCTGGAACAGAAATTTCCTGTGCCGCCGCACTGGACATTGACCCGGCGATCAAGCCGCCGGTTGCCAGTGTCAGTGCCAGGATCGTCGCGCGGCCGGCGCGCATGCTTGCCTGCTTCATTCTCAATTCTCCCTTGGTGAAGAAGTCGCCTGGGCGATCGCCACCTTGTTGTCGTTGTTCAGGAGGGCGCGCCAGTCTTGCCGGCCACCATGGGCGCCGACATCGTCGGCACGCCGTACTCCTGCAGGATTGCCGCGATCTCCGGCCGGCTGGCCTCGATCGCCGCATTGAGCTGGTCGCGCAGAGCCTTCTCGCCATGCCGCACGCCCATTGCGATGCTAAAACTGTACTGCACGCCACCGGCTTCCGCCGGGAACGGCACGACCGCAATCGGCACGCCGTTGGCATGCTGGGCGAAATATCCCACGATCGGACCCCAGGCGATGGCGACGTCGAGCTTGCCCGAGGCAAGATCGCGGTCGATGATCTGGCCCGGATACTGATCAGGGTCACCGGTCTGGGTTTGATACGACACCATCTGGCCGATCAGTTCATTCTTCAGGAGCCAGTCGGAAGGCGGTGTCTTGGCGTAGATGCCGATGCGTAGCTTGTCGCGCACGGCTGCCGGCAGCTTCACCAGGTCGTCCGGCGTCTTCACGCCGTCGAGACCCTTGCCCTTTACATATGCCAGCGCATAGGTTGAAGTGAGGTAAGGCTTGGTCGCCAGTCCGATGTCGAAGTCGGTCGAGACGGCGGTCACCACATCGCACTTGAAGTTTTCGGTATCCGGAACCTTGGCCTTCAAGGTATTGCGGATGAAGCCCATGCGCTGCGGGTAGAAAGTGTGCTCGAGCTTCCAGCCCATCTTCTTGGCCAGCACTGCAGCAATGCGATTTTCGAAGCCACGTTCCTTGTCGTCGGACATGGGCATGTTCTTCGGATCCTGGCAGACCCGCAGCACTTTTAGGTCCGGGCTGGGGCCGCTGCCAGGCGCCGGGTCGGCGTTCTGCGCCACGGCAGCGCCGCATGACAGGCCGACGGTCAACGCAACGCTCAGGCATGCCAGGGCAGACTGCGAAGGCCGGGAAAAGCGCAGGCCTGGTTCAAACGGTGTCGATGGTGGCATGACGCAACTTTCTTCGGGCAGCCGGGCCGCCGCAAACATCATTTTTCGATCGGGGAAAGACGGCCGGGCGCGATGGCCCCGTCCGAACGACCCTTCAAATAGGCATACAAATTGTCGAGGTTGTCGGCAACGGCTGGAATGCCGCCGAAGTTCGGCATGCCTTTTTCGATCCGGCCGTTTTTCAGGGTCGTCATGAACTCGTCCTTGGTCAGCACCTTCAGGCTATCGACCAGCGCTGGACCGACCAAGCCCTCCTGATTGGCCCCGTGGCAGCGTTCGCAGGCCTGGGCACGCCATGTTTTCCAGCCGATCAGGGTGTTGGGATCGACCTTGTTCTTGTCGACCACGGTATACAGTGCGCCGCCTGCGGGCGCGGCCGATGCCTTGGCAGGCTCGGATGGCGTCGTTGCCTGGGCCAAGACGATCGGCGTGGCGGCCGGTGCGGCTGGCGCTGTTGTTGCAGAAGCGGCGGCCGGCATGGCCGCCGAGGTTGTCTGGGACAAAGCTTTTGCAGCGGCCGTCTTGTCGGCACTATCTGCGGATGAGGAACAGGCACTGGCGACGATGAGGCTTGCGCCGATCAATGTAATGCGTAAAGACATACCGATATCCTCTGAAAGAAAAAACCTGGCGCCACGTGGTAACGCAACGCCAGTTTCCATTACCTGAAACAGGCATGTGACGCCGCCGGAACCGAGGCTCCGGCGGAAACCCATGCTTACTTGGCCGACGCCACTGCTGCGTTACCGCCTGGCAGGGCGAACACGGTCAGCACGCCACCGAGTTCGGTGTACTTGGCCAGATCCTTGTAGCCACCGACGGCGCCGAGGCCGTCAGTCGCTTTTTCCAGACCTGCTGCCATGCCGATTCCAGCCCAGCCGCCGATACCCGAGAGGACGCCGACATACTGCTTGCCCTTGTATTCCCAGGTGTTGACGTTGCCGATGATGCCCGACGGCGTCTTGAACTTCCACAGTTCCTTGCCGTTCTTGTCGACCGCCTTCAGGTAGCCTTCCAGCGTACCGTAGAAGGTCACGTCGCCGGCTGTTGCCAGTGCGCCTGACCAGACCGAGAACTTCTCGGGCTTGGACCAGACGATCTTGCCGGTGCCGGCATCCCAGGCGATGAAGTTACCCATGCCGCCGTGGCTGTTCGGTGCCGGATACATCGACAGGGTCGCGCCGACATACGGCTGACCTGCGGTGTAGTCGACCTTGAACGGCTCGTAGTCCATGCAGACATGGTTGGTCGGCACGTAGAACAGCCCAGTGCGTGGCGAGAACGATGCTGGCTGCTGGTCTTTCGAACCCAGCGCAGCAGGGCAGACACCCTTGGTATTGACGTCGGCACCGTTGGCCTGGGTCGAATACTTCGACGTCACCACCGGACGGCCGGTCTTCATGTCGACGTGGGTAGCCCAGTTGACCTTCGGATCGTATTTTTCCGCAACCAGCAGTTCGCCACTCATGCGGTCGAGCGTGTAGCCGAAGCCGTTACGATCGAAGTGCACCAGTGCCTTGCGTGGCTGACCCTTGACGTTGATGTCGGCCAGGATCATTTCGTTGATGCCGTCGAAATCCCACTCGTCATGCGGCGTCATCTGATAGACCCACTTGGCCTTGCCGGTGTCGAGGTCACGTGCAAAAATGGTCATGGACCACTTGTTGTCGCCAGGACGCTGGGATGGATTCCAGGTCGATGGGTTGCCCGTTCCGTAGTACACCAGATTTGCCGGTGCGTCGTAGCTGAACCAGCCCCAGGTCGTGCCGCCGCCGATTTTCCACTGGTCGCCGGACCAGGTTTTCAAGGACGAATCCTTGCCGACCGGCGCCATCTTGCCGTCGGTCCAGGTCATGGTCTTTTCCGGATCCATCAGCATTTCAGCGTCAGGCCCGACCGAGTAACCCTTCCAGACTTCCTTGCCGGTCTTCAGGTCATAGGCGGTCAGACGGCCGCGCACGCCAAATTCGCCACCCGAAATACCGGTGATGACCTTGTCCTTGAAGATGTGCGGTGCATTGGTGTTGGTTTCGCCGGCCTTCGGATTGCCGTTCTTGACTTTCCAGACTTCCTTGCCGGTCTTGGCATCGAGCGCCACCAGGGTGGTGTCAGCCTGTTGCAGGATGATCTTGCCGTCACCGAAAGCCACGCCCCGGTTGACGGTATCGCAGCACATCACGGGAATGACGCTCGGATCCTGCTTCGGCTCGTATTTCCACTTGATGCTCTGGTCTTCCAGATTGATCGCATAGACCTTGTTCGGAAACGGGCTGTGCACGTACATCGTGTCGCCGATCACCAGTGGGCCGCCTTCATGTCCGCGCAGCACGCCGGTCGAGAATGTCCATGCGACTTGCAGGTTCTTGACGTTGGTCTGGGTAATCTGATTCAGGGAGCTGTAACGCTGGTTGGCGTCATTGCCGGCCTGGGATGCCCAGTTCTTGTTGCTGGAAAACGCCTTGTTCAGTTCGGCGTCGGCGAATGCCGTGCCGCTGACGGTCAGCGCGCCTGCCATGGCCAGCATGAGTTTCAAATTTACCTTCGAAGACATGTCTACCTCCATAAATTATTGTGATACGGATATACACGACCTGCGGATCAGTTTCTATAGATCATTACAGTCGACAATGTGTCGCCCCCGACTCGTAGCACTTAACATGCCAGTCAAAAATTTTCGGGTGGTGACTTCTGCAGCCTTGCGGCGCAGCAGGTCAGCGGCGTGATCCGGTACTGGCAAGGTTCCGGGCCGGGATGATGAATGGCGCGGTTTCTCGATCTTTGAAACCGTCAGTGCCGGCTCGAAGAGTGCCGCGCACATGCTGAAAACATGTGCTGCCGATTGAACAATCAGGCGGGCGCTGTGTTCCGATTATTGGACACACTGAACGCCGGTGGAACAGTGCTAAGTAGTGTCCACAATGGGCGGTTTTCATAGGGAAGCAAGGCATGTTCGCGTGGCACGACTCTTGCGATCAAAAAAAGACTGGTCGATCTGAAAATGCGTGCGGCACTGCACAAAAAACTCGGCTTCATCGTCGCTCCAAACAGGCCGGCAGCGACTTTTCAAAACACACGCAAGCGCATCGTGGACCATGTTCAATTTTGCCGTCAAGTTCCCCGGCCAGACCAGCGCGCGCCACACGCGGCGCCGCACGGTGACTGCATGCCGGCGGCTTGTGGTCGCCTCGACCGTGCTGCCCGCGATGATTTCTTCAACGTCTCGTGCCGTGCTGCGTGTGATGGTCCCGTGCTTCATGCTCGGTGCGATTCCAGCTGCAGCAGGGGACATGCCCGTGCTTCGCCCGCAGGAACTGGCCTCCGGTGTCTTCGTCCATGTCGGCGTCCATGCCAATGCCACGCCGGAGAATTTCGGCGCGATTGCCAACGTCGGTTTCGTGGTCGGCAAGCGCTGCGTTGCCGTCATCGACAGCGGTGGCAGCCTGGCCGAGGGACAAGCGTTGCGCAGTGCAATAACAGCACGCACGCCGCTACCGGTCTGCTACGTGATCAATACCCATGTCCATCCCGATCACGTGTATGGCAATGCAGCATTCATCGCCGACAAACCGGAATTCGTCGGCCATCGCAATCTGCCAGCGTCGATGCAAGCCCGGCGCGCCTATTACGAGGCTTATTTGGACCGCACGCTCGGCACGGTGCTAGCGCACGAGAGCGTACAGGTATTGCCCGGCATTGCAGTCGGCCCACCCGGCGCACCGGCCGGGATGCGCCAGCTCGATCTGGGTGAGCGACTGCTGAGCGTGCAGGCATGGCCAACCTCGCATACCGACAACGATCTGACGGTGTGCGATGAACAGACCGGCACGCTGTGGCTGGGTGATCTACTGTTTCGCGAGCGTATTCCCGTCATCGACGGCAAGCTGACCGGTTGGCTGACGACGATGGAACAGTTATCCGGCAGGCAGGCCAAGGTCGTCGTGCCCGGGCATGGCGCGCCAGGCAGCGACTGGCCGGCGATGCTCGGTCCGCAGCAACGCTACCTGGTCGCCGTGCGCGACGGTGTGAAGGCAGCCATCAAGGCGCATCGCACCATCGGCCAGGCAGCCATGGAAGTGGCCCCGGATGAGCGCGGCCAGTGGTTGTTGTTCGACGAGTTTCATGCACATAACGTCACCGTGGCATTCACCGAACTGGAATGGGACGATTGATCCGGAACGCCGCTGACAGCTGGCAGCCGATGATGTTCGGACCAACGCGACAGCTGGCACTTTTCATCGAAAGCATGTTGGGAATTGCCTGAATTGCCGTAATCAAATCAACGAGACAGAGGGAGAGATTGATGAACTGGAACCTGAAACGCGTGCAGCAGCTGGCGATCTGCGCTTGTTTGTTGTTATTGCCCAGCCTGGTGCCGGATCTGGTGCTGGCCGCCGATCCGCCGCCGCCGCCGCAGAACAACCCGGTCTGGCAAAAACTGCGCGCCGGCCTGTTCCAGCAGCGGCCGATTTCCGACAACGGCAACGACGTGATCGAACTCGCTGCGCCGGAGCGCGCCGAGGATGCGGCAGTGGTACCGGTGTCGATCAAGACCCGCATCGTGCAGACGCCGGAGCGGTACATCAAGACGATCAGCATCATTCTCGACAACAATCCGGCGCCGGTGGCAGCGGTGTTTCACATGACGCCCGACACCGGTCGCGCCGACATCGAGACCCGTGTGCGCGTCGAGCAATACACGCATCTGCGGGCGGTGGTCGAGATGAACGACGGCGCCCTGTCGATGTCGACACTGTATTTGAAAGCCTCGGGCGGTTGTTCGACGCCGGCCGGACGCGAAACCTCCGGGCCGTCCACCAGCCTCGGCAAGATGAAACTGACCATCGAAGACAATCCGAAGCTCAATCAACCGGTCATGGCGCAGCTGATGATCCGCCATCCGAATCTGTCCGGCCTGACGATGGACCAGGTGACGCGCCTCTATGAGCCGCCGCGTTATGTGCGCAAGATCGAAGTGAAATACGCCGGCAAGCCGGTCATGACGGCGGACGTGGATTTTTCGATCAGCGAGAATCCGAATTTCCGGTTCTACTTCACGCCGAAGGCAAATGGCGAGCTGACGGCCCAGGTCGAGGATTCGGATCAGCTGACCTTCAAGACCTCGCTCAACGTCAAGGCGCAATAGATGCGACTTCAGGAGGCGGCGCCGGTGTGGCAGCCACCGCCTTTTCCGCGTTACAGATTGCCCTGGTTCTTTTCCACCATGCTGCGCACCATGTAGCGAATGCCGCGGCGCCAGCTATCATCGGTATTGCTGCGGATGTCGACCGACTTGTTGAGCATGATGAGGCCGGTGCGCACGTCTCGAATCTGGATGTTGATGTTCAAAATCAGGTTGCTGACCTTCTGCACCCAGGCTGTCAGGACACGGTCGGTCTTCAAGGCGCGGCCGATGTCGACATCGCAGCCGTTGCAGTCGTGCAGGGCAAAGCGGCCGCTCAGGTCCGCAATCAATGCATCTGCCGGCGCATTGTCGACCACGCGGTAGAAATGGTTATCGGCGAAAGCAGTGCGCAGCTGCTGGCTGATCTGCTGCAGCCGTGCCTTTTGGGCCTCGTCCTTGGCATTTTCCAGCGTGTCGTCGATGAGTTCGAAGTCGAGGATGGCAACCGTTTTTTCAGCGGCGGTGGGGCTCGAGGTCACATTGGTGGCAGTGGTGGCAGTGGTGGCAGTGGTGGCAGTGCCGGCCGTCGCTGGAGAAGCCGCTGCTGTCGCATTGCCGGCCATAAATACGGCGGCAATCAGGAGCACCGGCACAAAGCGTTGTCGGCCAACCGGGTGGAGGCTTGCGCAGGCCATCATCTGCGTTGCCTTACCTGATGAAGCACGCATCGGCCGACTCTTCTTCGATCTTCTTGTAGCGCTTCGCCATCTGCTTGACGACTTCCGGGTCGCGGAATTCTGCGCCGCGCTCGCCACCCAACGTCTGGTGGCGCAATGCCGTCGAGATTTCGACGAAATCATCGTACTTCACCTGCATCGCGGTCTGGTCGACGGCACAGGAGCACTTGTACAGATACTCGTATTTGCCTGCATGGTTCTTCATGCATTCCAGGACGAACTCGACCCGGGCCGTGGTCGGAAAATCGCTCACCCGTGCGGCCGCATCGCCGGTGGCGGCATGGGCCACGATCAGTGGCACAGCGCTTGCAACGAACAACAGGCCGCGCGCCAGGCGCGACCGGTGATGCAGGATGGATTGCAGGGCGGGTTTCATCACACACTTCATGTAGTTTCCTCAATACCGAAAGACGTCAAATGGCAAATCCGGGCATGTCGCCGTTTCCTGTGCAGCCCGCCTGCGCCGTGCTGCGAAGCAGATGGTGCCACGGCAGCCCTTGCGGCGGCTGGTTTGCGCGGGTGCGGGCCACCCGGCCTGCTGCAAGAATCCTGCCATCGCTGCTATTGGCCATTGCCGGCATTCTGGCCGGCTGCGCGACTGCACCCGGCAATGTCGTGCAACGCGTGCCGGTGCCGCGACAGCTCGCACCCGGCGTTTATGCGATCATCGGCGCGGCCGCCGAACCTAGTGCGCAGAACCACGGCGCGGTGGGCAATCAGGGCATCTTGATCGGTGACGATGGCGTGATCCTGATCGACACCGGCACCAGCTACCGGTATGCCGAAGAGCTGATTGCCACCATCCGCCGGCTCACGCCAAAGCCGATCGTGCTGGCCATCGACACCCATCAGCATCCGGCGTTCATCTTCGGGAACGGCGCACTGGCGTCACAGGGTGTTCCGATTCTTGCACATCGGGAGGTCGCGGACCTGATCGAACAACGCTGCGACAAGTGCCTGAAGAATTTGAATGCCGTTCTTGGTTCCGACGAGATGGCAGGCACGCAGGTGACGGTGCCAGGGCGCCGCATCGACGGCACGACCACCATGACGGTGGCCGGCCGCCAGCTCGATATCCTGTATTACGGCCAGAGCGCGTCGCCCGGATCGATCGCCGTCCTGGACCGGGCGTCGGGTGTGCTGTTTGCCGGCGGCCTGGTGTCGCTGGACCGTATTCCCGATACCAAGGATGCCCGGATTGCGACCTGGCTCGACGCGCTCGACAAGTTGAAGCAATTGCCGCTGCAATTGCTGGTGCCGGGAGAAGGTGCGCCGGCACCAGTGACGCGTGTCGATGAACTGGCGGCGTATCTGAAGGCACTGCGCCAGAGCGTGCACGACACCTATGCACAGGGTGTGAGCCTGGGCGACGCCGGGCGGCAGTCCGAACTGCCGGCATTCGCCAAGCTGCCCCTCTACCGGCCGGCGCACAACAAGAATGTCGAGCAGCTGTATCTCTTGCTGGAACGGGCAACCTTGAACGGGCAGTAGGCGATGGGAGCGGTTCAGTGTGATGCCGGTCCCGAGATTGATTCCGGCTTTCGCTCCAGTTGCTGGACGTGCTGTTGATCGGGTTGCAGATCGGCCTTCCGATCTGCATGCCGCCTGCGCCACAACCCGATCTGTCGCCGCAGGTCGGCCAACCACCTTGCCGGGTTGCCGAGGTAATAGACGACCAGCAGCAAACCGGCCAGCAGTCCGGGGATCCAACGCATGTCGGTGGCCACCACCAGCGACCGACTCAGACGCCGGTCGTTCAGGATACGCGCCATGCCGGCGACCGACTCCAGGCGCGCATAGCCCAGGCCGGCAGCCTGCGCCACACCCTGCAGGTGCGCTTCGTGCAGCGACGACAAGTGTTCCTGGTCGGGCGTGAAACCCGCAGGCGTCGGCCGTTGCACCACGGCGCCGGCCGACCACCAGCCGATCTGCCGGCCTTCCTTGTCCAGCCGGGGGATCGGCTGCGGCACATCGCCGCCGACGCCCACCAGCGTGCCCTTGACACGGCCGGTCGGCCGATCGAAGTCGGGGATGCTGGCCATGGGCGGGGATTCCTGGCCGTCAGTTAAAAAAATCACCGAAGGATGCTGCGCCAGCTCGAAGGCAACGTCGGTCGCGGAATAAACGCCGCGCACGATCACGCTTGCGTCTTCCCAGGCCATGCGGGCGTCGATCTGCTCGATCGCCTGTTCCAGCTCGATGCGGTTTTCGCACACATCGATCGGCGCCAGCAGCAGCAAGGTGCGCCGGCTGGCGAAAATCCCCAGGCCGAGTTGCGAGCCGCACGGCAGCACCGCCAGGGCGTCGGTCAGGGCGCGGCGCGCGAAGGCCAGGCGGCTGACGGTGCGCCCGTCGACGCTGGTGTCGGCCACGTACATGCTTTGCGTGATGTCGATCACCACCAGGTGATTGACAACCTCACGCGCCAGCCGCAGCGGCGGTAGTAAAGCGGCAAGCAACAACAGTGCAGCGGCCAGCGCCAGCATCCAGCCACGACCACGTTTGAGGTTCCCCGGCAGGCGATGCAACTGATCAAGCAACCGCTGCCAGCGCGACTGCTGCAGCGCGCCGCCCG
>JAYTLK010000188.1:0-12852 GCA_043729515.1 Herminiimonas sp.
TGGCAGCACATGCTGACCTACACCGAAGCGATCATGCGGGTCTACAACCAGTACGGCCGGCGCGACAACATCTACAAGGCCCGGATCAAGATCCTGGTCAAAGCCATCGGCATCGCCGAATTTCGGCGCCAGGTCGAGGTGGAATGGGTCGATCTGAAGGATGGCCCGAGCACGCTGACCGATCTGGAATTCGATCGCATGGCGTCCTTTTTCACCGCTCCGGCTTATGAACACTTCGCCGGCGACGACGAAGCGATCACGCTGCGCAAGACGGCTGACCGTAGCTTCGGCAACTGGACCAAACGCAACGTGAAGGCGCACAAGGTGCCGGGCTATGCGATCGTTGTCTTGTCGCTGAAAAAGCCCGGCGTGCCACCCGGCGACGCCACTGCCGAGCAGATGGATTTCGTGGCAGAACTGGCCGACCGGTTCAGCTTCGGCGAAATCCGCGTCACGCATGAACAGAACCTGGTGCTAGCCGATGTGAAACAGGCCGACCTGCCGGAAGTCCATGCACTGGCCAAGGCGCGCGGACTGGCGACACCGAACATCGGCCTGCTGACCGACATCATCTGCTGCCCTGGCGGCGATTTTTGCTCGCTGGCCAATGCGAAGTCGATTCCGATTGCCACTGCCATCGCCGAGAAATTCGAGAATCTCGATTTCCAGTACGACATCGGCGAGATCGAACTCAACATCTCGGGCTGCATCAACGCCTGTGGTCATCATCATGTCGGCAACATCGGCATTCTCGGTGTCGACAAGGATGGGGCGGAGTGGTACCAGGTCTCGCTCGGTGGCGCGCAGGGCAATCACAGTGCGATCGGCAAGATCATCGGGCCCTCGTTTTCGGCGCACCAGATGCCGACCGTGATCGAACGTCTGCTGCAGGTCTATGTGCGGGACCGGATCGAGAACGAGCCGTTCATCGAGACCGTCCAGCGTCTGGGTGTGGCGCCGTTCAAGGAACATGTCTATGCGACGCCGATCAAGTCGAAGCATGTCGCCGGAGAGGATGCATATGCGTGACATCATCAAGCAACGACAAGTCGTCCAGGATGACTGGACCGTGTTGCGCCTGGAAGAAGGCGACGATGCCGCCACGGTCACTATTCCCGCCGGGCGCGCCATCGTGCCGCTGGCCGTATGGCAGGCGCAGCCGGCAGCGATTGCCGCGCAAGCGCAGCGTGGGGAACTCGGTGTCTGGCTGGCCAGCGACGCGCGGCCGGAAGTGTTGAAGGATGTGCTCGGCCAGTTCGCCGTGATCGCGGTGGATTTCCCGAAATTCACCGACGGCCGCGGTTATTCGATTGCCTACAACCTGCGCGCCCGGCTCGGCTACACCGGTGAATTGCGCGCCATCGGCGATGTGCTGCGGGATCAATTGTTCTACATGCAGCGGGTCGGCTTCGATGCCTTCGCGACGCGTGAAGACCGTGACATTCACGACGCCCTCAAGGGACTGACCGATTTTTCGGAAAGCTATCAAACCTCGTGGGATCAGAAGACGCCGCTCTTCAAGCGCGTCGGGCGCCCTGGAGCGCCGGCATGATCGAGTCCGCCGCCAATCCGGCGCTGCCGGCACTGGTCGCAGCCACGCAGGCGACGCTAGCGCGCATCGCGGCGGATTTTTCGCCCGCCGTGTTTGCATCGAGCCTGGCAGCTGAGGACATGGTGCTGACCGACCTGATCCTGAAAGCAAAGCTGCCGATTGGAATTTTTACGCTGGAAACCGGCCGCCTGCATGCGGAGACATTGGGCATGCTGGACCGCATTCGCGACACCTATGGCTACGACGTGATGCCCTATCGGCCCGATCCGGCGGCAGTCGAGGCTTATGTGGCCGCCAACGGACTGAACGCGTTCTACGACAGCGTCGAGATGCGCAAGGCCTGTTGCGGCATCCGCAAGGTCGAGCCACTCGACCGAGCGCTGGCCGGCAAGCGTGCCTGGGTAACCGGCCAGCGCCGGGCGCAATCGACCACGCGCGCCGGACTCGATGTGCAGGAAGACGACGCGGCGCATGGCATGTTGAAATTCAACCCGCTGGCCGACTGGTCGGAAGCGGACGTCTGGGAATACATCCGCGCCAACGCCGTGCCCTACAACCCGCTGCATGACCGCGGGTATCCGTCGATCGGCTGCGAGCCCTGCACCCGGGCGATCCAGCCGGGCGAGGATGTGCGGGCCGGACGGTGGTGGTGGGAAAATCCGGAGTCGAAGGAATGCGGGCTGCATGTGGTCGACGGCAAGCTCATTCGCATCAAGAGCGCAGCCAGTCATCCGGCGCCCGATCCTGTGGTCGAGCCGATCATTCAGGCCATCGACTGACGATGTCTTTATCTCGGTCGTCACCGACACCGACAGCCAATTCTCTTTTCAAGATCATATGAACACTGCAGTGGAACCAACCGTGATGGCCGGCCAGCTCAACGAGCGCCATCTGGACTGGCTCGAATCCGAAGCCATTCACATCATGCGCGAAGTGGCGGCCGAATGTGCCAATCCCGCGCTGCTTTTTTCCGGTGGCAAGGATTCGGTGGTGCTGCTGCGGATTGCCGAGAAAGCCTTTCGTCCTGGCGCCTTTCCATTCCCGCTGGTGCACATCGATACCGGCCATAACTTTGCCGAAGTGATCACCTTCCGTGACCAGCGCGTGGCCGAACTCGGCGAGCGCCTGATCGTCGGTTCGGTGGAAGAATCGATCCGGCGCGGCACGGTGCGCCTGCGCAATCCGCTAACCGATTCGCGCAACGCAGCCCAGGCTGTCACGTTGCTGGAGACGATCGCCGAGCACAAGTTCGATGCCTGCATCGGCGGCGCCCGGCGCGATGAAGAAAAAGCGCGCGCCAAGGAACGCATCTTTTCCTTCCGCGATGAATTCGGCCAGTGGAATCCGAAGGCGCAGCGGCCCGAGCTCTGGGATCTCTACAACACCCGCGTGCATCCGGGCGAGAACATGCGCGTCTTTCCGATCTCGAACTGGACCGAGCTCGATGTCTGGCAATACATCGCCCGCGAAAAACTGGCGCTGCCGCCGATCTATTTTGCCCATCAGCGCGAGGTCATTCCCCGCAACGGCCTGCTGGTGCCGCTGACCGACCTGACGCCACCGCGCGCCGGCGAGACGGTCGAAACCCGCACCGTGCGCTTCCGCACGGTCGGCGATATTTCCTGCACCTGCCCGGTTGCGTCGGATGCCGCCACCGTCGATGCGATCATTGCGGAGACGGCGGTTACCCAGATCACGGAGCGCGGTGCGACCCGGATGGATGACCAGACGTCGGAAGCCTCGATGGAAAAACGCAAGAAAGAAGGATATTTCTGATGAATGCCGCCGTACGCAATGAGAACGCTGGTGCCGCTGGTGCAGCCGGTCCTACTGGTGCCGCAGTCGGCGCCGCAGCCATGGCCACGGTCAGCCCATCAGACGCCGGCGCCGAGCGCGGCCTGCTGCGCTTCATCACCGCCGGTTCGGTCGATGATGGCAAGAGCACGCTGATCGGCCGCCTGCTGTTCGACAGCAAGGGCATCTTCGCCGACCAGCTCGACGCCATGTCACGCGCCAAGCACAAGCGCACCGTCGGCGACACGATCGACCTGTCGCTGCTGACCGATGGCCTGGAGGCCGAGCGTGAACAGGGCATCACCATCGATGTCGCCTATCGTTATTTCGCCACGCCCAAGCGCAAGTTCATCATCGCGGATACGCCGGGCCACGAACAGTACACTCGCAACATGGTCACCGGCGCCTCGACGGCAGACGCGGTCATCATCCTGATCGACGTCTCCAAGGTGAAGCTCGGCGACGACGGCAGCGTTGAGTTGCTGATCCAGACCAAGCGCCATTCGACGATCGCCAAGCTGCTGCAGATCGAGCATGTGATCGTGGCGGTCAACAAGATGGATCTGGTCGGTTACGACCAGACCGTATACGACCGCATCGTCGGCGCCTATGCGGCCTTTGCGAAACAGCTCGGCTTGAAGGACATCCATCCGATTCCGCTGTCTGCTCTCGCCGGCGACAACGTGGTCGTGGCCAGCGAGCGCATGCCCTGGTACACCGGCCCGACCCTGATCGAGATGCTGGAGTCGCTGTCGGTCTACGATGCATCGCATGTCGGCCCGCTGCGTTTTCCGGTGCAGCTGGTGGCGCGTCACAACGGCCATGCGGCGCAGGATTTTCGGGGCTACATGGGCCGCATCGAGGCCGGCAGCGTGCGCCGTGGCGACCGTTTGCTGGTGCAGCCGGGCGGATTGTCGGCCACCGTCAGGGACATCGTCACGCTGGATGGCTCGCTCGACGTCGCCATCGCAGGGCAATCGGTGACACTGCTGCTGGAAGAGCATCTGGACATCTCGCGCGGCGACATGCTGGTGCCTGCCGACAGCCCGGCCACGGTGCTGAAGACGGTGCAGGCGGATGTCTGCTGGCTGTCCGAGGAACCGCTGGATCTGCGGCGCAAGTACTGGCTCAAGCACACCACCCGCCAGGTCGGTGCGCGGGTCGGCTCGGTCGACACGCTGCTGGACATCAATACCCAGGAACAGCGTCCGGCCACCGGCTTGAAGCTCAACGACGTGGCCCGCATCACGCTGACCGTTCAGCAGCCGCTGGCAGTGGACGCCTATGCCACCACGCGTGCCACCGGTGCCTTCATCCTGATCGACGAAGTCACCCACCAGACGGTGGCGGCGGGGATGATCACGCTGTAAGGCTGCGACGGCCTCGCCCGCAATCTGCCGACTTTGCCGGCAGAGGCGGCGCGATCGTGCGGATCGGCGTGTTTGGTACGATTCATGCAAGCAATCGCACTGTTCCGAAACCGCCGTCCTTGGCTTCCCAGATGACCGATCATGCCCAGCCGCCTTTGCCTGCAGACCGTCCACCCGGACGAGTCTGGCTGATCGGCGCCGGGCCGGGCGCGGCCGACCTGATCACGGTGCGTGGCGCGCGCATTCTCGCCAGCGCCGAGGTCGTGCTGCATGATGCGCTGGTGACACCCGAGATGCTGGCGTTGTGCCCACAGGCGCTGCAGATCGCCGTGGGCAAGCGCGGTGGCCGGCAATCGACGGCGCAGGCCTCCATCAATGAACAGCTGGTCGATTGCGCCCGCAGCCATGCGCGGGTGGTGCGCTTGAAAGGCGGCGATCCGATGCTGTTCGGCCGCGCCGACGAAGAATTGCGGGCGCTGGAGGCAGCCGGCATCGCATACGAAGTCATCCCGGGCATCACGACGGCGCTGGCGGCAGCTGCAGCTTGCAAGCTGCCGCTGACCCGGCGCGGCGTCTCCCGCAGCGTGGCGTTTTTCACGTCCAGCACCGATCCGAGCGAACCGGGCGCAACCGACATGCCGATTGCCGACACGATCGTGCAATACATGGGCGGACGGGAAGCGATCCAGACGGCGCGGCGTTTGTTGGCGGCGGGTCATGCACCCGGCACGCCCGTCGTGGTGGTCGAGAACTGCAGCCTGCCGAGCGAACGCATTCAGCATCTCGATCTGGCCGGCCTGGAAACGGGGCTGGATACGGGTAACGGGCCGGTCCTCGTCATGATCGGGGCGGCGCTCGCGAGGCGTGCCTGAAATACCTGGTGGATGGTGCCTGGTGCCTGGTACCTGGTACCTGGTGCCTGATGGCTGGGGCGTGGTGGCTGGTGGCTGATGCCTGATGCCTGATGGACAGTGCCCGGTGCCAGTCCTGCCGTCCTTACTTCAACCAGTCTTCCGAAAGATCAAACACGACGCCATGCCGGTGCAGCTGATCCTGCATGAAATTTTTCCACAGGCCATCCGGAATCCAGACCTTCTCCACATCGGCATAGGCCACCTGCGGACTTTCCTTGCCGACGATGGTCCGGTACAGAAAGACCATCGACGAAGCGCGCATGTTGATCTGGCAATGCACCAGCACGTTCTTGTCGGCGAGGCGGGTCATGGCAGTCGAGAACTGATCGAAATCTGCGCTGGAGGGCTGGTTGAAGACGATCGGGATGTGGATGAATTCGATCTGCTGCCGCGCCAGGATGCGCGGCTCTTCCGGCACGGCGTCGCCGACCGACAGCGGCGCCAGATAGATCACCGCCTCCACACCGCGTGAACCGAGTGTCTCCAGCCATCCGGCCGAAGGCTGGCCGGAAATAGTCAGGCGTGGCGTGATCGGAATCGTGTTCGGCGGCGCGCGCAACAGTACCTGCGCTAATGCCGGTGACGGGATCGCTGCCAGCGTCATCGTCAGCATCAGCGTCGTAACAAACGCCAGCAGCAACCGGCCCGAGTACGCGGGTGCGCAATGGCGCGCCAGTCTCATGCGGCAGTGCCTGTGCTCGGGACAGTGCCGTCGGCGGCGTCCGTGCCGACGCCGGAGCCAGCGTCTGGCCCGGCTGCCGCGACGCTGCCAATGCAGTAGCGCGCCATCGCATCGAGCACGGCCGGATCTTCGCCGATCGCCGGCACCACGCTTACCGCAACGCCCGGATGGTCGATGGCCAGTTGCGCGACGATCTGCGGCAAATCACGCAACACATGACCGCCCTGCCCCAGGAACACCGGCACCACTGTCACGCCTGTGACGCCGCCGGCCGCCAGCTCGGCCACGACTTCCGGCAGCCGCGGCGACATCAGCTCCAGGAATGCCAGCCGCACCTGCACGGCAGGGGTCTTTTCCTGCGTCAGCTTTTGCAGGCGTTCGAAGGGCGCAGCCCAGCGTGGGTCGCGGGCGCCGTGGGCGAAAAGAATCAGTGCAGGTGGGTTCATGAGGTAGCGCTCGGTGTGAAGTGTGACGATGGACTCTAGTGTCGCTCCACCCAGCGCAGCGCGATGATCGCCAGGACCAGAAACACGGCACTCGGCAGAATCGCAGTCGCAAAAGGCGGCCAGGTATTCAACAGCCCGAGATGGGAAAACAAACTGTTCAAAAGCTGGAAGCTGACGCCGATCATAATACCGACAAATATCTTCAAGCTCACGCCGCCACTGCGGGTATGCAGATAGGCGAACGGCAATGCCAGCGCCATCATCACGAACACTGCCAGCGGATAGATCAGTTTTTTCCAGAAGGCGATTTCATACCGTTCTGTCAGCTGGTTGTTTTCCGACAGGTGGCGGGTGTAGGCCCGCAGATCGGCGGCCGACATCCGGTCCGGATCGGCGAACAGCACCGATAGAATGTCCGGCGTGATTTCAGAGACCAGCTCACGCTGCGTCAGCGCCACCGTCGAGGTGCCGACGGCCAGGGCCTGGGCTGCGATGTCTGCGCCGGGTGCATTGGCGGCGAAGCGGGTTTCGGTCACCCGTGCCAGTTGCCAGCGGTTGCTGCCCCGATAATTCGCCTCGTCGGCGGAGATCAGTGCGGTCAAGCGGAAGTCACGATCGAATTCGTACAGCTTCAAGCCGAGCAATTTGCCATCCGGCCGCATTTCGCGCGCATTGACGAAGCGTGAGCCGGTCACGTCGCCGGTCACCCCATCAGCGCGAATGACATCCTTGGCCCAGAGGCCGGTGCGAAACTCTTGCGACATCGCCGCGCCCTGCGCCTGCAGCTTCAGGCGCTTGGCCAGGTCGCTGCTGTAGGGCGAGAGGAATTCGCCGAAAATGAAAGTGATCACCACGAACAGGATGCCGATTGTGCCGAGCATGCGTCCGACCATCGCCGTGGACATGCTGGAGACACGCATGATGGTGAATTCCGAGCGGGCCGCGAACTGGGCAAGTGCATAGATGGTGCCGATCAGCGCAGCGATCGGCATCAGTTCATAGGTGTATCCGGGCATGCCAAGCAGGACGAACAAAAACGCATGTTCGAGCTGGTAGCCGCCCCGACCGACATTCGGCAGTTCGTTGATCAGGTCGAAGAACGCGAACAATGCCAGAAAGGCGATCAACACGAACACCACCGAACGGATGATCTCGCGGGCGAAGTAGCGCAGCAGGACGGTGTTTCTCATGCAGTTCCTCCCGCCCTGCGGTTCTGTTGCCGATTCCGGCTCCGATTGCGCCAGCGGCCGGTCAGCAGGGTCCGTGGATGCCAGGGGCTGTTGACTGTCAGGCGCCAGCTGAACAGCAACGTGATGGCCGCAATCGCCAGCAGATGCATCGGCCACCAGCCGAGCGCGAGCGAGATGCGGCCTTGCGTTACGCCGGCCTGGAAGACGCTGATCATGTTGCTGTAAAAAACATACATCAACAACGCCAGCAACACGTTCGACGACCGCCCGCCGCGCGGATTGACGAAGCCGAGCGGAATGGCGATCAGCAGGAGCAGCATCGCCATCAACGGCAAGGCGATGCGCCACAGCAGTTCGCCGAGATTGGCGCCGGTGGGCGCGGCAATCAGCTGTGACAAGGGCAAGGTACGGGCCGAGCGATCGCTGTTGAGCGCCTGCGACTGGCGCCCGACCAGCACGCCGTAACGCTCGAACTCCATCATCTGGAAATCCGATTGATTCGGCTGACCTTCGTAGCGCCGCCCTTTCGACATTACCAGGAACTTGTCGCCGGCAGGATTGAATTCCATCGTGCCTTCTTTCGCAACGACGACGCTGGCGCGGCCGTTCTGCATGGTGCTCACGAAGATGTTGCGCACATGGCTGGCGTCGCCCGACACACCTTCGACGAAAAAGACACGATCAGCGCTGGCCGACTCCTGGAATTTTCCGGGCGAGACCTTGGCGATGTCTTCGCGTTTTTCGTAGCGCTCCCGGAAGTCCGCGCTCTGCCGATGGGCCCAGGGCGTGCCCACGAAACTGAGCAGAGCGGTTGCCACCACGATCGGCATGCCGAAGGTCAGCACCGGGCGAATCCAGCGCGTGAGGCTTTGGCCGGCGGTGAACCAGACCACCATTTCCGAATCCTGATAACTGCGCGTGACGACCAGCAGAACCGAGATGAATCCGGTGTTGATCAACAGGACCGGCAGCACCGTGAGTGCCGAGAAGCCGATGAGCGCGATGACATCCTGGGAAGCGACCTTGCCGCCAGCTGCCTGACCCAGGATACGGATCAGCATGACGGTGATGGTGATGGTGAAAAGCGTGGTGAAAACGGCGCCGGCGGTGCTGAGCAATTCGCGTCGTAACGCGCGCTGAAAGATCATTAGGAGCTTATAATTGCGATTGGATAACGGGGAGCCTCATGGACTTTAGCATAAAAGCATTCGACGCAAAGACTACCATCATTGCGGTGAAAACCGGCTGCATCGCGGTCGGTATCTACGAAAACAGGAAGCTGACCAAGGAAGCGCAAGAACTCGATTTCAGGGGCGCCATCAGCGCCGCACTGAAGTCCGGCGACCTCTCCGGCAAGGCGGGCAGCACGCTCATGTTGCGCAACATCGAAGGCGTGAGCGCCGAGCGCATCCTGTTGGTCGGCCTGGGCAAGAACGAGCATGTGGCGGAGAAGGATTTCATCAGCGCCCTGCAGGCGACGGTGCGCGTTTTCGCAACCCTTGGGGCAAACGACGCCATGATTGCCTTGCCTGCGGAATCGGTCAAGAATCGGGATGCCGCCTGGATGGTGCAGACAGCGGTACTGGCCGCGCAAGATGCTGCCTATCGCAGCGATGGTCTGAAAAGCCAGAAGGATTCTGCCGAGCGCGGCGTTCGCAAGATCGTCTTCGGTCTGGCCGGCCATGCAGCGGAGATGGGCAAGGCGTCCATCGCCACGGCGCAGGCGATTGCCCACGGCATGGCGTTGACACGCGAGCTGGGCGACCTGCCGCCGAACATCTGCACGCCGACCTACCTGGCCGACACGGCAAAAAAGCTCGCCAAGGAATACAAGCTCGGCGTCGAAGTGCTGGACCGCAAGCAGATCGAAGCGCTGAAGATGGGCAGCTTCCTGTCGGTCACCAACGGCAGCGTCGAGCCGCCGAAATTCATCGTCCTGAAACACATGGGCGGCAAGTCGAAGGATGCGCCAACCGTGTTGGTGGGCAAGGGCATCACCTTCGACACCGGTGGCATTTCACTCAAGCCGGGCGCCAGCATGGACGAGATGAAGTACGACATGTGCGGTGCCGCCTCGGTGCTGGGCACTTTCCGCGCGATCGCCGAGATGAAGCTGAAGCTGAACGTGATCGGCGTGATTCCGACCTGCGAGAACATGCCATCGGGCAGCGCGACACGGCCGGGCGACATCGTCACCTCGATGTCGGGCCAGACGATCGAAGTGCTGAACACCGACGCCGAAGGCCGCCTGATCCTGTGCGACGCGCTGACCTACGTCGAGCGCTTCAAGCCGGCGGTGGTGGTCGACATCGCGACGCTGACCGGTGCTTGCGTGGTCGCACTCGGCAATCACAACACCGGCCTGTTTACCCGCGACGACGATGCGCATGACGAACTGGCAAATGACTTGCTGGCCGCCGGCAAAGCCAGCGGCGACACCGCGTGGCGCATGCCGCTGGGCGAGGCCTACAACGACCAGCTGAAATCGAACTTCGCCGACATGGCCAACATCGGCACGCCGGGCGGGGGCAGCATCACCGCCGCCTGCTTCCTCGAGCGCTATACCCGCGCTTACACCTGGGCCCACCTGGACATCGCCGGCACTGCCTGGAAGAGCGGCGCTGCCAAGGGTGCGACGGGCCGGCCGGTGCCGCTGCTGACGACGTTCCTGATGAACCGCGCAGGCTGATGTCTCGACGGCGCCGGGCGACTGATGCCCGGCGCCTGCCGCGTTCTATCGTTGCTGGAACTGTCCCATGAAACTCGCCACCTGGAACGTCAATTCCCTCAAAGTCCGCCTGCCGCACGTGCTGCAATGGCTGGCCGAAAATCCGGTCGATGCGCTTTGCCTGCAGGAGACCAAGCTGACCGACGATAAATTTCCGGTGGCCGCCATCGAGGCCGCCGGTTACCACGTCGCCTTCAGCGGTCAGAAGACTTACAACGGCGTGGCGATCCTGGCCCGCAGCCCGATCACCGACGTCGTCAAGAACAATCCGCATTTTGCCGACGAGCAGCAGCGCCTGATCGCCGGAACAGTCGATGGCGTGCGCGTGATCTGCGCATACGTCGTCAACGGCCAGTCTGTTGACTCGGACAAGTATCAATACAAACTTGCCTGGCTCGACGCCCTGCACGACTGGCTGGTGGAAGAAATGGCGGCCCATCCGCGGCTGGCGATCCTGGGCGACTACAACGTTGCGCCGGCCGACCGCGACGTGCACGATCCGGCTGCCTGGGTCGGCAGCGTGCTGGTTTCGCCGCCGGAGCGCGCTGCCTTCGAACGGCTGACTGCGCTGGGCCTGTCCGATGCATTTCGCCTGTTCGAACAGGCCGACAAGCTCTACAGCTGGTGGGATTATCGCCAGATGGCATTTCGCCGCAATCACGGCGTGCGCATCGATCACATCCTGCTCTCGCCACCGCTGGCGGCAAAGTGCACTGCCTGCATCATCGACAAGGCGCCGCGCAAGCTGGAGCAGCCCTCCGACCACACGCCGGTCGTCGCCACGCTCGACCTCTGACCGTTCCACGGCTACCCTGGCATGACATGCACCCGGCCCCAATGCGCTGCGCCTGGCCTCTGCTGCCGCCCGTACCTCACCCGCACCCTCACTCTGACTGGACATCCTCATGGCAGGACCGATTGAAATCACCAACATGGCCTTGTTCTGCGATTTCGAGAACGTGGCGCTCGGCGTGCGTGACGCCAAATATGACAAGTTCGACATTCGCCGCGTGCTCGAACGCCTGCTTCTCAAAGGCAGCATCGTCGTCAAGAAAGCCTATTGCGACTGGGATCGGTACAAGGAATTCAAGGCAGGGATGCATGAAGCGTCGTTTGAATTGATCGAGATCCCGCATGTCCGCCAGTCCGGCAAGAACTCGGCCGACATCCGCATGGTGGTCGATGCGCTCGACCTCTGCTACACCAAGGCGCACGTGGACGCCTTCGTCATCATCAGCGGCGACTCCGACTTCTCGCCACTGGTCTCGAAACTGCGCGAGAACAACAAGTACGTGATCGGCATCGGCGTCAAGAGCTCGACCTCCGATCTGTTGAGCGCGAACTGCGATGAATTCATCTTCTACGACGACCTGGTGAGGGAGCAGAAAGCCAAGCGCCGCCCGACGGCAAGGAAGACCGCGGTCAAGACCGCTGCAGGGACCGGCGCGTCGCCATCGTCGCCTGCAGCTGGCGAGGCAGGTGGCGACGTGCAGAAAGCTGCCGGACGCCGCACACGGGATGACAAGCCCGACAACAAGGGCGATGCGAAAGGCGACGGAAAAGTCGACGCCAGGCCCGAATCGCGTTCCAGCGCAAAAGGCGAATCGAAACCCGACGCCAGATCCGAATTCCGGACCGAATCAAAGTCTGAAGAACGGCAGGAGGACAGGTCGGACGATAACGTCGACGACTTGGAAAAACTGGAAGAGCGGCGCCAGGAGGGCTTTGACCTGATCGTCGAAACCATCGACGCCCTGATCGCCGAACGCGGCGAAGAAAAAATGTGGGGCTCGATGGTCAAGCAGACCATGAAGCGTCGCAAGCCCGGATTCAACGAGTCGTTCTACGGCTACCGTTCGTTTCGCGACATGGTGGAAGACGCACAGAAACATCACATGCTGCAGATCGTGCGTGATGAAAAACCCGGGCAATACACGATTCGCCTGCCCCAAGCAGAGGAATGAAAGGCGGCTGCCGTACAGCATGCACAGGCACCGGCTCGGCCGATTGCCTGAATCAATTGACTCGTTTGAATCGCCTGAATCGTCATTCAATTTAAATAGGTATTTCTAGTACCAGTTTGGTATAATGAAGGTTCTCATTCTCAATCAAGCGACATGCACATCACCCGCTATGCCGACATCGGTCTGCGCATCCTGATTTATCTTGCAGGGCC
>JAYTLK010000189.1:0-4295 GCA_043729515.1 Herminiimonas sp.
CCTCAAGAAAATTGCAGTGCCGGACGATTATTTGCTCGGCCGCACGCTGGCCCACAACGTGGTCGATACCGAAACCGGTGAAATCATTGCCAATGCCAACGACGAGATCACTGAAACGGTTCTCACGGCATTGCGCGACGCCGGCATCAAAGACATCAAGACCCTGTTCATCAACGATCTCGATCACGGCGGCTATATCTCGAGCACGCTGCGCAACGACGAGATTGAGAGCCAGATCGGCGCGCGCATCGCGATCTACCGCATGATGCGCCCGGGCGAGCCGCCGACCGAAGATTCGGTTGAGTCCCTGTTCAACAGCCTGTTTTTTGACGCCGACCGCTACGATCTGTCGTTTGTCGGCCGGATGAAATTCAACCGCCGTGTCGGGCGCGAAGAGCTCGAAGGCCCGGGCATTCTGTCGAACGAAGACATCGTTGCCGTCATCAAGATTCTGGTGGATCTGCGCAATGGCCGCGGCGAAATCGACGACATCGATCACCTCGGCAACCGCCGTGTGCGCTGCGTCGGCGAGCTGGCGGAAAACCAGTTCCGCGCCGGTCTGGTGCGGGTTGAGCGCGCAGTGCGCGAGCGCCTCGGCCAGGCCGAGACCGAAAATCTGATGCCGCATGACCTGATTAATGCGAAACCGATTTCGGCTGCGATTCGTGAATTCTTCGGTTCGTCCCAGTTGTCGCAGTTCATGGACCAGACCAACCCGCTGTCGGAAATCACCCACAAGCGCCGCGTCTCCGCTCTCGGGCCGGGCGGCTTGACGCGTGAACGTGCTGGTTTCGAAGTGCGCGACGTGCATCCGACCCACTATGGCCGGGTCTGCCCGATTGAAACGCCGGAGGGCCCGAACATTGGCCTGATTAACTCGCTCGCCTTGTACGCGCGTCTGAACCGCTACGGCTTTTTGGAGACGCCATATCGCCGGGTGGTCAACCACAAGGTCACCAACGAGATCGACTATCTGTCGGCGATTGAAGAAGGCCGTTACGTGATTGCCCAGGCCAATGCCGGCCTCGACAAAAACGGCCGGCTCACAGATGAACTGGTGACGTCACGCCACAAGGGCGAGACGATTTTGTCGGCGGCCGACAAGATTGAATACATGGACGTGGCACCGGGACAGATCGTGTCAGTGGCGGCATCACTGATTCCGTTCCTCGAACACGATGACGCGAACCGTGCGTTGATGGGCTCGAACATGCAGCGTCAGGCTGTGCCCTGCCTGCGCGCCGAGAAGCCGTTTGTCGGCACCGGCATTGAGCGCACCGTGGCAGTGGACTCAGGCACAACGGTGCAGGCTCTGCGTGGCGGCAACGTTGATTATGTCGATGCCGGCCGGGTCGTGATCCGCGTCAACGACGACGAAACTGTCGCTGGTGAAGCGGGTGTCGATATTTATAACCTTATCAAATACACGCGCTCGAACCAGAACACCAACATCAACCAGCGTCCGATCGTGCGTGCCGGTGACAAAGTGTCCAAGGGCGACGTGATTGCGGACGGCGCATCGACCGACCTGGGTGAATTGGCCCTTGGTCAGAACATGCTGGTCGCCTTCATGCCATGGAACGGTTACAACTTTGAGGACTCGATCCTGATTTCCGAGCGGGTCGTCGCTGAAGACCGTTACACCTCGATTCATATCGAAGAATTGAATGTGGTGGCGCGCGACACCAAGCTCGGCTCCGAAGAAATCACGCGCGATATCTCGAACCTGTCCGAGGGCCAGCTGGGCCGGCTGGACGAGTCGGGCATTGTCTACATTGGCGCGGAAGTGCAGGCCGGTGACGTACTGGTCGGCAAGGTGACGCCGAAGGGTGAAACCCAGTTGACGCCGGAAGAAAAACTGTTGCGAGCGATCTTCGGGGAAAAAGCCAGCGACGTGAAAGACACGTCGCTGCGCGTCTCCTCTGGCATCGCCGGTACGGTGATTGATGTGCAGGTGTTCACGCGTGAAGGCATTGAGCGCGACAAGCGCGCCCAGTCGATCATTGACGACATGCTCAAGAGCTACAAGCAGGATTTGGCCGATCAGATGCGGATTGTCGAGAACGATACCTTCGCCCGAATCGAGCGCATGCTGAACGGCAAGGTTGCCAATGGCGGCCCGAAGAAACTGGTCAAGGGCGCCAAGGTCACCAAGGAGTATCTGGCCGATTTGGAGCGTTATCACTGGTTTGACATTCGTCTCGCGAATGAGGAGTCGGCCGGGCAGCTGGAACAGCTGAAAGATGGCCTGGCGCAAAAGCGCGTGCAGTTTGACCAGGCGTTTGAAGAGAAGAAAAAGAAGCTCACGCAAGGTGACGAACTGCCGCCGGGCGTCATCAAGATGGTCAAGGTGTACTTGGCAGTGAAACGCCGCCTCCAGCCTGGCGACAAGATGGCGGGCCGTCACGGCAACAAGGGCGTGGTGTCGCGCATCGTGCCGGTCGAAGACATGCCGCACATGGCCGATGGCACGCCGGTGGACATTGTGCTCAACCCGCTCGGCGTGCCGTCACGGATGAACGTAGGCCAAATTCTTGAAGTGCATTTGGGCTGGGCCGCGCGCGGCATTGGCCAGCGCATTGACGAAATGCTCAAGGCCCAGCGCAAGGTGATGGATGTGCGCAAGTATCTGGAGAAGCTCTACAACTCCAGCGGCAAGCAGGAAGACCTCGCGCAGTTCTCGGACGATGAAGTGCTCGATCTGGCGCGCAATCTTACCCGTGGCGTGCCGTTTGCCACCCCGGTGTTCGACGGTGCCAATGAAGAAGAAATTCGCGCCATGCTTGACCTGGCGTATCCGGATGAGTTCGCCAAGCCGCGCGGCTTTACTGCCAGCAAGACCCAGGTCATGCTGGTCGATGGCCGCACTGGCGAAGCGTTCGAGCGTCCCGTGACGGTTGGCTACATGCACGTGCTCAAGCTGCACCACTTGGTCGATGACAAGATGCACGCGCGCTCTACCGGCCCGTACAGCCTCGTCACCCAGCAGCCGCTCGGCGGCAAGGCGCAGTTCGGCGGCCAGCGTTTCGGCGAGATGGAAGTGTGGGCGCTCGAAGCCTATGGCGCGTCGTATACCTTGCAGGAAATGCTCACCGTCAAGTCAGACGACGTGCAGGGCCGTACCAAGGTCTACGAAAACATTGTCAAGGGCGACCACAAGATTGAGGCCGGCATGCCGGAATCGTTCAACGTGCTGGTCAAGGAAATCCGTTCGCTCGCGATCGACATCGATCTCGAGCGCCACTAATCTCACCGGAGTGACACAAACATGAAAGCCCTGCTCGATCTGTTCAAGCAAGTCACCCAGGAAGAAGAGTTCGATGCGATCCGCATCGGCTTGGCTTCCCCCGAGAAGATTCGTTCGTGGTCCTACGGCGAGGTCAAGAAACCTGAGACCATCAATTACCGCACCTTCAAGCCGGAGCGCGATGGCCTGTTCTGCGCCAAGATTTTTGGCCCGATCAAAGACTACGAATGCCTGTGCGGCAAGTACAAGCGCTTGAAGCACCGCGGCGTGATCTGCGAAAAATGCGGCGTTGAAGTCACGCTGCAAAAAGTGCGCCGCGAGCGCATGGGCCACATCGAACTGGCCTCGCCGACTGCGCACATCTGGTTCCTCAAGTCGCTGCCCAGCCGTCTGGGCATGGTGCTCGACATGACGCTGCGCGACATCGAGCGCGTGCTCTATTTCGAAGCCTATGTCGTGACCGATCCTGGTATGACCGAGAGCCTCAAGCGTTGCCAACTGCTGACCGAGGACGATTACCTCGCCAAGGTCGAAGAGTTCGGCGATGATTTCAGTGCCAGCATGGGTGCCGAGGGTATTCGCTCGCTGTTGCGTTCGCTCGATCTGCCGCACGAAGCCGAAACGCTGCGCAAGGATCTGGAAAAGACCGGTTCCGAAGCCAAGATCAAAAAGTACGCCAAGCGTCTCAAGATCATCGAAGGTTTTCAGAAGTCAGGCATCAAGCCCGAGTGGATGGTGCTCGAGGTGCTGCCGGTGCTGCCACCAGACCTGCGTCCGCTGGTGCCGCTCGACGGTGGCCGTTTCGCCACTTCCGACCTGAACGATCTGTACCGCCGCGTCATCAACCGCAACAATCGTCTCAAGCGCTTGCTTGAACTCAAAGCACCCGAGATCATCGTGCGCAACGAGAAACGCATGCTGCAGGAGGCGGTCGATTCGCTGCTCGACAATGGCCGCCGTGGCAAAGCCATGACCGGTGCCAACAAGCGTGCGTTGAAATCGCTGGCCGACATGATTAAAGGCAAAGGCGGCCGTTTCCGTCAGAACC
>JAYTLK010000190.1:0-9548 GCA_043729515.1 Herminiimonas sp.
CTGTCGAGATACCGAAAACGACCGTGACCGGGGTTTCTGCGGCGGAATTTGGAACGGTCTACGATGTTGCTCGGTATGATGGCTCTGCAAAAACTTTCAAACGCGCAAAAGATGCCTACGATAACTTCGTCAGGCATATTGAAGGCGCGATCGAATCGGCTTGGGCGAAGCAGGTAGATCGTTTATCTGGAGTTACTGCTGTTGAACGGTTCAACACGCCGCGACGGCCCGTGAAGGAGACTCGTAAATGAGCAAGAAGCTTGCTGCAAAAAATGCACTGATCAGTTTGCTGTCGGCCCCGAAATTGATTGAAGATACGGAAGCTGATAATCGCCCGCAGCAGGTAGCACGCACGCGGACCGCCGTCGGCGGCATGGCACAATTCGTCACGACACAGTCACCAATTCATCTCGAAGCGGAAGCTTTGCGGGAACAAGTCAAGCAGTTCACCGGCGCGAAGCTTGTCCGTGCTTTGGACGCCTCATCGATTGTCTCGTCGTCCTTGGCAAATCGTCATGCAAGCAATTTCGACCTCGGTGACTTTGCCCAACTGAAGCGAGAAATTCGCGAATCCGGCGGCAATGTGCAGCCGATCAAGGTTCGGCCGTTGCGCCCGGTGGTAGATTCGACCGCATCCGCACCCGCATCCGCATCCGCATCCGCATCCGCATTGGAGCCAAAGAACTGCACTGCTCTGTACGAAATCGTCTATGGCCACCGTCGCCATCGGGCCTGTCTGGAACTTGGCATTCCAGTCAATGCGCTGATTGAAGCGGTGGATGATCAAACTTTGTTCGAAGAGATGGAGCGCGAAAACCGCGGTCGCAAGAACTTGAGCGCGTGGGAACAAGGTTGCATGTACTTGGCAGCCCTCGAGCGGGGGTTATACCCTTCGCAACGCAAGCTGTCGGAGGCGATCGGTGTCGACGTGTCACTGATATCAAAAAGCATGTCGCTTGCCCGCTTGCCGTTGGCAGTCATCGAGGCTTTCACCAATCCCCTTGAGATCCAGTTCCGTTGGGCGCAACCGCTTGCGGAAGCCATCGCCCGAGACGCCAATTTGGTCATTCAAACCGCGGTGCAAATTAAGCAAATGCCCGCTGAAAAACCGCTCGCTTCAATCGCGGTATTTAATCGCTTGACGTCACCACGAACAGTCTTTCCTGCAGTTACCGCTGCAAACGATTTGACGCTGTCTGTTTTACAAGTGGATGGAAGGGTCATTGCGGAGTGGCTGCCCGGCGTGAACGGGGGAGGGCAGTTGCGCATCAAGCCCGAGGTTTTGCCCGCCGAACGACACGCGGCATTTATCGCACGGGTGCAGGCGTTTTTTGCGGTATGAAGGGCGCAGCGTGTTGCCCCGCGGCGCGCATTGATTGCAAACATGTCCCCGGCACTTTTCTCATTTCGGGAAACATTTGAAGAGCCGGTTGCGGTAGCGGTAGCGGGCCCGACTTTGATGGATTGACGAGAGAGTTCAAGCAGTTTGGTCGCGTCGCCCTTGTCCTATTCAGGGGAAGTTAGCGGTGTCCTAACAAGGCTTCAGGTAAAACAAGTGTTGAACCGTTCAACAACTGATCTTAGTCAACAAATCGTGATATCAAGTGAAAATCGGACCGTGGCCGAATTTGCGTAAAGAAAAGTAGACTGAAATCCACATTTTCCCGAAAACTCTCCATATTAATAATTTCTTAATTAACATTGCGTAAAGGCAATCAAACGAGCGTGCAGTACTTTTCCTCGTTTCGGCATCTTTTGCAAAAGCTACTTTCAACATGCATGCGAACAAAATCGGCGGAGGAAAAATGACGAACCACAGCCAGGTCCACCCCGATAGGTCCAGGAGCGCCTAGGAAGGCATTGGAGGCGTTGAAACGGGTCAGCCGGGGCCACTCTAGGCGCTGGAGTCGGAATTGGCCCTGGAGGCGAATGAAAGGCTGCGCTCCGGCGTTACGAATGCCGTACACGTGCCGATTTGCGTCAGCGCTTGACGTATCTGCTGTAGTTGTTGTCGTTCGTTAAACAAAATGTTGTTCGACGCGCACATTCCGGCAACAAATACCTTCCACCGCAGTCAAGCGCTCAAGACAGGTGTCACCCTGCCTGCGAAATATCTTGATCGTTATTTGTCGCGATAAATCGCGCAGAGCTTGTTGCCGTCCGGGTCACGGACATAGGCCAGGTGCATCGGGCCCATCTTGCTGCTGCGGAGTCCGGGCGCGTCCTCTGCCGCAGAGCCCCCATTGGCAAGCGCCGCTTGATGAAACGCGTGGACCTGGCCGGCTGAACTGCATTGGAACCCGATCGTGCCGCCGTTGGCGCAGGTGGCCGGTTCGTCGTTGATCGGCTGTGTCACACAAAATGTGCTGCCATTGTGCCGGTAGAACAAGCGCGCGTGCCCGGAATCAGCTTGGTTGCGGATTGGCTCACCGGCGCCCAGGGTGCCGAGTACGATGTCATAAAAGCGCTTGGCGCGTTCGATGTCATTGGTGCCGATCATGACGTGACTAAACATGTGATTCCTCTGATTGTTGGATAACTTAAATTTTCAATAAAGTACCGTGGCCAAGCGACGCAATCCGGTGGCCTTGGCAGAGCAGCCCACGCCGCAGCGGCAAGGAAGACGGTCCGCAGCCGGCAGGATGCCGCTGGCGAGTGTAATGAAGCGTTTGCTTGTCTGCAAATGGGAAGCAGCACTGAAAAGGTCGGGAGCACCCGCGCCATCGTTCTGGCGTCGGTCACAGGCACTTGGGCAGGCGCTAGCTAATTAGCAGCGCAGAAGTTAAGGAGCGGACCTCCTCTGCCGACTCCTGCAACACGCTTTGCAACGTCCCCGCGCCGCAGGCAAAATCGACGGTCGCATGCAGACCGAGCGTATCGACTGCACGGGCAGGGGCGAAGGGCGACGGCGTCACGGTCAATTGCTTGGCCAGGAGAATGATGCTCGACGTTTGACTTGCCGCTGATTCCGCCGATGGCACCAGCGGCAAGCTGAGGGCGCCGAACCACACCGCATCCATGATGGCCAGAACCGCTTCGGGCACCGCCAGCTTTTTCATGACCGCCCGACCGATCACGCGCTCGCCATATTCGCGCCAGCCCTCGCCACCGCCATCAAGAATTCCCGGAAACTCGGCGGCGCGCGAGAGCAAATAAAATCCGCCGACGTCATGCACGATACCGGTGAAAAATGCGGTCTCCGGATCCTCGCCCGTGATCCGCCTTGCCAACACATGGGCAATGGCTGCTGTCTGCGCGCTGTGTTCCCACAATTGCGCTGCCCGCAACCGCAGGCCCGGGTCGGCCAGCATGCTGGCGAACTGGCGCATGATCTGCGCCGCCACCAATGAGCGAAGTGGCCGAAAGCCCAGTCGGGCGACTGCGGCATTGACGTTCGTGATCTCCCGGCCGCCCGGGTTGTAGGCCGCCGAATTGGCGATCGCCACCATGCGAGCGGCCAGCAGCGGCTCGGCTGATACCAGTCGGACGGCCCGCTCAAGATGGCAATCAGGGTCATCCAAAGCACTCTGGATTTGCAGCGACGTATTTACGTTGGTCGGAAAATGCAACTCGCCGCGCGTGGCTTCACTGGCGATCTGGCGGAAGGCATCGATGCTTTGCATGCTGGGCCTCAAAGGCGTGGTGTCGGAGCGCCTACTGTACTCGGATTACCTCGCGAATTAAGTTCTCATAAGGAACATATTTCATCCCCTTGTTGAAGAGGTCTCGACCGGTTTTTAAGAGGAATCAAGATTCCACCAGCCAAAGGCGGTGTCTTGCTGGAGATCGTCCACCGGAGGGACGGCTCTCGATCGGCGCTTGCACAGGTGTTGCAAGAATGCGGTACATGAGTCTCGGCGGCACAACATGATGCCAAATAGCAAGTATCATGATGCGGGCGATTTTGAGTTTTTTCCCGACAAAACTCGATCGTATTGTCACATCGGCATGACCCGGCAGGGCAGGGCGTGTATTTTGGAATTTCAGCATATGGGCTCGTTGGTTTTTCAATTCTCTCGCGCCTTGCTGCGTCCTTCACTAATCGGATGCTGGCTGGCATTGCATGCAGCGGTGTCGCTGGCGCAAGGCATCGATCCAGTCCGACATGCAACGGCTGTAACCTCTGGGGACACGATCGCGCCGCTGCATTCCGATCTGCAGGTAACGCCCACTGCCGGCCTGCGAGCTTCCTCGAC
Source organism: Herminiimonas sp. (assembly GCA_043729515.1). Taxonomy (GTDB): domain Bacteria; phylum Pseudomonadota; class Gammaproteobacteria; order Burkholderiales; family Burkholderiaceae_D; genus JANXSS01. Next base: position 4,197 of record JAYTLK010000190.1, read on the forward strand.
GCCATCCACGGCTGCCAGATTACCTTCGGCCACTGGCCCTGCAAATCCAAGCGTCGCGTTTTTCTACGGCGCCAACCCGCCCATGCGCGATCTGCAGGCATTCGACATCGCCGTCGTCGAGCCTGACTTCGTCGCCGATCCGCGCATGCATGCCAGATCAACCGTCGATGGCGTCCATTCCCTGTTCGCCTACGTTTCGTTGGGGGAGGTGCAACCGTCGCGCCGCTATTACGGAAGTCTGCCGGCTGCCACGCTGCGCACCGATAACCCCGCCTGGGGCAGCCGGGTGGTCGACCAGAGTGCACCAGGCTGGCAGGAGTTCTTTTTGTCGCAGGTCATCGCACCGTTGTGGGAAAAAGGTTGGCGCGGCTTTTTCATCGATACCCTCGATTCTTATCAGCTCTTTTGCACCACCGACGAAGAGCGGGCCGTGCAAGTGCGGGCACTGGTCGGCACCCTGCGCGAATTAAAGCGCCGTTATCCCGATGCGCGTTTGATCCTGAATCGGGGCTTTGAATTATTGCCGGAGATCTCGTCGTTGGTCGAGGCAGTGGCGGCGGAATCGTTGTACCAGGGTTACGACGCCGGTCGCCAGCAATATCATCCGGTGGCGCCCGGCGATCGGCAATGGCTGCTCGGGCAAATGCAGATGGCGCATGAGCATTATCGGTTGCCGGTGATTTCCATCGAATATGTGGCGCCAGAACAACCCGACGCGCGCCTGCTGGCCCGCACCACGGCGGCCCAGATCCGCCAGCATGGCTTCGTGCCCTGGGTGGCTGACGGTGCTCTGGGGACGTTGGGCGTTGGCAGCGTCGAAGTGCTGCCACGAACCGTGCTGATTTTGGTCGACAATTTGAACCATGACGTGTTCTACACCACTGCCCAGCGGTTTCTGGGCATGCCGTTGAATTATCTTGGCCTGCGCTATGAATTCGTCGACCTGCAAAGCCAGCCGTTGCCGGATGTCGCGCTGGCCGGCCGTTACGCCGGCGTGGTCACTTGGCTCAATGTTGGCGCTGACCATCCCGGTCTGGCAGCCTGGTTCAAGCGGCAAGCCGACGCCGGCGTGCCGCTGGCGGTTTTCGACACTTTTGGTTTTGCGCTCGACGCCAGAATTGCCGCAGGCCTTGGTCTGGAACTTGACAAGACCGACCAGCCGAGCCGGTTGAGCGTGGGTGCATCTGACCCGGTCTTTGTCGGTTTCGAAGCACCGGCCATTGCCGATCGCTCGGCGTTTCAGCCGCTGCGCCTGCGCGCCGGACAGGGCCGCAGCCTGCTGGGCCTGCAGGATCAGTCCGGTGCACGGTTCGATGCCGTTGCTTTGACCACCTGGGGTGGCTTCGCCCTGAGCCCGTTCACCACCCGTACCCTGCCGACCCTGGACCAGAATCGCTGGATCCTGCAACCGATCGCGTTTCTTCAAGCCGCCCTGCGCTTGCCGGCCATGCCGATGCCGGATGTCACAACCGAAGGCGGCCAGCGAATCCTGACCGCCCATGTCGACGCTGACGGGTTCGCATCCCGCGCAGAGCTGCCCGGAACACCGTTTGCAGCCACTGTCATGGAACGTGAATTCATCGGCCGTTACCAGATTCCGACGGCAGTCTCCGTGATCGAAGGGGAGCTCAGTACCAAGGGCGTCTTTGCCAACTTGTCGCCGCAGCTCGAGCCAATTGCGCGCCGCCTGTTTTCCTTGCCCAACGTGGAAGCCGCCAGCCATTCGTATTCGCATCCCTTCAACTGGGCCAAGGCAATGCGCCTGGCCGACAATCAAGAGGAGGGCGCCGTCGATAAAAGCTATGGCCTGCCACTGCCAGGGTATCGCTTCGACATCGTGCGCGATATCCAGGGTTCGATCGATTACATCAACGACCGCCTGCTGCCGGTCGGGAAAAAAGTGCGGCTGTTTCTCTGGAGCGGCAACGCCGTGGCGCCGCCTGGTGCGATAGCGCAAACAGTGCGTAGCGGCGTATTGAACATGAACGGCGGCGACACCGTCATCACGGAAAGCAACAAGAGCTGGACCGCAATTGCCGCCAATGGCGTGCGCAAGGATGCCTGGTACCAGGTGTTTGCGCCGAACCAGAATGAAAACGTCTACACCCGCAACTGGACCGGGCCTTTCTACGGTTTCGAGCGGGCTTTGGAAACCTATCGGTTGACCGGCGCACCGTTGCGCTTCAAGCCGGTCGACATTTACTATCACGTCTATTCGGCCAGCAAGCCGGCTTCGATCCTGGCGCTGCACAAGGTCTACGATTGGGCCGTCGCGCAACCGTTTACCCGCATCTTTCCGTCGCAATATGCGCAGAAGGTGCTCGACTTCGAAGCCACCAGCATTGCCCGGGACCTGATTACCGGCGAACTGGTGGTGCGTACCGGTGAGAGCCTGCGCACGCTTCGCCTGCCGGTGGGCAGCGCCGTGCCGTCACTGGCCGACAGTCGCGGTGTGGCCGGCGTCACGTCCGGGCCGTCCGGCGATTATCTGACCTTGGCAGCAGCCGAAGTGCGCCTGTCGCCCAGACCGAATCGACCAGGTGATGTCTACCTGTCGGCAGTCAACGGCGCGGTCAGCGATCTGCAGCGTCAGATCGGCTCCCGGGCAACGAAGGAATTGCGCTTTTCCGTGACTGCCAATGACCGCATTGACTTTACCCTTGCCAACGCGGCAGGCTGCACGGTCGGCATCGATGACCAGGCGCCTGTGGCAGAGAGCGGCGCTGGCCCAGGCGGCAGGGCGCATGCCGGTTCGATGCGGTACCGCGAGCCGGCCGAGCGCCTGCCGATGTCGCAATCTGGCAGGAAGGCGGAAGTTATGTCGATCGTTCGCCAGCGGCACGTGCTGGTGCGGTGTCCGGGATGAAGGCGGGCGCTGGCCAGTCCGCGCCGCGCAATGTCGGCGAGCGCCACGGCACCTGGTATTCCTTTGACACGCCATACCAGCGCCTGGAATTGTTCTCTGGCTGGACGATTGCCGGGTTCGGCCTGGCCGTGTGTTTGGCGCTGCTGCTCGTCTATCCCCATCAGACACTTGAAGAACGGCTTGCCGGCAGTCAGCGCAATGCCAGACCCGATCGGCTGACGATCGAATACCTGAAGGTTTTTTTGAAAGCCGAGCCGACGTCTGCCGGACTCCGTGCGGCATTGGTCGATCAACTGGTGCGGCTCGGCTCCTACGGCGAGGCACGCGAGGCATTGGTGCCGATGTTGTCGGGCACCGATCCTGTCCTGCGGCTCGATGCCCAGTGGCTGGAATTAAAAATGCGCGAGCAGGAAGCGTTTGCCATCGAAAGCGACACTGCCGCGCGCGAGCGCGCACTCGACGCCATGCGCGCGCAACTGGGATTGTTGGTCGCACTTGCACAGGATTCCGACCATCTGCTGGTGCTGGGCCGCAAGGCGCTGGCCGCTGGAAGCAACGCGATCGCCGCCCGCGCGTTCCAGCAACTGGCAGCGCGCCCGGCGGAATTGCAGCCGGCGATCTACGCTGAAGCAGCGCGCGCAGCACTCGGCATCGGGGATTACCCGACTGCCGCCGAGTTGTATTTTCGGGCGATGCATGTGGCGCGCTCGCTGCCGCTGGAGCGGGAGTATTTCATGACTGCCTTGAAAACCTTGCAGGCCGGCGGTTACTACGCAGCCATCGTGCCGGCAGCGGACCGACATCTGGGCCGGCTCGCCGGCGACACGGCGACGCTGCTGTTTCTGGCACGCCTGGCCCAGGCCGCCAATCAGCTCGACGCCGCGCAACGGTATGCAAAACGTCTGCTGCAACTGGCTGCGCTCCGATGGCAGACACCGGCGCAGTTCTATGCCGTGCTGCTGCAAGCGCCCGCGCCAGCCATGCTGCGCCGGATCGGTGCTTCGGGGCCGAATATCGATGCCGACGTCACCCACGGGCGCGATTTTGATGGCCGGGGCCCACACCTCGCATTCGATGAGGAAGCGTATGTCCTGAGCTACGAGATTTTTCTGGCCAATCGCAATCTTGCCGATGCCCGCCGGGTAGCGGAAGCGGCCGTGCGGCAACGACCTGGCGATATGCCCTGGCGCAAGCGGCTGGCACAGGTCGACGAATGGAGCGGCGAGCCAGCCTCCGCCTTGCCGCATTGGCTGGCCTATGCGCGCTTGAGCGGCGACGAAGCGGTGTGGGACAAGGTCATGGCGCTGGCCGTCGGCGTGGTCGATCCTGCTACCCAGCTGGCCGTGGTGGAGCACAAGGCGGCTGTTGCGCCGGATGATCCGGTCTGGCTCGATCGGCTGGTCCTGATCCATGAAACATCGGGGCAGCCGGAGCGAGCACTGACTGCCGTACGAGCCCAGCTTGCGCGCCTGGACGCCGCCTCGAATGCCGGGGGACGGCATGCCTCGGCGCGCCGGCATGGCTTGGAACTGCTGGCCGCACTGGCCGAACGCAGCGGCCACGACGCTGAAGCACTGGCCACGTATCGACTGCTGCAGCAACAGTTCGGTCCCCGCACCTTTTATGCATTGCATATCGCCGATCAGTATTTTCGCAGCGGCCAACCGGTGATGGCACTACGCGAACTCGAACGCGCGAGCGTGGCGGCAGCAGCCACCGACGCTGTCTTCTGGCGAACCTATGCCGAAGCCGCCGGTCTGCTACAGGACGATCGGGCTGCAGCCAATGGATTGCGCCATTTGCTGGCCTCGGATGCGGCCGACGACAACGATGTGTCGAACCTGATCGCGTTGCTGGAATCCCGGCAGCCGCTGGCTGCAGCGCGCTTGGCCGAGTTTGCTTTCGCCCGGCGCGGCGAGACCCGTTTTGCCGCACTGGCCTTCAATTTGCGCATCCGGATTGCCGATTGGGACGGCGCCCGTACATTGCTTGCCGGTCTGACGCCGACGCAACGCGCTGCGCTGGAAAAAGGCGCGAATTTTCTCGCAGGGCGTGCTGCAGTCGCCCAGAACGGCAACGACCTCGCGGGCGCCACCCGTGACCTGCGGGCCGCCTTGATGCTGCGACCGGACGACATGGATGTTCGCGCCAGCCTGATCTGGCTGCTCATTGCAGCGCATGACGGCGTCTCGCTCAAGCAGGTCCTGCCGGCCTGGGCCAGAGATGCCGAAACCAATCCGGTGCTGTGGGATCCGTATTCTGCCGCGCTGATGACGATGAACCGGCAGGGAGAAGCCTTGCACTGGTTTCGCAAATCCGGTTTTCAGCGCAACGATTATTTGTGGTTGATGAGCTATGCCGAGGCGCTGGAGGCGACTGCGCAGCCCGACCTCGCATGGCGCATTCGGCGCCGGGTCTGGCTCGAACTGCGCCGTCCGGAAGTGTTGCGCCGCGCCGCGCCTGATCAAGTCATTGCCTTGCGTGAC